>NZ_AP022590.1:927831-1237108 GCF_010731775.1 Mycobacterium mantenii | reverse complement strand
TGGGACCGACCACTCCGTGCCCGCCGGCACCGGCACCCGCCAGCGGCATGCCGCCGAGCAGGTTCCCGGGTCCGCCCGCGGCCTCCGGGGCAGCGCTGATGCTGCTGACCGGGATCGCGTGACCCAGCGCCGGCGCGGCCGGCGCCCCCGACCAGGCCACCGGCACCGACAACTTGCCGCCCACCGAGGCCGCACTGCCCAGCGCCGCCACCGGATGCGCGGCCGCCGCACCGCCACCCAACATGCCACCCAAACCACCCAAACCGGGCAACGCCTTGGCCGCCGCCGGAGCCGCACCACCGATGGCACCGACCGATTTGGCGATCTGCGTGAAGGTGTTGGCCATACCGGTACTGAAGTACGGCAAACCCTCGGTGTTATAGAACAAACCCGCAAACGGGCTGTAGCCGTTGACGAGCGTTCCGAGGTTGGTGGGCAGGGTGGTCTGGCCGGTCAACAGGAACCAGATCTCGGACAGCGGGTCGGTGGCCTGCGTCGCCTGGGTCGTGGTTGTCGCCGCGGCCTTGACCGTCGAACTCGTCGCCGGCTGCGCCAACGACTGCAACGCCTTGGTCGTGTTGGTCGCCGTCGAGTTGGTCGTCGCGTTGGTGACCGCCGCGGCTTGGGTGGCCTGACCCGTCGGGTTGGTCGTCTCCGGTGCCTTCTGGAACGGCGTCACGTTCGACGCCGTCGCGGACTGGCCGGCGTAGCCGTACATCGCACCGGCATCCTGGGCCCAGTACTCGCCGTACTGGGTCTCCAGCTGCGCGATCAGCGGCGTGTTCTGGCCCAACACGTTCGTGGCCTGCAGCTGCTGCGATTGCATCCGGTTGGCCGCAATCAGTGGGGGCGGCACCGATGAGGCCAGCGCCGTCTCGTACGCCGCGGCGGCCGCACGCGCCTGGGTGGCCGCCTCCTCGGCCTGCGCGGCCGTCGTGGTCAGCCAGGCCACATACGGTTGGGCAGCCTGCACCATGGCCGTGGACGCCGTCCCCAGCCACTCCTCGCTGTTCAGCGAGGTGATCACGTTGTCATAGCTCAGCGCGGCCGAGTTGAGCTCGGCCGCCAGCGCGCTCCACGCCGACGCCGCAGCCATGAACGAACCCGACCCCGGACCCGAGTAGATCCGCGCCGAATTGAACTCCGGTGGGAACGCCCCATAATCCACCACGAATATGCCCCTTAACCTGTGCCGATCGAATCGATGCGCCGAGTAGTGAAAAACGTTAATCCGCTGGTGACCACCGCTGCGCCGGTCAGTGACGTGGCTGGTCTTTGGCGCGCCTTTGCGCCGGATGCCGGGGCCCGGCGCTCGGCGCCCGCCGACCGCCCGAACTCCGGCCCCGAAAGCCGGTGTGAGCTGCGGGAATCGCCGCGTGAGGGTACCTGTCGACCGGACGCCCCGCGGTGCGATGCCGGCGCAGCCCGGCGCACGTGTGTGGAAGCCGGGGATAAAATCCGGCCGCGGATAAAGGTGAGGGAGTACATGCCCGATTCCGCCGCTTATCCGGCCGACGGCGGGCGTGTCAGCACGCTGTAGCGAAAACCGTATTTGTTGACGTAGCCGGCGGCGGCACCGCGGCGCCCGACCGACCCGACCGGCATGCCGCGCAGCAGACCATTGGCAGGCGAATTCGCGCCGCCGGTCGCCGCGGCCTGGATCGGAGTGGCCTCCTCGGAAAGCGTCGCCGGGCTCACCGCCGAGGTCAGGGTGGCCCAATGCTGCGGAACCGAGAGCATCCCGACCCGGGCGGCCTGCCCGGCACCCGCGGTAACCGCACTCACGTGGCCCACACCGCCCAGGTTGCCCAGACCCAGGCTCGCGAACTGCGGAGTCGGGTACCAGGCACCACCGGCGCCGGCCGTGCTACCACCGGGGCCAGAGATCAACTGCTGGGCGATCGACGACCAGAAGCTCGTTATGCCGTTCGAGAAGTAGCCAAGGCCTGTGGTCTGTTTGAGTAGCACGGTGTAGAAGCTGGGATTCAGCCCCAGGTAGTTGTTCGTCGGGGTCGGCAAACCCGACTGCATGAAGTTCTGGATCGCACTCGTGAGCCAGGTGAACGGTCCCGGCTGCGACGCGGTCGTCGAGGCTTGTGTCAGCGCTTGAGTTGTGGTGGCCGACAACGCTTGTGGCGTCACCAGCTGGGAAGTGCTCTGCGCGGTGCTGCCCGCCGGCTGGGCGACGGCCTGGGCGACCGCGGCGGCCTGGTCCGAGCCCGCCTCCGGGGTGGTCGTGTTGGGCGGTGACGTGAACGGGGCCAGCTGCGCGGCCGACGCCGATGCGCCGGCATAGCCGTACATCGCGGCGGCGTCCTGGGCCCACATCTCCATGTACTGCGCCTCGGTCGCCGCGATCGCCGCAGTGTTCTGCCCGAAGAAATTCGTCGCCACCAGGTTCGCCAGCAGTACTCGATTGGCCGCGATCACCGGCGGCGGCACGGTCATCGCAAACGCCGCCTCGAACGCCGCCGCGGCCGCCCGCCCCTGGCCCGCGGTCTCCTCGGCCTGCGCGGCCAGAACACTCAGCCAGCTCACGTACGGCGCGACCGCCGACAGCATCGACGCCGCGGCCGGACCCACCCAGGGGGCGCTGGTCAGCTCGGTAACCACCGAGTTGTAGCCGTTGGCCGCCACACCCACTTCCGCCGCAATCTCATCCCATGCGGCGGCCGCGGCCATCATCGGCCCCGACCCCGGACCCGCATACATGCGACCGGAATTGATCTCCGGCGGTAATGCCCCGAAGTCCATGGCTACGAAGCACCCGGCTCGAACGACATGTATCCCCTCGCGAGTGACCTCTGAGTGATTGACCATCAGAAATTGCTTGCCTCGGAGGCTAAAGGGCCACTCCGGCCCCTCGCCGCTTCGCGATTGAGCGACCGCTGCGGCGCCGACGGTTCGCTTGCGCTGTTCCGGTGTGGCAGCAGAATCGAGGCGTCACCGGACGCGTCTCACCGTCGCCGTCATTACCTGCAAGAACATCCCGGCAGCGTCATGCATCACCGGCTCACGGCCCCCACACGGCGGACCGTTTCGGGGCGGCTGCATCAAGCCGAAAACACCAGCGCGGGATAAAATCCGGGCGCAGATAAAGCCGCCGCGAGGTTCGCTGCGCCAGCCCCCGATGCACGCGAAAACGCGCCCTGCCGCCGATGTTCGGGGCAGGGCGCGTTGTGGCTCGCGCCGGTGCGTGGCCGGCTCGGGACTATCCCGCGAAGGGCGGTCGGGCCATGACGGTGGGCCGGAATCCGTACTTGGGACCGACCACTCCGTGCCCGCCGGCACCGGCACCCGCCAGCGGCATGCCGCCGAGCAGGTTCCCGGGTCCGCCCGCGGCCTCCGGGGCAGCGCTGATGCTGCTGACCGGGATCGCGTGACCCAGCGCCGGCGCGGCCGGCGCCCCCGACCAGGCCACCGGCACCGACAACTTGCCGCCCACCGAGGCCGCACTGCCCAGCGCCGCCACCGGATGCGCGGCCGCCGCACCGCCACCCAACATGCCACCCAAACCACCCAAACCGGGCAACGCCTTGGCCACGGCCGGGGCCGGCCCGGTAAGCAGCCCGGTCGACTTGGCGATCTGGGTGAAGGTGTTGGCCATACCGGTGCTGAAGTACGGCAAACCCTCGGTGTTGTAGAAGAGGCTGGAGAATGGGTTGTAGCCGTTGACCGCCGTGCCCAGGTTGGTGGGCAGGGTGGTCTGGCCGGTCAACAGGAACCAGATCTCGGACAGCGGGTCGGTGGCCTGCGTCGCCTGGGTCGTGGTTGTCGCCGCGGCCTTGACCGTCGAACTCGTCGCCGGCTGCGCCAACGACTGCAACGCCTTGGTCGTGTTGGTCGCCGTCGAGTTGGTCGTCGCGTTGGTGACCGCCGCGGCTTGGGTGGCCTGACCCGTCGGGTTGGTCGTCTCCGGTGCCTTCTGGAACGGCGTCACGTTCGACGCCGTCGCGGACTGGCCGGCGTAGCTGTACATCGCGCCGGCGTCCTGGGCCCACATCTGGCCGTATTGCGCCTCCAGCTGCGCGATCAGCGGCGTGTTCTGGCCCAACACGTTCGTGGCCTGCAGCTGCTGCGATTGCATCCGGTTGGCCGCAATCAGTGGGGGCGGCACCGATGAGGCCAGCGCGGTCTCGTAGGCCGCGGCGGCTGCACGCGCCTGGGTGGCCGCCTCCTCGGCCTGCGCGGCCGTGGTGGTCATCCAGGTGATGTAAGGCGCCACCGCCTGGGCCATCGTCGCCGACGCCGTGCCGGTCCAATCCTCGCTGCTCAGCGCGGTGACCACCTGCTCATAACTCAGCGCCGCCGAATTGAGCTCGGCCGCCAGCGCGCTCCACGCCGACGCCGCGGCCATCAAGGACCCCGACCCCGGACCAGAATAAATCCGCGCCGAATTGAACTCCGGGGGAAACGCTCCGTAATCCAACATCATTGACTCCTTAACCAGTCGCGGCCGCGTTGGCCGCCTCAGTCACCGCGTACGACCCGGAGCTGGTGCTCAGGGTGTTGACAAACATTTCGTGGATCGCCGCAGCCTGAGCGCTGACGGCCTGGTACGTCTGTGCGTGCGCAGCGAACTGCGCCGCCGTCAGTGCCGACACCTCGTCGGCAGCGGCCGGCACCACCCCTGTCGTTGGGGCCGCCGCCGCGGCGTTCTGAGCGCTCAGCGTTGAGCCGATGGTTTGCAGATTGCCCGCTGCGGCGGCGAGCGCCTCGGGCTGCGTGGTCACAAAAGACATCTAGATTCTTTCCTTCCGTCGGGCCCGGCGAGACTTGCGTTGCGGCTCATGGCATTCATCTGGCTTCCGTCATCCGGCCGACGGTGGGCGAGTCAGCACGCTGTAGCGGAAGCCGTATTTGTTGACGTAGCCGGCCGCCGCGCCGCGGCGCCCGACCGATCCGACCGGCATGCCGCGCAGAAGACCATTGGCAGGCGAATTCGCCCCGCCGGTCGCTGCGGCTTGAACCGGGGTGGCCTCCTCCGACAACGCCGCCGGACTGACCGCCGAGGTCAACGTCCCCCAATGCTGCGGGACCGAGAGCATCCCGACCCGGGCGGCCTGCCCCGCCCCGGCCGAGACCGCGCCCACGTGGCCCACACCACCCAAGTTGCCCAAACCCAAACTCGCGAACTGCGGAGTGGGATACCACGCACCACTGGCACCGGCCGTACTACCACCGGGACCGAAGACCAACTGCTGGGCCAGCTGCGCCCAAAAGGCGGGAATACCATTCGAGAAATACGCAAGACCGGAGGTTTGCTTGAAGATCGTCGTGTAGAAGGTGGCGTTCAGCCCCAGGTAGTTGTTCGTCGGGGTCGGCAAACCCGACTGCATGAAGTTCTGGATCGCACTCGTGAGCCAGGTGAACGGCCCGGGCTGCGAGGTTGTCGTTACCGCCGCGGGCTGGATCGCTGAAGATGCGTTCAGCGTCGCCATTTGCGAAGTCGCGTTGGCCGTGGTTTGTGCGGTGTTGCCCGCCGGCTGGGCTAGGGCCTGGCTCACCGCGGCCGCCTGGTCGGCACCCGCCTCCGGCGTAGTCGTGTTTGGTGGCGTGACGAACGGGCTCAACGTCGAGGCGGCCGCCGACGACGCCGCGTAACCGTACATAGCACCGGCGTCCTGGGCCCACATTTCCATGTACTGCGCCTCGGTCGCCGCGATCGCCGGAGTGTTCTGCCCAAAGAAATTCGTCGCAATCAGGTTCGCCAGCAAGACTCGATTGGCCGCGATCACCGGCGGCGGCACCGTCATCGCAAACGCCGCCTCAAACGCCGCCGCAGCCGCCCGGCCCTGACTGGCCGTCTCCTCGGCCTGCGCCCCCACCGCACTGAGCCAGCTCACGAATGGGGTGATCGCCGAGACCATCGACATCGATGCCGGCCCCACCCACGGCCCGCTGGTCAGCTCGGTAACCACCGAGTTGTAGCCGCTGGCCGCTACACCCAATTCCGCCGCAAGCTCATCCCATGCGGCGGCCGCGGCCATCATCGGCCCCGACCCCGGACCCGCATACATGCGACCGGAATTGATTTCGGGCGGTAACGCCGCGAAGTCAAACACCGTGTCCTCCTCAGTTGGCCGGGAGCGCAAGCGGTCTCGGCTGTCACATAGGAATCAGTGGTGGCCGTGGTCACGGCTCTGTAAACGACGCCACCGGTGGGCTGCTGCGTCCACGGGAGCCACGATCGGGACCGCTTGGCCCCGCATCCCCATCAGCCGAGCCGGACGACGCATCGTGACCAGTTGACTGCGTCCGCAAAGGTGGTCTGCCACCGCGCTTCTCGGACATCTGGTCAGGAACGTCATGCACCTTCTGGCCTCGGCTAATCCCCCACTATCAGCAACCAAGCGGCAGCTCGCGTGTGCCCGAACTGCCGCCCGGCACTGAGATTAGTTCGTTATGAGGCAAACACCGACACCCCAAAGCCACCTGTTCATCAATGGCCAGCCACTGTTCATTCCCGGTCGGCGAGAGTTCATAAATGGCAACGGATTGTTCATCAATCGTTTGCCTACTGACCAATCGCCGCGGGACGCCTCCCGGCGGCACGCGCCGTCAGTCCTCTTCGAGAATCAGCGCCATTTCGGGGCAGGAAGCGACGCCGTCGCGGGTCGCTTGTTCGTCCTCGGGCCTGACCTCGTGCTCCTCGAGAATCGAATAACCGGACTCGTCAATGGGAAACAGGTCCGGGTCGACGGCGTAACACTGGGCGTGGCCCACACATCTCGACTGTTCCAGACGGACCCTCACGAGGCTTCCTCCCTAGGTGGCCCGGTATGCCGGTCGACGTCTTCGCAATCGGCCGAGCTTGGGTTTCACGAGTCGATACCCAGATTAGTCGGTCGGTAAAGTGTCGAAGATGTTCGCCAACCGATTCCGGGTACCGGAAACCCTGGATTAGTTCGAGCAGGCGGATCGTGTTCCTTTGCCGCGCATGCAATATTGATGTGCCGCCACGTGTTGATATCGCCCGAGTCCGACAAAGGTGCAATCGCGTCAGGGTTATTCAACACAGCCAGACAACCGGAGATCCAAGCGCATGAGCGAAGGCCAACAGGGCTCTTTCTACCTACCCCGGCTCGATTTCGCCGAACTACCGATGACGGTTGATCGGGGCATCGGGTGGAAGACGCTGCGCGACGCCGGACCGGTGGTGTTCATGAACGGCCACTACTACATCACCCGCCGCGAGGATGTGCTTGCCGCACTGCGCAACACCAAGGTGTTCTCATCGACGGTCCTGCAGCCCCCGGGACACCCATTGCCGGTGCTGCCACTGGCATTTGACCCGCCGCAGCACACCCGCTACCGCCAAGTTCTGCAGCCCTACTTCAGCCCGCACTCGTTGAGTAAGTCGCGTCCGGTGCTGCAGCGTCACGCCGGCGACATGATCGGGGCCCTGGCCGGGCGGGGCGAGTGCGAAGTGATGGCGGATTTCGCACACCTGTACCCGTTTCAGGTCTTCATGGACCTCTATGGCCTGCCGCTGGAGGACCGCGACCTTCTCATCGACTGGAAGAACGCCGTCGTCGGCGAAAAGCCCTTCATTACCCAGAGCGACGTGGAGAAGTCCGAGCGGCTGCTGGCGTATCTGGTCGACGCGATCGCGCAGCGCCGGCAAAACCCGGGGTCGGACATGTTGTCGCAAGTGATGACCGGCAAGGGCGACTTCACCGACCTCGAACTCCTGGGCATGAGTCACCTGTTGATCCTGGCCGGGCTGGACACGGTGACCGCGGCCATCGGATTCTCGCTGTTCGAATTGGCACGCAGACCACAGCTGCGCAAAGAGTTGCGCGACAACCCTAAGCAGATCAGGGTTTTCATCGAGGAGATCGTCCGGCTCGAACCGTCGGCACCGGTGGCGCCGCGGATCACCACCGAATTCGTCGAAGTCGGCGGCATGACGTTACCGCCCGGCACATCGGTCCGGCTGTGCATGGCGGCGGTCAACCGCGACGACAGCGACGCGATGTCCACCAACGAGCTCAACATGGACGGAAAAGTCCACCGGCACTGGGGATTCGGCGGTGGGCCGCACCGCTGCCTGGGCTCTCACCTGGCGCGCATCGAGCTGACGGTGATCGTCGCGGAGTGGCTCAGCCAGATTCCGGATTTCGAACTGCCCGAGGACTACTCCCCCGTGATCAATTACCCGTCAAAGAGCTTCGCGCTCAAGGCATTACCGCTGCGCTGGGGCTGAAACCCGCCCGGTCGGCCCCGGCGCAGCCGCGCCCGTCCTACTTACGCAGCTCGGTCGCTGCGACCTGGACGAACACGCCGGTGTCTTCGGCCATCAGCAGGCCTCGACCACGCGGCAGCGGACCACCCTTCATCTTGCCGCGGATGAATCCCTCGTCGGGGTCGGCGTCCATCACCAGCAGCGGCGCGTTCGCCTGGGCCAGTGCCCGCAGCATCGGGTCGCTGCCGGCCGAGGACCAACCACCAAACGTGCGCGTGACGATCACGTGCAGGCCGACATCCGCGGCCCGGGTCACCCACGGGGCCGCCTTGTGCAGCGGCGAGTCGAAACCTGCCGGCAGCTGCTGGATGTCGTCGACGATCAAGAAGATCTCCGGCCCGCTCCACCAGTTCCGCGACAGCAACTCCTCGGCGGACAACCCCGGCGGCGGCTCGCGGCCGGCCAGGACCGCGGCCAGTTCGCCCATCATCGCCTGCACGCCATCGAGGTTGTAGGCGAACTTCTCCACGTAATCGGAGCCGAGCGCGGTCAGCAGCTGACGGCGCGGGTCCACCAGCCACACCTGCGCCGAGGGCTGCCCCGGTGGCGGTGGCGGCGCGCTGGTTGCTCCGGGTGCATACAACCGCCCGATCTCGGACATGATGGTGGCCAGCGTCGTGGTACGCCCACATTCGCGACGGCCGGTCACCATCAGGTGCGCGTTCTCGGCAAAGTTGAGGTACACCGGCGACAGGTCCAATTCCGAGATGGCCCAGGCGATTCCGCCCGCACCGACGCCCTGGCGGGTGTCCTGCGCGGCAAGCTCCCGAAGCTGTTCGACACCGAAGATCGCCGGCAGCCGGCGCACCGGCGGAGCCTGACCGCTCGCGATCCGGCTGACCGCTTCGGCGATGCTGTCGGACTCGAAGCTATAGTCCGGCGTGCTGGCCAGCGCGGGCCGCGCCACCAGCGTGTGCAGACCGGACTGCGGGTCGGCGTCGAGGCGGACGTAGTTGACCGCGACCATGCCGCGACCCGGCTTGACCGGAACGTCCTTGGCGAACCGCGAACGCACCAGCTTGGCGTCTTCCACGGCCGCCAGCCGCAGCTCGACCCGGGAGCCGAAACCGCTGCGCACCGGCGGCCGCAGCTCCGATTCGCGATCGGCGGTGACCACCACGTGCACCCCGAACGAGGGGCCCTGATTGATGATCACGTTGACCTGCTCGATCAGGACCTCGTTTTCTTCGGCCAGCGCACGGTAGTTATCCACCACCAGGTAGACGTCGCCGAAGCCGTCGTTGGGAACCGGGCCGGGCTCACCGCCGAACTTCCGCCGCCGGAACACCTCCATCGAGGCGATCCCGTACTCGAGGAAGCTGCGCTTGCGCTCGCGAACCAGGGCCAGCAGTTCGGCCACCGTGCGGCGCACACCGTACGGGTCGGTCGGGCCGGCCACCTCACCGACGTGGGGCAGACGCGCGACCGTGGTCAGCGCGGTGCCGCTGTAGGCCAGGCAGTAGAACTGGATCTGCTCGGGTGTGTGGGTCAGTGCCGCCGAACAGATCAGCGTCTGCAGGGCGGTGGTCTTACCCGAACCACCGGCGCCCAGGATCAAGACGTTGGCACCGGGCCCGGAGGTGTCGACCGTCCACGGCGGCTGATCGTGCTTGAACGGGCGGTCGATGATTCCGATCGGGAAGACCAGATCGCGCGCGGTGCCATAGTCCTGCTGCCAGGGGTGGCCGAGGAACCGGTTCACCAACTCGTCGATGGCGACGGGCTGGTTCAACGGCGGCTGCCACAGCCGGTACGGCTGGAAGTCGATCTTGCGCAGCTGGTCGATGATGACCGTACCGACCTTGGGCGTCCTGATCCCTTCGGCGTCGTCCTCCTCGGTGGCCTCGATCGGGAGCGCGTCACCGTTCGCCGGGACGGCCGGGGTGATTTCCGGCCCCCCGACGCTGACCTCCAGCGGGGTGAACGAGTTGGTGAACAATTGCGGGCGGACGTAGTCGATGCTGTGCACCAGCGCCGGCGCTTCGTCCCCGTCGTCGGTGAGGCCGCGCGGGAAGTAGTCCCGCCACAGGAACTCGGCCTGGAATCGGGTGATGTCTTCCAGGCTGCGGCGGAAGTAGCCCAGACCGGCCTGAGCGGGCAGGTTGACCGCGTTCGGCACACCGGCCGCCTGCGCCGCACCGGCGGTACGCGCTTTCAGCACCAACCGGTAACCCATGTTCTCCATGAGCTTTTCGGCGCGGCTCTCGATGGTCTGCGACGCCATCATCAGGTGGATCCAGTACGCGCGGCCCTGACGGCCGATCGAGTCGAGGACGTCGACCGCCGTCGGCATGATGCGGAACCACTCGTAGAACTCGTCGATGACGACCACGAGCATCGGCAGCGGCGCCATGTCCTGGCCACGCGCGCGCATCCGGCTGCGCACCGAGTTGTATTCCTTGGCGTCGTCGACGCCGGCGCTGTCGCAGATCGCCTTGCGGCGGGCGATTTCACCCCACAGCGCGTCCAGGAAGCGCTCCATCAACGCCTGGTCCTCTTCCAGGTCGGTGATGATCCGGGACACGTGCGGGACGCCGGCGAACGGCTTGACCGCCGACCCACCCTTGAGGTCGGCCAGCACGAACTGCAGCTCCTCCGGCGGATGGCTGAGCATCAGCGATTCGATCACGGTCCGCACCAGGGTCGACTTACCCGAACCGGTCGTACCGGACATGACGCCGTGCGGACCGTCGCCGCCTTCGTCCAGCGACTTCATGTCCAAGAACAGCAGCTCGCCATTGTCGGAACGGACACCGAACGGCGCACGCAGCCGCGACCGGCCCATCGAGTCGTTGCGGCTACCCCACAGCGCCTGGAAGTCGATGTGGCCGGGATCGTCAATTCCGTAGTAGGCCATGATGTCCCGGGCGCCGATGTGCGCCACCCGCTGGCCGATTTCTTCGTATGCCTCGGCGAGGCGCCACCGTGCCAGCTTCTGCGAGAACTCCTCCGCCTCGGCGATGCTGATGTGGTCGGTGAGGGCGAAGAACCACGGCTTCTCGTCGATGACCATCCAGGTGTCGCGGTCGCGGGGCAGCGCCTCGATCACACCCTTGTCGTCGAACCGCAGGGTGCGCTCCGGAACCGCACTCCACATCGCGGAGCCGGTGAGGTCGAAGAACGTCACCCCGTCGACGCCCTCGCCGCTGATCACGTACTCCCATTGCGGGTCAACGACGTCGGCGATGATGACGGTGTGGGGCGTCGGCGTCTGGGCCGACGAACTGGCGTGGCGGGGCGTGAAAGACCCACGGCCGGCGAACAATTCGGCCTGCTCGGCGGCGAACTCGCGAACCGCGCTGTATACCATCCGCGCGTTGCCGGCGGCGTCCTGGCGGCGCGGGTCGCCGAAGTGCGGCAGCCACTTCACCCAGTCCCATTCGTCCAGATTCGAACTGACCACGATCATCCGCATGTGGTCGGGGCCGTGCGAGAACGCCAGCTGGCAGATGATCGCCCGCATCAGTCCCACCACCTGCTCGCGGTCTCCGGCCAGCGAGTACCAGGGCTCGACCAGCACCGAGATCATCTTGGGCAGGTTGTAGACGACGCTTTGATAGCGACCGAATTCCTGAAGTGCCTTACCGGTCACCGGCTCGAGCTCGATGTCGGTGGGCATGTTCTGGGGCTCACCCCAGGTCACTTCGGGACGCGTCATCCCGACGCCGACGCGGACCACGCCGAAGTTCAGGTCTTTGCCGTCGGGTTTGCGTTCCCACATCCGCGACGACCCGACCGCGGCGGCCAGGGTGGTGGGTGCCGGATGGAACCACCGGTAGTTGGCGTCCATGCTGTCGGCCGACTCGTGCGCGGTCTCGCGCAGCATGTCCAGCATCAGCATGAACTGGGCACGCATCGAGTCCAGCTTGGGCCGGCTCATCTGCTGCTGGCCGCCGAACCGGCCGCCGAACATCATCATCGCGACGCCACCGATCATGAAGATCGGGAAGATCGAGCCCGCGCCACCGAACACGTGCGAGCCGCTGGCGAAGGTCATAGCGACCATACCGATCAGCAGGCCGACCACCACGACGCCGACCACGATCAACCACCAGGGCTTGCCCTCCGGCGGCGGGATGCTCAGCGGCGTCGGGAGGACGATGTTCTCCGGCTTGATTACCGGAGGCTTCTCCGGCGTCGGCCGCGCAAATCCACGTTTCACTTCGGTACCGTCAACTCTCCTGGAGACATATCCATCGGTAGCGTGTCGTGCTCCACCAGCGCATCCGCCCGCGACAACGTCGGCCCTTGCGGTAGCAGTCGCAGTGCTACCCACGGCGCCAGGCCCGGTTTCGTCTTCAGGCCCAACGCCTCTCGTACCTCGCGGGTGTCGTCCACTCCGAACCGGGCACCCGCATCCGTGAGCCACCACAGCGACTCGGTCGTCTTGGCCCCGGGATCGTTTCCGGTGACGGCCACGAAGTTCGCATAGTCGGGCCCGAAGAAGACCTGGTCGGCTTCGCGGCCGGTGGTGTCGGCCTTGACCAGCGACACGACCTTGCTGATGTCCTTCTGCTCGACCGGAATGGTCGCGCCGGAGATGACCTGGACGCGGGCCCGGTTTTCACCGGAGGTCTTCTGCCACCACCAGCAGGTCGCCGGGTTCTCGCGGATGTCCATCACGTTCAGCGGTGCGTCCGGGTAGGACGACAGGTCCAGCTTGTTGACCACCGGCATCTTGGCCAAGGCGGACGGCTCCACGGTCACCGGTTTGGTGTTGCCCGGTCCGGCGTTCTGCAGGATCTGGGCCACCAGCGGTGGGAGCGTCTGCACACCGTCGGCCAACACCAACGAATACTGTTGCGGCCCACTGATTTGCGGGGTGACGATCACCGTGCCGATCGGGCCGGGCGCGTTCGGGAACGACGCCCCGGCGCCCGCGTTCTGAATCTGCGGCACGGTCAGCTCCGGACCCACCGGCAACGCGTCGTAGAGGGCGCGGCTCATCGGCTTCGCCATGCTGACCTGCTCCGGGGTGAGCCCCAGCGGCAGCAGCACCGATCGGTTCGACCCGTCGATGCGGGAGCGGCGCCCGTCCCGGATGACCCAGGCGTCCCCGCTGTAGTTCAGCACCACCGCGTCCGACCCGGACAGCACCCGCCGGTGGTTGCTCAAATCCGGGTTGCCGTCGATCACCGTCACGGTCACACCGGACGGCGCCCCGGCACCGGTCGAGTTCGCGACGGTGTCGCAGACCAGCCAGGACGAGGCGGCCGGATTGGTCGGGTGGAAGCTCGACGGTGCACCGGGGATGCCCACCATCGGTCCGCGCGGCAGGGTGGCGATCTGGTTGGACTTCACCAGGTGCGGGTTGTCCGGGCGACCGGTGATCAGCCGCGCCGACGCCAGGTTGAGGGCCGGGTACAGCTTCTCGCCGACGCGGACGTACAGCGCGCCCGAATCGCGGTCGGCGATGATGGGCGACTCGTTGATCTGGCCCGCCGGGCTGATGAAGGAGTAGAGCAGCGCGCCCAGGCAGATCACCAGCGCGGCGGAGATCGACGCCACCACGGCGAGGTTCTGGCGCCGTCCCGGCTCGACCTCCATGCGGACGCGCCACCGCGTCAGTGCCATCGCGGTCCGGCGTGCAAGGAACTGATAGCCGGTCACCTGGGTCCGCGTCGACAACCCGAGGCCGTACCCCGACCCGCGCTGCCCGCGACTCTCTTCCGCCACTTAATTCACCATCCGGTCTGCTGATGCGCCTGGATATTGTCCCTCGAAACTGATCCAGCGCGAATTACATGACAACCGTAAGGCACCTGCGAGGACCTCGCCACGCGGCGCCAACGCGCATTCACTTCTACATCTCTTTATGCACCCGGATCCGGCCGCGTTCATGGCGCCGGGGCGCCAGCGAGGTCGGCACCAACATGCGCCACTGAGCTGGCAGTTTCTCTTCCCCCACGGATGAGCTGAACGCATCCTTTTCTTCTCCTCAGGGCATCGTAGTGGCCGCGGGCCATCTCGTCCTGTCGAGCGCACGACGCCGTTGATGGCAGGGGGATAAGTGAATGGCAGGCCACCGCCCAGCAAAGAATGCGCTAACTCGCGCCGGGTCCGAGTCGCCGGCCCCCGAATCCGGGCAGCAAGATGGCGGTATGGCTGAACTCGCACCGTCGCTGATCGAACTCGCCCGCAGGTACGGCATCGCGACGGACTACGAGGACTGGACCGGCCGCCGGGTGGGGGTTTCCGAGACGACGTTGAAGGCGGTGCTGGGGGCCCTGGGCGTCGCGGCCGACAACGAACAGGAGCGCAACGTCGCGCTGACCGCGAAGCTGCGGTCGCACTGGGCGCGTCGGCTGCCGGCGACCATCGTCGGGCGTACCGGCGAGCAGATCCGGTTCTGGGCGCACGTCACCCACGGCGATCCCGCCGAGCTGTGGTTGCAACTCGAAGACGGCACGGTGCGTGGCGGTGTCGAACAGGTCGACAACTTCACCCCGCCGTACGACCTGGACGGGCGCTGGGTCGGCGAGGCCAGCTTCCTGCTGCCCGCCCATCTGCCGCTGGGCTATCACCGGGTGCACCTGCGTTCCGGTGACTCCGAGACCAGCACCGCGCTGATCGTGACGCCGGACTGGCTCGGGCTGCCGGAGCGGCTCGGCGCCCGCCGCGCGTGGGGCCTGGCCACGCAGCTGTACAGCGTGCGGTCGCGGCAGTCGTGGGGGGTCGGCGATCTGACAGACCTGACCGACCTGGCGGTGTGGTCGGCGTCTCGCCACGGCGCCGACTATCTGTTGGTCAATCCCCTGCACGCCGCGGCCCCGACCAAGCCGATGGAGCCGTCGCCGTACCTACCGACGTCGCGGCGCTTCGTCAACCCGCTTTATCTTCGCGTCGAGGCGATCCCCGAATTCGCCGACCTGACCAAGCGCAGCCGGGTCCGCCGGCTGCGCTCCGAGGTCCAGCAGCGCGCCGGCCGCGTCGACGCCATCGACCGCGACGGCTCGTGGGCCGCCAAGCGGGCAGCGCTGCGGCTGCTGCATCAAGAACCGCGGTCGGCGGGACGGGAGCTGTCCTACAAGGCATTCCGCGACCGGGAGGGCCGCGCGCTGGACGACTTCGCCACCTGGTGCGCGCTGGCCGAGAAGTACGGCGACGACTGGCATTCCTGGCCCGGGGCGCTACAGCACCCGGACGCTTCCGGGGTCGCGGCCTTCGTCGAAAAGCAGTCGGACACGGTCGATTTCCATCGCTGGCTGCAGTGGCAACTCGACGAGCAGCTTGCCGGGGCGCAGTCGCAGGCAATCCGGGCCGGGATGGCGCTGGGCATCATGCATGACCTGGCCGTCGGTGTGCATCCCAACGGCGCCGACGCCTGGGCGCTGCAGGACATGATGGCGCTCGGGGTGACCGCGGGCGCGCCGCCGGACGAGTTCAATCAGCTCGGCCAGGACTGGTCGCAGCCGCCGTGGCGGCCAGACCGGTTGGACGAGCACGAATATCGGCCCTTTCGCGCGCTGATCCGCGCGGTGCTGCGCCATGCGGGCGGGGTGCGCATCGACCACATCATCGGGTTGTTCCGGCTGTGGTGGATCCCGCGGGGCGCCTCACCCAAGGAGGGCACCTACGTGCGGTACGACCACGAAGCCATGATCGGCATCGTCGCCCTGGAAGCGCACCGGGCCGGCGCGGTCGTCGTCGGTGAGGATCTCGGCACGGTCGAGCCGTGGGTGCGTGACTACCTCTTATTGCGGGGCCTGCTGGGCACCTCGATCCTGTGGTTCGAGCTGGACCGCGACGACCCGAGTGCCAGCGGAGCTCCGCTCCGTGCCGAGCGCTGGCGCGAGTACTGCCTGTCCTCGGTCACCACGCACGACCTGCCTCCGACCGCCGGCTACCTGGCGGGTGACCATGTGCGGCTGCGCGATTCGTTGGGACTGCTGACCCGGCCCGTCGACGAGGAGCTCGACTCCGACCGGGCCGACCTGGCCGCGTGGATAGCCGAGCTGCGCCGGGTCGGGTTGCTCGACGACGGCGACGAGGACGACCCCGAGCAAGTCGTTTTGGCGCTGTACCGCTACCTGGGCAGGACGCCGTCGCGGCTGCTGGGGGTGGCGCTGACCGACGCGGTCGGTGACCGCCGGACCCAGAATCAGCCCGGCACCACCGACGAATACCCGAACTGGCGGGTGCCGCTGACGGGTCCCGACGGGCGCGCGGTGATGCTCGAAGACGTCTTCACCGATCGCCGGACTGCCACGCTCGCCGAAGCCGTGCGTGGCGCGATCGCACCCGTCGCCGCCGAAAGCACGGCCCGCTAGTCGCCCGGTCGAGTGCCTTGTTAGCTTCTGAAGCCATGAAGGTCTCAGTCGTGGCTCCGGTCGCCGACGGTGTCACCGCGGACCCCGATTGGATGGTTGCCTTCGCGCGCCACCTCGAAGCCTGCGGGTTCGAATCGATCGTCGTGGTCGAGCACACCGTTTTGCTCACCCGCTACGACAGCGTCTATCCCTACGACAACTCGGGACGCGTCGGCCTGACCGCGGATTGCCCGATCCCCGATCCGCTTGACCTGCTTGCGTTTCTGGCCGGCCACACGAGCAGCCTGGGGTTGGCCACCGGCGTGCTGGTTTTGCCCAACCACCACCCGGTTGTGCTGGCCAAGCGGGCCGCCACCGTCGACGCGCTGTCGGGCGGGCGACTGCGCCTGTGTGTGGGGGTGGGCTGGCTAGCGGAAGAGCTCGCGGCCTGCGATGTCGAGTTCGACAGCCGTGGCCGGCGGGCCGACGAGCAGTTGGCTGTCATGCGGGCGCTGTGGGCGCAGCGGCCCGACGGGGCGTCCTTCGCGGGCGAGTTCTTCGGCTTCGATCACGTCATGTGCTATCCGAAACCCATTGCGGCCGAACATCTTCCGATCCACATCGGCGGGCACAGCCGGGCCGCCGCGCGCCGTGCCGGACGCCTCGGCGACGGATTCCAGCCGCTCGGAGTCACCGGGCCGCGACTCGAGTCGCTGCTCACGCTCATGCACGACGAGGCGTCGGCAGCGGGCCGCGATCCGGCGGCGCTGGAAGTGTCCCTGGGCCATTCGGTTGCCAAGATCGATGCCGAGCGCGCGGGTGGCCTGGCCGATCAGGGCGCCGACCGTCTGGTGCTGGCCATGCCGCCGACCAGCGATATCGAGCAGGCCAAAGACCTGTTGTCGGCGTGTGCGCAACGGCTGTCGTTGAGCCCGTGACGCTTTCCGCCGAACAGCGTGCCGCGCTCAGCGATGTGGTGCACCGGTATGCGGCCAACGTGGACGACTGCGAATTTGGTGCTGTCGCAAACCTTTTCACCTCCGATGCGGAGCTGGTGGTGCCCGCACCGCCGGCCTATCTGCGGCCGGTCCATTCGCATCGCGGACGGCAGGCCATCACCACCGCGGTCGCGGCCGTCGCCGCGGTCACCCGCACCGAGCACGCGATCATCGGTGAGGTGTACGACGCGGCCCCGCAACCCGGCACCGCCCGCGGGCGGATCGCGTGCGTCGCGCACCACTGGAACGAACGCGACGCCGAGGTGGTGGACGTGGTGTGGCACCTGCGCTATGACGACGCGTACGTGCTGACCGACGCGGGGTGGCGCATCAGCCGCCGGGCATTGACGGTCAACGCCATCGAGACCCGGCCGGTGCGCCGGCTGCTGCCGCAGGACCCCGATTAGCGTGTTGGCAGCAGATTATGCGCACACTCACAGCTAACCTCATCAATTCGTATCTGCGGCGCAAATCGGGGATTCCTTTGGGTAAGTGCGGCTAACGCCGTCGAGGTGCACCCGGATTTTGCGCGCTGGACGCGCTCACCGGTCATCGTCGCCGCTACCGGCGGCGCGACCGGGGCCGTTCTTCCCGATTGACTCCAATTTATCCAGGCTCATTCGTGTAATTTCGGCCGCGTGACGAACACCGTTGATTCCGCGGGGACCGGTGGAGGGCGAGCGGCGCAGCAGGGCTCGGTATCGACGCTGGCAGTGGGCACGCCCCTGACGTCCATCCCGGACTACCGCAACGAGATACACACCGCCGAAGACGTCATCGATGTGGAGCACTACGGTGGCGGCTTCGACCTCACCAGGCGGGCCACCGCCCCGAAACTGCGCATCGGCCGCGACCGGTGGTTCAACCTGCTGTGGTTGATCCCGATCGGCTTTGCCGTGCTGATCGCCGGGATCGCGGTGGGCAAAGGCTTGCACAACGTGCCCGCGGTGCAGTCGTTCCTGCACCGCTACCCCGGTTCGGACAGTGCGGGCGTCCCCCAAGGCCTGCCGGCCTGGATCGGCTGGACGCACTTCTTCAACCTCTTCATGATGATGTTCATCATCAGGACGGGGATCCAGATCCTCTGCGACCATCCCCGGCTTTACTTCAGCCGCAACGCCACCCCGGGTAAGGATGAGTGGCTGCGGGTGGGCCCGCCGGTGCCGGACGACGAGCTGTGGACCGCCAACGCCGACACCGTCGCCCTGCCGCCGCAGTTGGGGCTGCCGGGGTTCCGGCACTCCATCGGCCTGGCCCGGTGGTGGCACCTGGGCGTCGATGTGTTGTGGCTCGTCAACGGCGCTGTCTTCTACGTGCTGTTGTTCGCCACCGGCCAGTGGCGCCACATCGTGCCGACCAGTTGGGACGTCTTCCCCAACGCGGCGTCGGTGGCGATTCAATACCTGTCGCTGGACTGGCCGACCGACAACGGCTGGGTCGCCTACAACGGTCTGCAGCTGCTGGCGTACTTCACCACCGTCTTCATCGCCGCCCCGGCCGCGCTGATCACCGGCCTGGGCATGTCGCCCGCGCTGTCCCAGCGGGTCCACTGGCTCAGCAAGCGGCTGAGCATCCAGCACGCGCGGTCGCTGCATTTCGTGGTGCTGGTCTACTTCTTGTTCTTCATCCTGGTGCACGTCACCATGGTTCTGACGACGAGCGCGTTGCGAAACCTCAACCACATGTTCGCCTCCCGCGATGACAACAGCTGGGTGGGCTTCGGCATCTTCGCCGCGGCCATGGTGCTGACCGCTATCGCATGGGTTTGGGCCACTCCCTTCACCATTCGCCACCCCCGCGTGGTGCAGCGGGTCGGCTATGCGCTGGTGGGTCCCTTCCAGCGGATGCTCGAGCAGCTGGACCCCAAGCCCGGAGCGTTTACCGAAAAGGACATCTCGCCGCACCACTGGCGCAACGGCCGCCTGCCGGAGACGGTCGAGTACAAGGAACTGGAGCGCGACGACTTCAAGGACTGGCGGCTGCGCGTCTACGGTCTGGTTGAGCACCCGATGGAATTCTCGCTCGAGGACTTGATGGCGCTGCCCTACCACGAGCAGATCAGCCAGCACTTCTGCATTCAGGCGTGGTCGGGCGTCGCCAAATGGGGTGGCGTGCAAATGAAAACGATCATGGATATCGTGAAACCGCTTCCCGAAGCCAAATGGGCGGTCTTCTATTCGATGGGCTTGGGCGCCACGGGCGGGATCTACTACAACGCCCATCACATCGGCCAGATGGACCACCATATGACGATGCTGGCCTACAACATGAACGACCAGCAGCTCCCCTACATGCACGGCAGACCGCTGCGGCTGCGCAACGAATTGCAGCACGGATTCAAACTGGTGAAGTGGATCAAGGGCATCGAGTTCGTCGCCGACTACCACGACATCGGCAGCGGTTACGGCGGCTACAGCGAAGACCACAAATACTTCGGGCGGCACCAAACACTCTGAGCCCCGCGACACCTCGGCGACGTCGTTTCTCCGGACGGCCTTTTGGGTAGCACCAACACATCGGCTGAAACGGATGTGACAGCAGAGGAGACGGCCATGAGGCACAGCCCTGTCGGCCACGATCGGTCGGCGGATCGGTACCCGCGAGGATCGGTGCCGGCCGCGGCGCGAACGCCCGGGATGCTCGCGGTCGCGGCGGCCGCGCTGGCGTTCGCGGTGTGCGTGACCGATTTCGCCCTGGGTGAGGCCGGGGCGGGCGTGGACGCCGCGATCATCTCCATGCTCGCGTTCGGGGCCGGGCTGTCCTGGCTTGCGATGGACCGCAGGCGGATTCGCGACGCGGAGCGGGAGTGGGTGACCACCCACCCGGCCCCCTAGCGCCGCGGTGGGCGGTTATTGCAGGGCCGCGAGGTTGTTCACGGACTTTTGCACATCGGAGCGCAGCACTCGGGCGACCAGTCCCCCGACCGGCCCGCTGAGCAGCCCGCCGCCCAGATCGGCAGTCAGGTGGAAGGTCGATCCGGGGTGGTCGTCGGCGACGGTCATCGCCACCGTGAGGCGGATACCGCCGCGTCCGCGACCTTGCAGCTCAATGCCTTTCGGCTCGTCGTACCGGGTGACCTCCCAGTGGATGACGTTGCGGAACCCCTTGACCTTGACACACGACGAGACACAGGTGCCCTTTTCGATCGTGTCGGGCACCGGCCCCCGCCATCCGGCGAAGATCGTCATCCACTCGTCGAATCGGTCCAGGTCGGACGCCAGTTTCCAGGCCGCTTCCGGCTCGACCTGCGACGATACCGAGACATCTACACGGGCCAACGTTTTCCTCCCCAGGCGATGACAAACGCCGTCACCTCACGCACCGGCGACGAACGCACAACCTTGGCTGAGTACCCCGACGCCCTCGCGCGTATTCGTCGGCCGGCCAGCTCAGGGCCAGGCCTGGTCCAGTTGATGGGCCACGTCGATGATTTGTGCCGCCTGCGACTGCGGCGTGTCGATCTCGGTGGCGACGTACTGCGCGATGAACCGCCGGATCTCACCGTCGACGCCGGCCAGGATCCGCAGCACCTCGCCGCGGATCGACTTCGACGAGACGTTGACGGTGATGTCGGACGGCCGCGGTTTGGCGACGTCGACGATCAGCAGCAGCGGCTCCGCCGCGCGCGCCGTCGCGCGCAATTGGATGTCTCCGGAGACCATGAAACGCTGCTTGTCGAGCCACAGGTCGACCAAGAGGTCGATCGAGAGAGGAATGTGGATGACGAAGGTGATGCTGTCGCCCAGCCGGCGCGTGACCCTGGGGTCTTGAATCTTGACGTTGGCGCTGACTTTGGCGATCCCGCCGGGCCCCTGCGCGATCGGCTCCATGGCGAACTCGCTTCCGGCGATGTCGGCGAATGCCGCGGCGACCCGCTCGGGAGTGACGGCCACCTCGAAGAACCTGCGGCCGAACTCCTCGTAGGTGACATAATCGTGATTCGTCATAGGCTTATACCGTCTCATGTCACCTGCCTGAACGGTCGCTGATCTGCTCGCGTCGCAGAATTCCGCGTCAGATCCCCTCACCCCGGACCAGAAAACCGATCGATGCCCGCGGGTGATCTGCGTCTGCGTCGAATCCGCGGGTTTGTGAAGCGCGCCACAGGCGGGGTGCTTCGATTCGATGTGTCGGGCGGTGGCCTGCAAGCTTGATGGTGGAGGTGTTTTCAGTCTCATGCCCCAGGACGTAACGGAGCAGCGCCCGGGCCTGGCCCGGGCGTCGGGCGTGCTCATCTGGCTCGGCGGCGGACACCGGCGCGAGCTGGGTGAACGTCACGAACGGTCCACCCATGCCGTCGCCGGCGCGGTGACATTGTTGGGCGCGCTGCTGGCCTGGCTGATCGCGACCCTGGCCGTAGGCGGGTCGGTTCGCTGGCCGCTGCCGGCCGTCGTGTCGCTCACCCTTGCCTTCGGTCTGCTGGTCGGCGCCATCACCCGCGGCACCATCCCGGGGCCCGACCGCAGCCGCCCCGGCATCCTGGGGCGCGCCGCGGTGGCGGCGGCGGTGGGCGTCATCGTCGGTGAACTCGCCGCACTGGTCATTCTTTCCAGCTCGATCGACCACCGCCTCGACGAACGGGCGTTGCGCAACGCCGGATCGGCGCCGGCCGTGGCGCAGGCGTCGGCGTCCCTGCAACAGATCCGGGATGCCCGCACCGCACTCGACGGCGCCGTCGCGCAGGCCCGTGACCGTCAGGACCAGGCCCTGGTCGTCGCCCGCTGCGAGTATCACCCCACGCCGGGCTGCCCGCAGACCCGGATCACCGGTGTTCCCGGCACCGGGCCCGAAACACGCACGGCCAACGAGCTTCTCGCCGATGCTCAACACGAGTTGGACACGGCTCTGGCGGCCCGAGACAGCCGCGCACCCGGGCTGGACGCCGCGATCTCGCGACAGGAGCACGCGCTGCGCGACGCACGGGACGGCGTCGTGGCGGATGCCGGCCGGGGTCTGGGCGCACGCTGGGTCGCGATGAATGACCTCACCTCGGCCGACGCGGGGGCAATGACCCTGCGGCTGTTCACGATCGGGGTTTGCGTGCTGCTCTACCTGGCGCCGCTGATCCTGGGGCTGTGGCGCGGTGAAACAACGCACGATCGCCGCGCCACCTCGCGCGCCCGTCGCGAACGCGCCGAACTCGACGCGGACACCGCGATCGCGGTCAAGCGGGCCGAGGTGCGCCGCGAGGCCGAAATCCTCTGGGCCGAGCACCAACTGACGCAAGCTCGGCTGGCCATCGAGGCGCAGATCGAGATCGACCGGGAACAGCAACGCCGCCGGGTCTGCGATGCCCTGGATGCTCCGGTGCATGCGCCGTCGCAGCGGGCATTCGAGCCGGGCGACGATGACGTGTATCTGCCGATCGCCGCCGAAGCCGAGGCGGCCAGCCGGGCGATCACCCAACTGCCCGCGCCGGAGGCGGCCCCGGGCCGGGCCACTCCCGAGACCCCCGAGGTTGCGGAGAACCTGCCCGCTCCCCTGCCGCCGCGCGGCGAGGTCGAGCCGCACGAAGAACGGAATGGCCCGTTGATCCCCTCGATTCCGGACGCCACCAAGGCCGCGGCACGCTGGATTCGCCCGTTGGTGCCACCCTTCGTGGCGCGGGTGATCGACACCACCACCCACCCGTTGCGCAGCGCGCGCCAGGTGTTCGAGGGCGTCCTCGAAGAAACCGAGGAGATCACCTTCACGCTCAAGCGCACCCGCAAGGTGACGGTCAACTCCGAGGCCTCAGACACCCAGCTGTCCGGGCAACCCGCCGATACCGAGGCCCACTCGGTACCAACGGATTTCGTCACCTCGTCGCGGCAAGGCCCCGGCGCGCGGGGGCACCGCCGGGTGACCGGTCGCGATTCCCGCTCGGCCCTGCCCCGGCGGGCCGCACCTGACGCGGGCCGGCTGTCGGTGGAGTCTGCGGAAGGCGACCGTCGGCGGGCCCTGACGAAGCGGGACGGGCCGCCGGAGCTGGGTCCGCCCGAGGGGCCACTCCAGCTGCCGCCACCGAAATAGCTTGCCGCTATTCGGAACCGAAGGCTTCGTAGAGTTCCGGCAGAAAACCGGCCAGGTGGTTCATCTCCTGGGCGCAATGCACCATCAGGTTGCGGGCGCTGCTCGCCGGGTCGCCGAGCACCCGCGCCGCGATCGGGCGCACCGCCCGGGATGCGACGCCGGGGACACGACGGACCGCGATGTAGCGCCCGCCCATCCAGAATCGTGACCGCATCTCGGCCCCGTTCGGGGTCGATCGGACATGGTGGATGAACCATCCGACGTCGACCGGGACGTCGCTGGAGCCCAGCCGCGCGCAGATCGCCACCGCGGCGTCGCTGTCGGGGGGACAGCCCACGTTCGCCGGATCGATGAATTGGATTGCGCCATTGAGCATCGCCGAGCCGATGTACTCGCTGATCAACGACCAGCGACCGATGTAACGCTGAGCGCCCCGGCGGCCGGCGGCCCCATCGTCTTGGCCGTTGTTCGTCTGACCCTTCCAGGCGGTGCGAAGGTGCGCCCGCGGGTGCCACAGCTTGTACCGGCGGGTGTCGCAGCCGTGCCAGCCGAACCACCACGACCACATCGCCGGAGTGACTCCCGGCATGTCGGTGCGTACCGACACGTGATAGCCGCCATCGTCGAGCACCCCGTAGCCGTTCTCGGTCTGCTGGTACCCCTCGTCTGCGACGCTCGCGGCGTCCTCGAATGCCACCAGCGCCATGGCGCCCTGCGGCCCGTGCTGCAGCGCCTCGACCACATGTGTTGGCAGCGGGGCCATTTCGGGGTTGAAGTATTTGCCGAACGGTGTCTTTGCGTCGTCGTCGCGGTATCCCAGATACAAGCCGCCGGACATCAGAGTCGTCCCATCCAGCTGTTGAACAGGCCGCCGGGATCGTATTTCGCGCGGACGCGGTCGAGCTTGGCCATGGCGTCATCGCTGGCGAACCGCGCCGGCCGCCGGCCCAGGTTCTCGTCGGCGAGCTGGATGCCCAGGGCGAAGTCGGACATTGCGGCCATGTTGGACCGCGCCCAGTCGGCATACTTATCTTCGTCGGCCGGGTCTTTCCACGAGCCGTACAGCGCCAGGTAGATGTCGCCCTCGATGCTGTAGGCCATGTCTTGCCGGGTCGGGCACGGCCCCCAGTTCAGCCAGAGAAAGTGCGCCGGGTGCGGGGGCATCGTGTCCAGGATGGTCCGGATACCGGGGAGCAGGTCTTCGGCCGGTGCCGACGTCCACATGTTGTCCACCGCATAGTGATGGTCGGACAGGTAGTGGCTCATCGCGACGTCGTACCAGGTGGGCAAATCGGTTGACATGTAAGGGACTTTGACCAGTGCTTGCTCGGCGACGGGGCAGGTCCCGAACAGTGCCAGGGCCTGTTCGGCCTCCTGGTCGGAGTCCGCGAACGCCGGCGAGGCGAACGAGATCACGGGTTCGGTGATGCCCATGCTCGGTTCACCGCGCGACGCGACGGCCTGCAGCTCGACCCGGGGGTCGACTTCGGCGCTGACCGCACGGGCCCAGGTGAAGACCTCGTCGGCCAGGTCGAACGGATAGACGTAGACGCTGGTGCCGCAGGCCGCCGGCCGCGGATACAGCTTGAGGTAGAACGACGTGACGACCCCGAAGAAGCCCGGACCGGCCCCGCGGGCGGCCCAGTAGAGGTCGGGGTGATTGCCCTCGTCGCAGTGGATCTGCTCGCCGTCGGCCGTGACGACGTCGAGGCCGATGACGCTCTCGCAGGCCGGCCCGTAAATCCGGCTGTTCCAGCCGTATCCGCCCTGCAGCAGGTACCCACCCAGGCACACGCCCTTGCAGTGTCCACCGGGGAAGAAGAGGTTCTGCGCTTCGAGGTCGGCCATCAGCAGGCTGCCGCCCTTGCCGGGACCGGCGACGGCCAGGCCCTTGTCGGTGTCGATCGTGGCGTGATCGAGGCGGCTGAGGTCGAGCAGCACCGATCCGTCGCGCAGGTGGCTGGCCGCGAAGCTGTGCCCGCCGGACACGATGCTGACCTGCAGGCCGTTGGCCTTGGCGTGCCGGATACCGGCGACGATGTCGTCGGGATCGACCGCCTGCACGATCACCTCGGGGTACCGGTACGGCACCCGCTGGTGCCACACGGTGCCCCTGCGGGCGGCCTCGTAACCGTCGTCGCCCCGAAAACAGTGCCGTCCGGCCGGTAACACACCCATCTGGAGCTCCTTTGATCCGTGATGCGGTCCTTTGCGGTCCGTAATGCGGATCACTATAGTGAGCATGTGCCGCCAACGGGGGAAAATTTGCCAACTGGTCGCGACGAGGGCATCCAGGTTTTACGTCGCGCCGCCGCCGCGTTGGACGAGATCGCTGCCGAGCCGGGACACCTGCGGCTGGTCGACCTGGGTGAGCGACTCGGGCTGGCCAAGTCGACGGCCCGCCGATTGCTGTTCGGCCTGGTCGAAGTCGGCCTGGCCAGCGTCGATGCGCAGGGCCGCTTTTCGCCGGGCGAGCGCCTGCTGGGCCTCGGAAGACCCGACGGAGCTCAGGTCTCCGCGATCTTCCGCCCGACCATAGAACGCGTGGCGTGGGCTACCGACGGCGAGACCGTCGACCTGTCGATCCTGCGCGGGCAGCGCATGTGGTTCGTCGACCAGATCGAGTCGTCCCACCGGCTGCGGGCGGTCTCGGCGATCGGAGTGCGCTTCCCGTTGGAAACGACGGCCAACGGAAAAGCGGCCCTCGCCGCGCTCGACGACGCCGACGCCGAAGCCGTGCTGACCCGGCTCCGACCAGAGGACGCGGACCCGCTGCGGGCCGAGCTCGCGGAGATCCGACGCACCGGCATCGCGTTCGACCGCGACCAACACACCCCGGGGATTTCGGCCGCGGCCGTCGCCCGGCGGGCCGTCGGTGGCATCGTCGTCGCCATCTCGGTGCCGGCGCCCACGGAGCGCTTCGCGGAAAAGGAACAGCGCATCGTCGACGCGTTGCTCGCGGCCGCCGACTCGCCGGCCTGGACGCGCTAGTCGCGCCCGGAGCGAGCGCGACTAGCGGAACAGCCGGATTCCGTAGTCGCTTTCGGGCGCCGGCGGGTCGACCGCGCGCCGGTTTCGCCGGCGCCTCACACCCCGTTCCCGCGTCGGCCACTGCAACCTGAGCCGCAAGGCACTGCCTTCCGCGCGCGCCGTCGGGTCGATGTTGTTGTAGTTGGAGACGGCCGGGTTACCCCTCGAAAGCTCGGCCGCCCCAACGTCTTGATGCGCGCTCAACCGGTCAGAGCGGCGGATTTGAACAGCCGACCCCATTCGTGGCGGGCCGCGGACTGCGCGTCGACAAAACTGGGGGTCTTCTCACCGTCGCCCGCCAGGTGGACCAGCGCCCACGCCATCGCGAACACCGGCACCTTGTGCCGTATCGCCGCGCTGTGCAATTCATCCAATGCGGCATCGGAAGGACACCGGCGAAGTCCGATGAGGATGCCCCGCGCGGTGTCGAGAATGCGACCGGAGTTCGGTCCGCATGAAGTTTGGGCGGGAACCCAGTTCGTCGTCATGCTGTGTGATACCTCCTGCTGGGCCCTCGCGGAACCGCTACACGCATAGCGGCAGGAATTCGTCTGCATCGTCGCGGCCGCAATCCCCAAAAGGCGCCCTGTGCAATGATTTGCGGATCCCTCGCGTTGTGCCAGTCCGTCACTGACATTGATATGCGGCTGTGACCGTTTCGGGATCTGCTGCTCACCAACGACTCCCGCACCGCGCCCGGCCGGTGTCCGAACTCGCAGATGACGAATTACCTTGCCAAAGAGAGTAACTCGTCGAAGCCGCCGACGATGGCGTCATGGAAAACGTCGTAGTCGGGAATCGCGGTGGTGTCGACGTTCAAACCGAGCCCGCAAGTATCGACATAGGTGAGCAGGGTGACGTTGACCGCCGCACCGATGGTGGGGCCGAACGCGTACTGCGCGCGTACCGCGGCACCGCCGAGGAACACGGGCACGGGAACGCCCGGCACATCGCTGGCCACGAAATCAACGTGCCGCAGCACCGAACCGATGTACCACCGCGGCGCCAGGTTGAGCACCCCGGCGATCAATTGCGTGTATGGCAGCGACCTTTCGTTGCGCACCGCAGCGGTGCGCTCCCGTATCGCCTTGATCCGCTTGGCCGGATCGGGCTCGCCGACGGGAATGTCGAAGCGCATCAGCGTAATCCGATTCCCGCCGATGTCGTCGTCTTTGGTCCGCAGGCTGATCGGCATCGTGATGTGCAAGTCGCCCACCGCCACGCCGTGTTTCTCGTGGTAGATGCGTAGGCCGCCCGCGACCCCGGCGACGAAGGCGTCGTTCAGCGCCCCACCGCAACGGTGCGCCGCTTCCCGAAGCGGCCGCTTCGGCACCTGATGCACCCCGAGACGCCGGATCAGGCCGCGATCCGTCGCCAAGCATGACCCGGGTCGGTTTATCGGCCGGACGGTACGGTAGACCGATGCCGCGGTGGTCGCCGCGGACCTGATGGTCGCGACGGGCCGCCGAACGGCGTCGTACATGACCCGTGGCACGAGGGTGGCCACGCCTGTCAGGGCGCTGTTGAGCAAGCCGGTGTCGTAACGCACGGCATCGCGGTAGCCGCTCAGCGGCGAGGACGCCGCGACCTGTGGCTCGGGCGGCATGGGTTCAAGGGGGTAGATATCCTCCGAGAGATCGAACAGGTGCATCGCGATCTGGATTCCGCCGACCCCGTCCGTGAGCGCGTGGTGAAATTTGCAGATCACGGCCGCGCCACCGTTTTCCAGACCGTCGATGAACGTCGTCTCCCATAGCGCGCGGGCCCGATCGAAATCCTGCATCTCGGCCACTCGCGCCACTTCCAGCACGTCGTCGAGGGTTCCGGCGCCGGAAATGGTTTCCTTCCGCAGGTGGTAATCCAGCTCGAAATCCCGGTAGTGCTCCCACCGCGGCGGAGCCGGCGGGGGTGACTGCACCACCCGCTGCCTGAACATGGGCAGTTTTCGGCTGATCAGGTCGAACCGCTTGCGCACTTCGTCCCAGTCCGGAGTTCGGTCCAGGAGTACGACGCTGACCACGGTCGATCGCAGCCGTGGGTCGCTCTCCATCGCCCAGGTGAACGCGTCGCTTGCGCGCATGAATGCAGCCATATCAGTGCTCCTTGCACCGAACGTACGACGGCGGGCGCTGTGGGTCACCCGGTTACCGGCAGGCGATGACTTAGGTCCTCAGAGATTGCGCCTTTCGTCGACTCCCCCGGCTCCCCCTGTCGAGAGCCGCCCTACAGAATCGCCTTGCTGTCCTTCGCCCTGGCGATGTCGTCCCAGTCGACGTCGAGTTCCAGCAAAATCTCCTCGGTGTGTTGCCCGTGCTCCGGGGCGCGCGCGGGAGACGGTGGAGTCTCGTTGAATTGGACTGGCGCGGCGACGATTCGGTACTTTTCGCCGTGGTCGTCGACGTTGGTCACCACGTATCCGTTGGGTTCCACCTGCGGATCGTTCAAAGTTTCCCGGGGCGTCGCCAGCGCACCCCACACGCCCGGCTCGTCTTCGAGCACCGCCTGCCAGTGCGCTAGGTCGTGACCGGCGAAGGTCTCGGCCAGCAGATCGGTCGCCGCCGCCGCGTTGGCGATCAGGTTGGCCGACGGGACGAACCGCTCGTCGTCAGCCAGTTCCGCCAGGCCCATGCGCCGGCAGAAGCCCACCCAGAACTTGTCGGGCTGCAGGAAGACCAGCTGGATCCACCTGCCGTCCTTGGTCTTGTACCGGTTGACGAGCGGATTGATGGCCAGGCCCGGCGGGGCGCCCGGGATACCGTCGATATCGAAGAAGTCGGCCGCCGAAATCGACGGCGCTATCGACCACATCGCCTGCGCCAGCAGCGACGAGTCGACGATGCTCGGTTCGCCGGTGCGCTCCCGGTGGAACAACGCGGCGCAGACGCCGCCGGCCAGCGTGGCCCCGCCCTGCAGGTCACCGAAGCCCGGCCCCTGGACCGCGGGCGTCTCGCTGCCGAACGGCGTGAGCGTGTATGCGACCCCGCCGCGCGCCAGGTACGTCGCGGCATCGAATCCGCCACGATCGCGATCGGGTCCGCGGACGCCCAGCCCGGTGCCGCGCGCGATGATGATGTTCGGGTTGAACGAGCGGATGTCCTCGACGGTCAGCCGGGCCCGTTCGAGCGCACCGGGCAACCAATTGGTCAGGAACACATCGGCACTGGCCAAGAGCCGCCCGAATAAATCGCGACCCGTTTCCGACTTGATGTCGATGGCGATGCTGCGTTTCCCGCGGTTGCCCAGCTCGAGGATGAAGTCGGCATCCGGGCGGGCCGCTTGCCGGGTGAATCCGCCGACGACCAGTGCGCGCCCGGGATCGCCCGCGGTGACGCCCTCCACCTTGATGACATCGGCGCCCCAGTCCGACAGCGCGGCACCGGCGGAGGGCACATATGTCCACGAGGCCAACTCGACTACCCGCACCCCGTGAAGGACTCCGCCGTGCACGTCAGCCATCGCCAAACCCTTCCTCGCGTCCATTCCTTGCTATTTTAGATATTCTAGCTAGTCTTGGGCGTAGTGATAGCCCATCTGCAGGTCAACGCAGTTTTTCGTGGAAGAGATGCGATGGAGCCGACCGAAGGTCTCATTCCGACGCCCACCGCGATGACCGCGCGTCGTGGTACTGCGACCGGTCGATTCGAAACCCGCTGCAGATCAGTCGTGGCCCCGAATGGCGTTGGGCCCCAGTGCGGATCGTGATGTAGACGGACGGACGAAGGACGGGCGATGGGCAGAGTAACGGGCAAGGTGGCCGTGATCAGTGGCGCCGCGCGCGGTCAGGGCCGTTCACATGCGCGGATGCTGGCCGCCGAAGGTGCGGACATCATCGCCGTGGACCTCTGCACGGACATCGACACCAATGAGTATCCCCTTGCCCGCCCGGAGGATCTGGACGAGACGGCCCGGCTGGTGGAAAAGGAGGGGCAGCGCGCCTTCACCGCCATCGCCGACGTTCGCGACCGCGTCGCCCTGGCCGCGGCAATCGACGAGGGCGTCGCCGAATTGGGGCACCTCGACGTCGTAGTGGCCAACGCCGGCATCTGCCCGCTGACGGCGGGCCTGCCACCGAAGGCTTTCGCCGACGCGGTGGACGTGGACCTGGTCGGCGTGCTGAACCTCGTGCATGCCAGCCTCAAACACCTGCAGGCCGGCGCGTCAATCGTCGTCATCGGTTCCAACGCGGCCTTCATGTCGTCGATGAACACCACCGGCATCGACGGCGGTCCCGGCGGGGCCGGCTATGCCTTCGCGAAACTGGCTGCCGCACACTATGTCAACGACTTCGCCCTGGCGCTCGCCCCGTTCTCCATCCGGATGAACGCGGTGCATCCGACGAACGTCAACACCGACATGCTGCACAGCCCGCCGATGTACCGGGCCTTCCGGCCCGACCTGAAGGAGCCCACCCGCGAGGACGCCGAACCGATCTTCCCGTTCGTGCAGGCGATGCCGATCCCCTACGTCGAACCCGAGGACATCAGCGAGGCGGTGCTGTTCCTCGCTTCCGACGCCGCCCGCTACATCACCGGCCAGCAACTGCGGGTGGACGGCGGCGGCTTCCTCAAGGTCAAGCCATGGTCGGGCGCGTGACGACGGTGGCCCTAATCCGACTGCACCGCAACGGGATTACGCGATGACCGACGACGCCGCGATGCAAAGACGCCTGTATGCGCTGATGGTGCTGATGAAGGCGGCCGACGACCGGCTGTCCAAAGGGATCGGCACCGGGGAGTTCATGTGCGTGTACTGGCCGTCACGCGGCCAGGAGGCGATCGCCGCCGCGATGGGTGTCGCGCTGCGGGCCGACGACCAGCTGGTGACCACCTACCGAGGACTGCACGATTTGATCGGCAAGGGCGTGCCACTCGAAGAGATTTACGGCGAGATGATGGGGCGCACGACGGGCGCCAGTCGCGGGAAGGGCGGCACCATGCACATCGCCAAACCGGAGAACGGGGTGATGCTGTCGACCGGCATCGTTGGCGCCGGGCCGCCGGTGGCGGTGGGCCTGGCGATGTCAGCAAAACGCAAGGGCCTTGATCGCGTCACCGTGGTCAGCTTCGGCGACGGTGCGACCAACACCGGCTCGTTTCACGAGGCCGCCAACATGGCCGCGCTGTGGGATCTGCCGATGGTCTTCGTGTGCCAGAACAATCTTTACGCCGAGATGACGCCCACCAAGGACACCATGAAGCTCGAGCACGTGGCCGATCGGGCCGCCGGATACGGGATGCCGGGTGTCCGCGTCGACGGCAACGACCCGTTGGCGGTCAAAGCCGCGCTCGACGACGCGCTGCGGCGGGCGCGCGCCGGCGCCGGCCCGACCTTCATCGAGTGTGTGACATTCCGCTTCCGCGGCCACTATTTCGGCGACCGGATGCCCTACATCCCCAAGGAACAACTCGAAGCCGCGATGGCCGCCGACCCGGTGCCGCGCTTCCGCGCGCACCTTGCCGACGCCGGCGTCTGCGACGAAGACGAGCTCGCGCGCATCGACGACGAGGCGCTGGCGATCGTGGAATCCGCCCTGCAAACGGTGATGGGCGCGGATTTCCCGTCGGTCGACGAACTCGACCGGGACGTGTACGCAACTCCGATCAAGTTCCCGGTGTGAAGGCATGGACGAAAAAGAGATGACGATGCGCGAGGCGCTGAACCTCGCGCTGGATCAGGCATTACAGGCTGACGAGCGGGTGTTCCTGCTCGGTGAGGACATCGCCGATCCCGGCGCCTCCGGTCCGACCGCGGGGCTGTCGACGAAGTACGGCCACGAACGCGTCCTCGACACACCGATTTCGGAGGCCGCGATCCTGGGTGCGGCGATCGGCGCCGCCATCGACGGTCTGCTGCCGGTGGCCGAGATCATGATCATGGACTTCATCGGCATCGCCGCCGACCAACTGATCAACAACGCCGCAAAACTGAGGTTCATGACCGCCGGACGCACCTCGGCGCCGATCACCGTCCGCACCCAGGTCTACGCGGGCCTGGCCACCGGCGCGACTCATTCGCAGAGCCTGGAGGCGTGGTTCATGCACATCCCCGGCATGAAGGTGATCGTGCCGTCCACCCCGCGGGACGGCAAAGGACTGCTGACGTCGGCGATCTTCGATCCCGACCCCTGCCTGTTCGTCGAAACGATTCGCCTGCAGGGCAAAAGGGGGCTGGTTCCCGTCGACCCGGGCTTCAGGATTCCGCTGGGCCAGGCCGACATCAAGCGGTCTGGCACCGACGTGAGCTTGATCAGCTACGGCCGGGCCGTGCACGACGCGCTGGCAGCGGCGGAAACCCTGGGCGGCCACGGCGTAAGCGCAGAGGTGGTCGATCTGCGGACCCTGGTTCCACTCGACATCGACACGCTCATCGAATCCGCGCGCCGAACTCGCCGGGCCGTAATCATCCACGACGCAGTGCAATTCGCCGGCCCCGGAGCGGAGATCGCCGCGATCTTGCAGTCCGAGCTGTTCGGCGAGCTGGTCGCGCCCGTCGAACGGGTCGCCGCCAGGTTTATCCCCAACCCCGCCGCGGCCGCGCTGGAGGCGACTGTGTATCCGTCGCCGGAGCGGATCGTCGCCGCCGCTCAGCGGACCTTGGATAGGGCGGGAGCCCATGGCTGACTTCATCATTCGTATTCCGCGGGTGTCGGTAGCCGTGTCGGAGGCAGACCTAACCGATCTACTCGTCGAAGCCGGACAGCATGTGGACGAGGGCACGCCGATCTACGTGATCGCCACCGAGAAGGTCGAGCAGGAGATCGAAGCGGGAGCCTCCGGCACCGTGCGGTGGACAGGCCAAGTCGGGACCACCTACGACATCGGCGCCCAAATCGGCGTCATCACGTCATAACGGAGAAAGGTAAGGCCCTATGGATCTCAACGAAACCCGCGAGAGAATCATCTACCAAAAAGAGGGCCCGATCGCCCGCGTCACGCTCAACTGGCCGGAGAAGGCCAACGCCCAGGACCAGAAGCTGGCCGAAGAGGTCGACGCGGCGTTGCTGGACGCCGACCGCGACTACGACATCAAGGTGCTCATCCTCAAGGCGAACGGCAAGGGCTTCTGCTCGGGACACGCCATCGGCAACAATGCCGTCGACTATCCGTCGTTCGTGGAGAACGCCATGGTGACGGGCCACCCGTGGAAGGCGCAGTCGGACCTGTTCGTCAAGCCGACCCTGAACCTGTGGGAGTTCTCCAAACCCACCATCGCGCAGGTGCACGGCTACTGCGTGGGCGGTGGCACGCACATGGGCCTGACCACCGACATCGTCATAGCCTCCGAGGACGCCTACTTCTCCTACCCGCCGCTGCAGGGGTTCGGCATGCCGTCGGGCGAATGCTCCATCGAGCCTTGGGTGTTCATGAACTGGCGCCGTGCCGCCTACTACCTGTTCACCGCCGAGGTCATCGACGCCAAGAAGGCGTTGGAGGTGGGCCTCGTCAACGAGGTCGTCCCGCGCGACCAGCTCGACGACCGCGTCGACGCGATCGCCCGGCACATCGCTCAGGCACCGTTGACGACACTGATGCTCACCAAGGCCAACCTCAAGCGGGCCTGGGAGCTGATGGGCATGCGGGTGCACTGGCAGAGCTCCAACGATCTCGTCGCGCTCGCCTCGATCAGCAAGGACGTGCAGCAGCTGATCCAGACCGTGTTCAAGGACAAGGTGCTGCCGTCCGAACACGCCCGCCGCCAGGCCGCGGCCGCCGCCCAGACCGACGGCGCCGCAGCAACATAGGACCACTGGTGAACATCGCCGATCACGCGATCGCAGCCGCACAGTCGCCGGCCCTGGTCACCGACGGCGGCACGATCTCGTTCGGCGGACTCCATGCGCGCAGCCAGCGGGTCGCCGCGGCGCTGCACGAGGCGGGACTGCGTCGCGGCGACGGCGTGGCGCTGGTCCTGCCGAACAGGCCGGAGTTCTTCGAAATCACCTGGGCCGCTCAGCTTTCCGGCCTCTACTACACCGCGGTCAACACCCACTTCCTCCCCGAGGAGGTCGGCTACGTGATCGACGACTCGGACGCCAAGGCGGTTTTCGTCGACGCCTCGATGCCCGACCTCGCCACGCACATCCGTGGCGCCAATCGCGCCGTGATCGCCCACGTCGTGGTCGGCGGTTTGATTCCCGGCTGGCAGTCGTATGAGGAGGCGCTGGCGGCGGCGGGCCAACCTCCACCGGTCTCGGACGGGTCGGAGATGCTCTACTCGTCCGGCACCACCGGACGGCCCAAGGCGGTGCGGCGACCACTTCCCCTCGACGGCAACGGATCCTGGGCGCAGTCGGTGCTCGAGACAGCGCTGATTCATAAATACGGAATGCGCCAGTCGAGTGTCTACCTATCCCCCGCGCCGCTGTATCACGCGGCCGGAGTGAACTACACCATGGCGGCCAACCGGGTGGGCGCCGCGTCGATCATCATGGAAAAGTTCGATGCCGAGACGGTGCTGCGGCTGATCGAGACCCATCGGGTGACCCACGCGCAATTCGTGCCGACGATGTTCGTGCGGATGCTCAAGTTGCCCGCGGCGGTCCGGGAACGCTATGACGTCTCGAGCCTGCGCTGCGTCATTCACGCGGCGGCGCCGTGCCCGGTCGATGTCAAGCACCAGATGATGGAGTGGCTCGGTCCCATCATTCACGAATACTACGGCGGCACTGAGGGTTTCGCGGGTACCACGATCGGGCCGCAGGACTGGCTCGCCCATCCCGGTTCGGTGGGCATCCCGATGGCCCCGGTGCACGTGGTCGGCGAGGACGGGCGGGAACTCCCCGTCGGCGAATCCGGCGAGCTCTATTTCGAAGGCGGGCCCGACTTCGAGTACTTCAAGGATCCCGCCAAGACTGCATCGGTGTGCAACGACCGCGGGTGGCGGTCGCTCGGCGACATGGGCTATGTCGACTCCGACGGGTTCCTGTATCTCACCGATCGGTCGACGTTCACCATCGTGTCCGGCGGGGTCAACATCTACCCGCAGGAGGCGGAGAACCTGCTTGTCATGCATCCGAAGCTCCTCGACGCGGCGGTATTCGGGGTCCCCAACGACGATTTCGGCGAAGAGGTCAAGGCCGTGGTGCAGCCGGCCGACGGCGTGGTGCCCGGGCCCGAACTCGAGGCGGAACTCGTCGCATACTGCCGAGCGCACCTGGCCGGGTACAAGTGCCCGCGCACCGTCGAGTTCGACACCCTGCCGCGCGACCCGAACGGAAAGCTCTACAAGAGACGGATCCGCGACCGCTATTGGCAGGGCCGGGCGTCGCGGATCCTGTGAGGCGACGCAGGGGATGACGAGATGGCGATAGGAATGGGCAACGAGACTTCCAACGCGCACCGGGCGGGGGTGAATTGGACGCCGCTAGCGGTGCCGTGGGCGGTCCAGACCGCCGATCGAATCCCCAAGCAGCGCTATTACGATCCGGATTTCTACGCGTTGGAAGCGGAGATGTTCTGGCCCCGGGTGTGGCAGATGGCGTGCCGGCTCGAGGAGGTCCCCAAGGCCGGCGATTTCGTCGAATACGAAATCCTCGACGAGTCCATCATCGTGGTCCGGGTGGATAACCAGACCGTGCGCGCCTACCACAACGCCTGTCGTCATCGCGGCGTGAAGCTGGTGGAGGGCAACGGAAATCGGCGCACCTTCGTGTGCCCGTTCCACGGCTGGTGCTGGGGCATCGACGGGCGCAACACGTTCGTGCTGCGACCCGAGGCGTTCACCGAAGAGAACATGGCCGCCGACGACCTGCAGCTGGTATCCGTGCGCTGTGAACTCTGGGGTGGTTGCGCGTGGATCAACCTCGACGACGACGCGCCGGCATTGCGGGACTGGATGGAGCCGTTCGCGTCCACCTACGACGCGTGGCAGGTGGACTCGCTGCGCGTGGAGTGGTGGCAATCGTGCCGGCTACCGGTGAATTGGAAGCTGGCGACCGCGGCGTTCATGGAGGGTTACCACGTTTCGCAGACCCATCCGCAGCTGCTGCCTTCTGCGCAGACCGGCGAGCCTTCTGCGGCAGTACATCCCGTCGTCGCGAGCAGCCTGTATTTCATGCGCACCCTCGGCGACGGCATGGGTGGCATGACGCATGAAAACGACATCCGCATCGCCGAGGGCCTGCAGACCATCGAGTTGCCGGCCGACCCGGCCGCGGCGATGGCGGCGTGGCGCACGGCGCTCAACGATGCCGTCGTCAACTGGCATCGCGCGCGCGGCAGCGGCATGCCCGATCTCAACGACCTGGTTCGCCGCGGAATCACCGACGCCATCGGATTCGCCTTTCCCCACCACTTCATCCTGCCCACCTACAGCAGCGCATCCTCGTATCGCATCCGCCCGCTGGGGCCCGAGGAGACGCTGTTCGAGATCTGGTCCCTCACCCGGTTTCCCGCGGACGCGTCGGCCGGCAAACCCACGCCGCCGGAACCCATGGCGCCCGATGACCCGCGCTGGCCGCCCATCCCCGCCCAGGATTTCTCCAATCTGCCACGGCAGCAGAAGGGCCTGCACTCCAAGGGGTTTGCATACATGCGGTTGTCCGACCAGATCGAAGGCCTGATCTCCAATTTCGAACGCGTCATCGACGGGTTCCTGGCCGGCCTTCCGTTCGCCACCCTGCTGCCCGCCATCCAGAAGACCAACACCACCATCGATGTGCCGATCGTCGATCTCGGCTTCGGTTCGGAGGCCCGATGACTACCCGGTGGGACCACTCCGTCGACCTAGTCATCGCCGGAAGCGGTGGGGGCGGCATGGTCGCCGGGCTGGCCGCGCTGGACTGCGGGCTGGAACCGCTGATCATCGAAAAGCAGCCGCTGGTCGGCGGTTCGACGGGGCTCTCGGGCGGCATTGTCTGGCTGCCGAACAACCCGTTGATGCGGGCGGACGGCATCGCGGATTCACACGAGGACGGCCTGGCCTATCTGGCCGACGTGGTCGGCGACATCGGGGCGCCGTCCTCATCGGAGCGACGCGAGATGTTCCTCACCGCGGGCTTCGAAATGATCAATTTCCTCACCCGCAAGGGCGTCGAACTGATCCGCTGCGCGGGCTGGAGCGACTACTACCCGAACCACAAGGGCGGCAACGCGTCCGGCCGGGCCGTCGAGGGTGTGCCGTTCGATGCCGCGAAGCTCGGCGCGTGGAGCGACAGGGTGCAGCCGCCGCTGGCCAAGAACTACGGTTATGTGGTGCTGACCAACGAGTTACGGTCGGTCCAATATTTCAACCGTGCGCCACGCGCCTTCGCCGTGGCGTCCCGGGTATTCCTGCGCACCGCGATGGCCCGGGCCCGGCGACGTCAGATCCTCACCAACGGCGCGTCGCTGATCGCCCAAATGCTCAAGGCGCTGCTGGATCTCAGCGACGCCAATCCCCCGCTGTGGACCGATGCCGCGATGGCCGACCTGGTCGTCGACGACGGACGGGTGGTCGGCGTGCGGGTCGTCCGCGACGGCGAACCGCTGAATGTCGAGGCCCGCAAGGGAGTGCTGCTGGCCGCCGGCGGGTTCGGCCACAACGCGCAGATGCGTCGCCGGTACAGCGGTAACCAGCCCAACGAGGGCAAGTGGTCGATCGCCAACGCCGGCGACACCGGCGAGGTGCTCGAGGCGGCCATGCGGCTCGGCGCCAAGACCGACCTGTTGGACGAGGCATGGTGGCTGCCTTCGGTTTTCATCGCCAACGGTGGTGCCGTTGCCGCCTCGCTGGGATCCGGGCGCCAGCGCCCCGGCGCCATCTACGTCGACTCGACCGGCCGCAGGTTCTGCAACGAGTCCAACTCCTACGTCGAGGTCGGCAAGGCGATGTACGCCAATAAGGCGGTGCCGTGCTGGATGATCTTCGACGACGGATATGTGCGCCGCTACGTCACCAGCGCCAATCCCCTGAAAACCCTCAAGCGGAACCAGCCCCTGCCCCCCGAGCTGATCGAGTCCGGTGCGGTCAAGCGCGCCGCGACCATTTCCGGCCTCGCCCACGAAATCGACCTGCCCGCCGAGGAACTGGCGCGCACGGTCCAGCGGTTCAACCATTTCGCGGCCAAGGGGCTGGATCCCGACTTCGGCCGCGGCCAGTCGGCCTACAACGACTGCCTCGGCGACCCCGGCTATCGGCCGAACGCCGCCATCGGCCCGCTCGACACCGCCCCGTACTACGCCACCAGGGTGCTTCCCGCCGACGTCGGCACGTGCGGCGGCGTAGTCACCAACGAACATGCGCAGGTCCTCGACGAACAGGATCGGGTGATCGAGGGTTTGTACGCCACCGGCAACACCACCGCGACGGTGATGGGGCGAACGTATCCGGGCGCCGGTGCGAGCATCGCCAGCTCGATGGTGTTCGGTTACGTCGCCGCGCGCCATGCCGCGGGGCGCAAGGTTGCCGGCGAGATGAGCCGTTAGGCCCCAGGGGTTTCTGCGTCGTCACGGTCGACGAATTCGCGCGGCTTCATCCCCGACCGCATCAACTCGGCCCGTCGCGCCTGCACGTCGGACGCGGCGCCGACCATGTTCGTCAAGATGTGGCTGACCTGCAGATGCACCCGCATGCCCATCAATTCCCACGCGCGCTTCACGTTGTTCTTGACCGCCATCAGCGTGGTTAACGGGATCTGGGCGATCTTGCGCGCCATCTCCTCGACGGTGTCCTCGAGCTCGTCGCGCGGGACCACTCTGTTGAGCAGACCCCACTCTAGAGCCTGCTGCGCGGACAGCGTCGGCGCCAGCAGCAGCCAGTCCATGGTGCGGTGCCAATTCATCAACAGCCACGGCTCGATCATCGTGTGCCCGCCGGGTTCGCCGAGGCTTTGGGCAAGCGGCATCTGGAAATACGCGTCCTCGGAGGCGACGCAGAAGTCGGTCAGCAGGCCCAGATAGATCCCGCCGCCCATGCAGTAACCATGGATTTGCGAGATCGTCGGCTTGGGGAATTCCCACAGATACAGCGTCGGCCACAAGAAGAGATCGGCGGTGCCTTTGTAGAGGTCCTCGAACGTGTCCCCAAAATCCGGATACGGATTTTCATCCGGGCCCCAGCGCGCGACATGGCCCCCGCAGAATCCCTTGCCGTTAGCCTTGAGAATGACGACCTTGATGTCCTTGTCCCGGTCGGCCTCGTGCAGGCAACTGTCGACCTCGGTCACCAGGACCGCATCTTTGGTGTTGGCCTTGTCCACCCGGTTCAGAATGATCCGCGCAACCGGCGGTTCGCGCTCGTAGATGACCGCTTCCAGGACGCGCCGCTCCATCCCGCAGACCTTACCGGAGACTGCCATACTCCGAATTCGCTTTGCGGTTGCGCAATGTCAGCGGTTGGAGTGAAGTGTATGGAAGCGCTGGATCAGCTGGAATGGAGCTGTGATGACGACTGCGTCGGACCGGGCGGCACAGCTGGACCTGGTGGCCCGGCTGCAATCGTCCTACCCCGAACTCCCGGACGCTCCCACACCGGATCTCATTGACCACGAACGTTTCAACGCCTATGTCAAGACCCCGCACGATGTCGGTGGCGAGCCGGACGCTCCGGTCGACTACGAGAACAAGCAGTACGAAATCTGGGAAGAGAACACCTACATCATGTGTGAGGTGCTCGGCTGGCGCGGGATCTGGCTGTCCGAGGAACGCCGCCGGATGGGCAACGTCGACCTCGGCCGCACCATCTATCTCGGCCTCCCCTATTACGGGCGGTGGTTGCTCGCCGTGGTACGCGTCCTCGTCGAAAAACACCACATCGGGTTGAGCGAGTTGGCCGAGCGCATGGCCCAGGTGAAGACACGGTATGAGGGCGGCTCGCCGGGAAAGCCGTTGCAGGCCGAGCCCAAATTCGAAGGCGATCCCGCGAACGTCAAACGCAACGAACACCACATCCACGCCGTCGGCAAAGGTGATCCGCAGATCTTCGCCGGGCAGGCCGGCGAGCCGAAGTTCCGGGTCGGCGACAAGGTCGTCGTGAGGGACCTGCCCATCCTCCTCTACACCCGCACCCAGGAGTACGTGCGGGGCGCGCAAGGTGAGATCGCCGTCGTCACATATGAAAGCCCCGCCGCCGAAGACGAGACGTGGGCGGGCCCCGATCAGAAACCCGAGTGGTTCTACATCGTTCGGTTCAACCAGTCCGAGCTCTGGCACGGCTACACCGGCCCCAGCAACGACACGCTGCAAACCGAGATACCCGAGCGATGGCTCGAGGCGGCCGGTCACTCCGAGGGGACATCAGCATGACCGGTCACGACCACGACCCCGCTCTCGACCACGACCACGACCGCACCGCCGCACCGATGGTGAACGAGATCACCGACTTCGAGGTCCTGGAGATCGCCCTTCGTGAATTGTGTATCGAGAAAGGCATTTTCACCGCGGAGGAACACCGCCGCATGACCGAGTACGCCGAACAGATCGGCCCCACCCCGGCGGCGCGCCTGGTGGCGCGGGCCTGGCTCGACCCCGACTTCAAAGATCTGGTCATCTCCGATCCCCTTGCGGCCAGCAAGGAGGTCGGGGTCGACTGGCTACAGCCCACGGGTTTCGGCACCCCCAGCGACTTCACCGCCTTTCACGTTCTGGTCGATACGCCCACCCTGCACCACGTCATCGTGTGCACCTTGTGCTCGTGCTATCCGCGTCCGATTCTGGGCAATTCGCCCGAGTGGTATCGCACCCCCAACTATCGCCGCCGCATCGTGCGCTGGCCGCGCCAGGTGCTTGCGGAGTTCGGGCTCTACCTCCCCGAGGACGTCGAGATCCGGGTGGAGGATTCCAACCAGAAACACCGATTCATGGTGATGCCGGTGCGTCCCGAAGGGACCGACGGCTGGACCGAGGACCAGCTGGTCGAAATCGTCACTCGCGATTGCCTGATCGGTGTCGCGCTCCCCAAAGCTGGGGTGACGGCGAACGTGATCACGGAAACCCGACCGGCCATCCATCCTGTCGACAGCTGAACCCCGGGACGGACAGGTGAGCAGTTCAGAACGGTCCACGATCGCGCCGTTGGCGGAAATCGTTGAACGCGACCAGGTCTGGAGCCGAATGGCGGCGAAACATGGGGTCGGCAATCCGGTGCCGCCGTGGAAAACGAGCCTTGACGGCATGTGCGATGCCCTGGACCAAAGCAGTTGTGGCACAGAAGTGCTCAGTTTCATCGACCGACGAAACGAAGAGGACTCCCTGTCCGCAACGGTCTATGCGAACCTGCCCTATCCAGAGAATCGGCTGCTGGCTTTGGCGCACTCACTCGTGGCGCGGGGCGTCATCGGCGAGGCCGAGCTGGCCGAGCGGCTGGCGGCCGTCCGCACCAGGCTGGAAACCGGCGAAGCAGACACCTGAGCATCAGGCGCAATACCCCGTTTCGACCGCCTGTTTCGCCGTTCGTAGCCGGATAGGCTAGACTGACGACAACGTTGGCCTCACCACACTGAATGCCAACACCGTCGTGGAACGCTTCCTCATCCCTTCTTGCCGGCCGAGTTCGCGCTGAGCACTGAATCCAGATGATCCGTGCATCCGCACTAGCTTGTCTCGCGGCGATCGATTTTGCCGACCGGCAATCTCGCCACCGAGTGCTGATGGCTGCGCGACGACGACGTCTGAGCCCCGGCACCACCGATGCCGGAAAGGCACCGAAAATTGACTAACGACAAGACTTTCGCCGATCTCGGCGTGCGCACCCGCCTGGTCGATGCGCTCGCCAAGCGCGGCATCACACATCCATTTCCGATTCAGGTCGAAACCCTGCCCGACACGCTCGCCGGACGCGACGTGCTCGGTCGCGGAAAGACGGGCAGCGGCAAGACGCTGGCGTTCTCGATCCCGCTGGTCACCCGCCTGTCGGACCGAAACCGGCGCCCGTTGAGGCCATCGGGCTTGGTGCTCGCGCCGACCCGTGAGTTGGCGACGCAGATCACAGCGACGCTCGAACCGTTGGCGGCGGCCTGCGGCCTGCGGATCACCACGATCTTCGGCGGCGTTTCGCAAACCCGTCAGGTGGCCGCCCTCAAATCCGGGGTCGACATCGTGGTGGCCTGCCCGGGCCGGCTCGAGGATCTGATGAAGCAGCGCTTGGTCAGCCTCGATGCCGTCGAAATCACCGTCATCGACGAAGCCGATCACATGGCCGATCTCGGCTTCCTGCCCGGCGTCACCCGGATCCTGACCGCTACCCCGAACGGCGGCCAGCGGCTGCTGTTTTCGGCGACCCTGGACAACGGCGTCGACAAGCTCGTCAAGCGGTTCCTCGAGGACGAGGTGCTGCACTCGGTCGACGGGGCCGACTCGCCGGTGGCTGAGATGACCCATCACGTGTTCCACGTTGCCAACGCCGAGACCAAGAAGGAGGTCGTGCACCGACTGGCTTCGGGCACCGGGCGCCGAATTCTGTTCATGCGCACCAAGCATCAGGCTCGCAAACTGGCCAGGCAGCTCACCGAATCGGGAGTCCCGTCGGTCGACCTGCACGGGAACCTGTCTCAGCCCGCCCGCGAGCGCAACCTCGCGATGTTCGCGTCTGGCGGCGCCCGGGTGCTGGTGGCCACCGACATCGCCGCGCGCGGCGTCCATGTCGATGAGGTCGAGCTCGTCGTGCACATCGACCCGCCGAGTGAGCACAAGTCGTATCTGCATCGGTCCGGGCGCACCGCGCGGGCCGGCAGCGCCGGTTACGTGGTCACCGTGGTGCTGCCCGAGCAGCGCCACGACACCCAGGCGCTGCTGCGCAAGGCCGGCATCAAGGTCGCTCCTCAGCATGTGACGGCCGCATCGGAGGCGGTGCAAGCGCTCGTGGGTGAGGTCGCGCCCTACCAGGCCCCCGCACCCGTCCGCGCGCCCTCACGCGCCCCTGCGCAGCACCGGACCAACTCCGGCGGGCAGCAGCGCCGCCGGCGCAGCAGCAGGTCGCCGAGGACCACTCCCACACCCACCGAATCGGCGTTGTCGCACCGCAGCGGTACACCCTCGCGACGGCCGGATCGTCGCCGCTCGAGCCGCGCGCAGGGAAGCGCCGGCTAGCCCGAGCGGTTCAGCGCCGGGCCAGCAGCCACGCCTGACCGTCGCCTTCGCCGGCGCCGATCAGATCCAGGCCGGCGAAGGCCGCGGGCAGCTCGCCGGGCGCGGCGCGGAAGGGACCGGGACTCGCCCCGACCTCGCTCAGCGCGGCGATCGCCAGCAGGCCGCGCGGCGCCAGCCGCTCGATGATCGCGCGGTCGAGGCGCGGGTCCCGGAACTTGCAGCACAGGATGACATCGACCGGGCTCCCCGCCGGCAGACCGCCGTCGAAATCGACGACGTTGAACCGACAGCGGTCGCCCACCGCGGCACGTTGGGCCAGCTCGCGCGCCTGGCCGATGGCCACCGGGGAGACGTCCAACCCCACCACCTGCAGGCCGCGTGAAGCCAGCCATACCGCGCCGGCCCCCTGCCCGCAGGCGAGGTCGAGGGCCCTGCCGGCCGTGGGAAACAGATCCGCATGGCCCGCGAAGACGCCGGGCAGCGCAACCGAACTCAACGGCGGTGGCCCCATCGCCGCGTACCGTTCGTCCCAGCGCTGCCGGTCCGCTTCGCCCATAGGCGCCACTGTAGGACCAGGACGGTACGACCAGCCGCGCCAATGACAGCCAGACTTGTTCTAGACAGTTGTCTGTAAATCGTCGCCGGGCTCGAGCCGCTCGTGCGGCTTACGGGCATCCGCGCGACAGAAGGGCCAGCAAGACGCCGAGTCGACCGCAGTTTTGGATGTTGTTGGCCGCGGGCCCCGGTTCCTACACTGGACGGGTGTCTAGAGATGCCGGCGCGGCTCGGCGGTCGGACCGTCGGCCCGGGCAGACCATTCGCAAGGTTCTCGATGCCGGGTTGGCGGAGTTGCGCCAATCGTCGTACGCGAACCTGACCATGCGCGCGGTGGCGACTCGTGCCGGGGTATCGCCGGCCAGCGCCTACACCTACTTTCCGTCGAAAAGCGCGCTGGTCGCGGCGGTGTATTTGCGCTTCCTGCGGGACCTGCCGCTACACACCGACGTCAACGACACGACGAAGACCAGGGTCAGCGCGACGCTGCGGGACATGGCCGTCGTCGTCGCCGATGAGCCGGAGCTGACCGCCGCCTGTGGCGCGGCCCTGATGGCCGACGATCCGGCGGTCGCACCCATTCGGGAACAGATCGGCGAGGAAGTGGCCAAGCGGATCGGCGCCGCGCTCGGTCCGGGATGGCCCCGAGCGGTGAAATCCACGCTGCAGATGGCCTTTTCCGGCGCGCTGATGACCGCCCGGTTCGTCAGCTTCGCCGAAATCTCCGGGCAGCTCGACGAGGCGGTCAACCTCATCCTGGGCGCCTCGGTCGCCTGAAAGCCCCAGCGCCCCAGACGAATAGCGCGGCTAACCGATGTAGGCCGGCTTTCGCGCCGGGCTGCCCGCCCGGAGGAACTCACCGAACCGCTCATCGCCCAGCTCCGGTGCGGCCTTGCCCGCGCCGAAGGCGAGTTTCCCGGACACCAGCACCGCCGTGACCGTCTCGTCGTTGCGGTTCACCATCCGCGACAGCCCGTCGTAGGACTCGACGGGGTGCTCGGCGTAGCGGTCGAGTGACTCGTCGAGCCTGTCGGGATTGATGACGACGATGTCGGCGCGGTCACCCTCACGCAGGGTGCCGGCGTCGATCTCGTACCACGCCCCGAGTTCACCGGTGAGCCGGTGCACCGCGTGTTCGATCGACATGAACGGCGTGCCCCGCTTCTCGGCGTCGCGCACGTGGCGCAGCAGCCGCAGACCGGAGTTGTAGAACGCCATGTTGCGCAGGTGCGCGCCCGCGTCCGAGAACCCCATCTGAACGTTCGGGCTCTGCGCCAGCTTTTTGAGCAGTTCCGGGCGGTGGTTGGAGACGGTGGTGCGCCAGCGCAGCTTTTCGCCGTGCTCGAGCACCAGATCGAGAAACGCGTCGACCGGATGCAGACCCCCGCGATCCAAGCCGACCTGCCCGAAGGACTTACCGACCACGGATTCGTCGGGGCACGCCGCGATCTCGGCGTCGAAGAAGTCGCGGTGCCACACCCGGGGCCCGTATTTCTGGTCGTAGTCCTTGCGGAACTGACGCCGATAGCCTTCGTCGCGCATCAGCTCGTTGCGGGCGATCTCATCCTGCAGGTGCAGGGCCGCGGCGCCGGACCCGAACTCCTCGAAGATCACCAGCGAAATCCCGTCGGCGTAGACCTCGAACGGCACCGGCAGGTGCTGCCAGCGGAAGTCCGCACCGAGCGCGTTGACCATCCGCGCCAGCCAGTCCATCAGATAGATGACCGGCGGCAGGGACTTGACGTCGGCGGCCGACAGCAGGCTGGTCTTCAACCGGCGGCGGCCCACCCCGAGCGAGGTGGCGAGCTGGGAGACGATCGACAGCGGGTTCTTGATGTCGGGCCCCGACTGCAGGATTTTGTTGCGCCGCCGCAGGATCGCGTTCAAGCGCCGGAGTTCACGCGGCTTGGCGTAGGTCGACGGCAGGGTGCGCGATCTGCAGACCTCACCGTCGAGTTTGTCGAACAGCAGTTGCTGAGAGGACAACCCGACGAAGCCTTCGTCGAGCGCCTCTTCCAGCATCGACTCCATCCGCGCAAGTTCCGACGCCGACGGGCGGGTGTCCTTGCGGGTTGCCCGGTCCAGTCCCATCGTGGCGGCGCGCATGTCGGAGTGACCGATGAACGCCGCGATGTTGGGACCCAGGTTCAGCCGCTCGAGTGCGGCCACATATTCCTTGGGGCTGTTCCACGACCGCGCCCGATTGAGCTGCTCGATGACATGACGCCGGGGGATCGCCTCGACACGGCCGAAGATGTCGCCCGCGTCGACGTTGTCCAGGTACACGGTGGACAGCGAGCAGGAGCCCAGCATCACGGTCGTCACGCCGTGCCGCAGCGACTCGGAAAGCGCCGGCTCACAAAGTGTTTCGATGTCGTAGTGGGTATGGATGTCGATGATGCCGGGAATCACCCACTGCCCCGTGGCATCGATGACCTGGGCGCCGGTCGTGTCGAGCGGCCCCTTGGCGATGGTGACGACGCGGCCGTCACGCACCCCGATGTCCCGCAACGCCGACGGCCCGCCCAACCCATCGAACCAGCGTCCGTTCGTGATCACGGTGTCGTACTGCATCGGTCGGCCTCTCTGTCGCGCCGGAGCCCCCGGATCCGCAAGTGATCATACATACTGCGCAGATCGTCTTGCCGCGCTGTCGGTGCCGACCCGGCGGTTAGCCAGCAACGATGGCGTCGCGGCAGACGCTATGATCCAGCTGTGGGGTTCACCGGCTACGGGTTTGCCGCCCGTTAATCATGCGCAGTCACGGTTGGGCGGGAAACACGCCGGCGTCCGATGCGGAGGCGATCGAGCGCATCCTCGACGCCGCCGACAAGATCATCGACGAACGCGGCTCGGCGATGCGGATCGCCGACGTGGCGCGGGCCCTGGGGGTGACCCGGCAGACCGTCTATCGGTACTTCCCCGGCACGCAAGCATTGTTGGTGGCGTCCGCGATGCGGTCGGCCGACGGTTTCCTCGATCGGATGGCGGCCCATCTCGAGGGCGTCACCGACCCGGTGCTGGCCATCACCGAGGGCATGGCCTTCGCAGTCGAAGAGCTGGCCTCGGACAACCAGGTCGAATTCGTGCTCAACCAGCGCCACCGTGGCGGCCACAAGGTTTCGATCATCTCCGATACCGCGTTGGCGTTCGGTCGTTCGATGCTCCATCGTTACGACATCGACTGGGAACAGTACGGTTTCGACGAAGCGGGCCTGGACGAGCTGAACGAATTCTCGCTGCGGGTCCTGCATTCCTTCCTGGCCGACCCCGGACGGCCGCCGCGCAGCGGTGCCGACCTCCGGCGCTATCTCACCCGCTGGATCGGGCCGGCGATCGCCTATCCCCAGATGGTCCGCGCGATGGATGCGCTCGGCGATCCGGAGCCACCGCGTAGCCGCCGGCGGTCGTCGAGGGCGTCCTGACCCGGGCGAGCGAGGTCGCGAGCGTGACCATACATTTTTGTCAGTATGTCCAGCCGGGCCGGCGCGACGCGCCGCCGATGCGGTCAGGCGGTTGATCTGTTCCCCCGGTTCGGCGATCCTCAACGTGCCGATGTTGTCCGCCAATCCAAGGAGGACTCGACGTGGTGGGTCTGGCACAGGTCGCGCTGAACAGCGCGCCCATCCTTGGCGGCGCATTGCTCGCGACTGCTGCGGGGCAATTCAGGGGTCCGGATTATCGAGACGCGATCAAACAGGACCTGGAGTTGCTCGATCGACTCCCGCCCGAGGACATGGCCCGGCGCGCCGAATTGCGGCGCACCATCGAAGATCGCATCGACGACCTCATCGACGCCGCGGATCGCACCCGTGCGCTGCGCCGGACCGCACTGTCGTACCGCGGCAACTGGCGAGACGGGGTCCTGCTGCTGTGCGCGGTGCTCTTCACGATCATCTGGTGGAACGTCAGCCACAGCAGGGACAACTGGCTGCCGATGTTCGTCGTGCTGATCCTGCTGTGCGTGGTCGCCGCCGCCTATGCGTTCCGCGGCGCGGTGCGGGCGAGCCATTCGGTGCTGCGCGGCCGGGGCGGCAAGAAGCGGCGGAGTCGCGACACCGGGGAGGTTGGCTAGCGGTCGACGGGCGAGCCGGCGCAGGTGCGGCTGGATCGTCCCGGGTGACACGGCAATTGGAGGTTTTCGTCACATCCGGGCACCACCGACCTCTCTTGGCTCCTGATGCGAAGGCCTTCGGATCACCGGGACGGCCGCACCGCGCGGGCTCGGGCAGAGCCGGCCGGTTAGTTTGCTGGCCGTCGGGTCGTCAGTCGCTCGTGCCGACGAACATGTTATAAACCTCCGGCACCGACCACGGCCCGGCCTGGTGGTGGTCGCGGTAGCCCAGCAGCCGCGGCGTCTGGCGGTCGAAGCGGCCCACGAAACCGCCTGCGGCAACCAGGATTTGACCTGTCACGTCACGCGACAAGTCACTCGCCAGGTAGGCGTAGACCGGTGCGACAAACTCGGGCGGCGCGCTGTCGAGCGATGCCCGCATCGTCATCTCGTCGAGCAGCCCACGGCGGTGCAGGTCTTCGATGTGCTTTTCGTACTCGGCACCGGTGGACAGCCGCGTCCTGGCGCCGGGGCAAACCACGTTGGCCCGCACGCCGTAGGGCTTCAGTTCGGCGGCGATGGCCATCGTAAGAGCGTTGACGGCGCCCTTACCCGCCGGATAACCGGTCCCGCCGTAGTCACCCAGGAACGCCACCGAGCTGGTGTTGATGATGGCTCCGTGCCCCTGCGCGGCCAGCACCGGAGCGGCCACCCGGCAGGTGTGGAAAGCCGTGCCCAGGTGGGCGCCGATCAGGCGGTCGAACTCGTCCGGGGAGATGGTCAGAATGGACGAACCGGGGGGTTCGGCGATCCCCGCGCAGTTGATCAGCGTGTCCAGCCGCCCGAACGCGCTAACGCATTCGTCGACGAGCGATCGGGCAACGCGCTCGTCGTCCGCGGCTCCCACCACCGCGGTGGCCCGCCCGCCCGCCGCCGTGATCGCCGCGACCGTCTCCTGCACGGCCTGTTCGTCACGCCCATTGACGACCACACCGGCGCCCAGGTTGCCCAGCAGCTCGGCGACCGCGCGTCCGATACCTCGGCTGCCGCCCGAGACCACTACGCCGCGTCCGGCCAGCGAAGCCTCGGTGCCGGTCATCGCCCGTCCCTTGCGGGGCTACCCTGTGGGCCACGGAAAGTGTTGCGCGCGAATTGCTCTCGGCGCCGGCGGTGGGCCGGGTGCTCGATCGAGGTCACGAACATTAGGCGAACAGTACCCAGCCGAATCAGAAATGAGAACCGACGCCGCGCGATGCCGGATCCGCGACCCGGACCGCATCGAGCAATCTCTACCAACCGGATGGTTGGGCAGGGTTTGAAGCCCGCGCCGCTGCGCAATCGCACCGCGGCCGGCCTTGGTGATGACGACGCCAGCGCCGTCGGCGATCGCCCCGGCCGGGCCTCCCGCACACCGGCGTGAATCAGGTCACCGACCGACGGATCGGGAAAACCAAATCGGCCGAAATGTTGTTAGCGGGCGCGACCGGCGCTCCGTCACGCCCTCGATGGATGAGGCCCCAACACCGCAGCTCGGCACCGGCCTCGCCGCACCGGGCGGATCCGGGGGCATCGAGAGCGATGGCTTGCTAAGACCCCACTGGCATGCGGCGGCAACCGGCGAGAAAAGCCCCCGACCCGCTTCGACATCGCCGCGCCGGGGGTTGCGAGGGGGCGTATAGTCTTCAGTGAAGTCCGTTATGGACGCGTCGCCGTTTAGCTAAAAGCGGTCCAGTCTGCCGCACGGCTACTGAGCTTGGTATGGCTCCGGCGAATCAGCCCCGGTCAGCCCTTCGCTCCTTCGTGCGTCGACGGAATCGGCCGTCCTGCGGATCGAGATGCAGTGGAGGCGAGAAGTGCGCGCAGCTGCGACCCGGCCCTCGCTGCATACGACTCTAGGAGTGAGTCAGCAATGCAAACTTGTTCTTGCGCAACCGTTTACACGATTCGTCGAGTGAACGTGGGGTGCGCAACCCGATGACCAATGTAATTTCTGCAACCCGTCCGGCCCCGCCGCGGCCGACCAGGAAGAACGACGATTCATACGACGATGTCGTCGAGATGTTTCTGGCACTGCAGCAACTGCCCGCCGAATCGCACGAGTACGCCCATCAACGCGAACGCATCGTGTCTCGGTGCCTGCCGCTGGCAGACCACGTGGCCAGCCACTTCGCCCGCCGGGGCGAGGGCCTGGAAGACCTGATTCAGGTCGCGCGGCTGGGGCTGATGAACGCCGTCAACCGGTTCGACCCCGCAAAGGGTCCGAGCTTCATCGGGTTCGCGGTGCCCACCATGATGGGAGAGGTCCGGCGTTACTTCCGCGACTACAGCTGGGGGATGCGCGTCCCGCGGCGGCTGCGTGAGCTGCACGTGCAGATCAGCAGGACGACCGCGGAACTATCCCAACAGCTCGGGCGCGCACCCACCGCCGGTGAACTTTCTCAGGTGCTCGAGGTACCCCGCGAGGAGATCGTTGAATGCCTCGTCGCGGGCGACGCCTATCGGCTCGACTCCCTGGATGCACCGCGGGGCGCCGACAGTTCGGGCACGCCCCGCTCGGTGGCCGACTCGGTCGGCGATATCGATCCGCAGATCGAGCACATCACCAATCGGGAGGCGCTGCGGGTTCTGGTCGCCACCCTCCCGGAGCGCGAACGCGAGGTATTGCGCATGCGGTTCTTCGAATCCATGACGCAAAGCCAGATCGCAGAGCGGATCGGGGTCTCGCAGATGCAGGTGTCCCGCATCCTGGCAAACACGCTGAGCTCCCTGCGCGATCAACTCGAATAGCCCGGCTCAACTCCCCCAGGACGCTGCGCGGCATCCCCTGCCGCGCAGCACTGTACTGTGCGATCGAAGGACAACCCGACTTTGTCGCCAGGAAGACCTGGAAGGAGTTCGATCCGATTGAGGATGTCACCAGCGGTGGTCGCGGGTGTCGCAGCGACGACGGCACTGGCGGTTTCAATAGCCGGCTGTGGCGGCAACAAGCCGCAGCCGTCGCCGTCGAAGTCGGGGTCGGCTACCTCGGCAACGTCGGCCATCAGCAGCCCAGGGCCGGCCCCGGCGTCATCGGCGCCGGCGCAGCCGAACGAGTACGCCAAGCTGCTCATCCAGCCGAGTGACATCAACGCCCCGGTCCCCTTCACCGCCGCTCCTCCGACCGCCAATCCCAATGGCCAGCCGGGCGTCGCGACCACCTTCAAGGACGACGACGGTAGTCACGCCATCACGGTCACCATCGGCGTCTACGACGACCCCGCCGCTGCCACCAACGCGTTGAACGCGGCGAAGGGTCAACAGGGTGCTGCAATCAAGGATCCGACCACGCAACCGTCGAACGTCGGCAGCGGCGGCACGATGCTGATGGGTAACACCCCGGACCGCAGCAAGGGTGTGGTGATCCTGCTCTTCACCGAGGGCAAGGCGCTTGCCACGATGGAATTCGATGGCCCGACTGACACGCTCGCCCCGCCAGACTTCGTCAACGACGTCGGCCAGAAGCAAGATGCGGCCATCAAGAAGGGGCTCGGCAGCTAAGCGCCGCGCTACCACCATCGGGGGGACGCTATGGACATCATCAACGGCATGCCGGCTCATGCCCTGCTGCTGCATTTGGTCGTGGTGCTGGTGCCGTTGACCGCCCTGCTCGACATCGTATGCGGGTTGTGGCCCGCGGCCCGGCGCGGGCAGCTGATGTGGCTCACGCTGCTCCTGGCCGCAATCACCATGGTGGTCACGCCCATCACCATCAATGCCGGCGGATGGCTCTACGGCTTGAGAACGAATCCCAGCCCGATCCTGCGCGAACACGCCGAGCGGGGCAGCCTGATGAATTACTTCTCCGCCGCGCTACTGGCGGTTGCCATCGTGCTTGTGATCCTGCGAATGATCGAACGCCGCTCCGAGAAGAGCCGCGTCGCCGCCCAGACACTCGTCGCGATCCTTGCGCTAGCGGCGGGGATCTCGTCGATGGTTCAGGTCTACCGCGTGGGCGACGCAGGCGCGCAATCGGTCTGGGGCAGCGAGATCGCGCACCTGACCAAGAATCACGCGGGCTGACGACGACGCGCGCGGCAACTAACCGTTCTTCGGCCCGGGCGGGCACCGCCGGGGTAACTGCCACGCACTAACCACGTTCCCCAACATCAGTGCTTGTGTTGCGTTACCTTTGCGGTGTCCAAGCCGGGGGCGGAAGGAAACGTCCATGAGCAAATTCTCGAGGCTTGCGGTTGGAGTGTCGCTGACGGTGGCGCTGGCCGGCGCGGCGGTCGCCGGCTGCGGCAACGGATCGAAGTCATCGCCGGCCACACCATCATCGACCGCTTCGAGTTCGGCCGGCCACACCGCGACGCCGACGTCCGCATCCGCCCAACCGTCGGACTACACCCGGTTACTCATCGCGGCCGGCGATATCAACGCACCCGAGGTTTTCACCGCCACCCCGCCGACCAACAACCCGAACGGCCAGCCCGGGGCCAGCACCACCTTCAGCAACAACGACCGCACGCACGTGATCATTGACAGCATTCAGATCCTGCCCGATCCCGTGGCCGCGCAGCGCGCGCTGGAATCGGCCAAGTCGACCCATGACGGTTACGTCCACGGGACGCCCGAGCCGATCGCCGTCGGCACCGGTGGCACCACGATCTCGGGCCCGTCGCCCGACGGCGCCAAGGGAGTGACCGTGCTGCTGTTCACCGAGGGCCGGGCCTTCGTCGAATTGGAATTCGACGGGCCCCCCAGCGCCCTGGTGCCGCCGGACTTCGTGACCGACGTGGGCCAAAAACAAGACGCCGCAGTCAAGAACGGCCTCGGCGGGTAGACGCGGATGCGACGGCCGCTCCAATCACGGGGTGGGCGTCAGAAGAAACAGCCGAAACCGGCGGCGGCCGACGCGATCCTGGGCGACCCGATAATTCGGCCAGGTCGCCAGCGCCTCGGCCCACGCTTCGTCGCGTTCCGCGCCACCGAGCAGCCGCACCGTCGTCACGAAGCGGCGGCCGCGCCGGCGCACGGTGACCCGTTGCGCCGCTTTGAGATTCGCCGACCAGGACGGGTGACACGCGCGCCCCCAGTTCGATCCGACCAGCAGCAGGCCGTCGCGGAACGGGACGCACTGCACGGTCGCGCTGCGGGCGAGCCCGGTCTTCCGGCCCGACACGGTGATCCGCACGTTGGGCAGGCCGGCCAGATCCAGCACACCGAGCCGTCCGCCCGTCAGGAACCGCAGCAGGGATTCGAGGCCTTCCACGACCTGGCGGCCGTTGAGAACCAGCCAGCGGTAGGCCGTCGGATTGCGGGCCAACCGCTGCAGCGGATTCATTCCGACGACTGTATTCCCCGGGTGCCGGATCGGGGGCGTCAGGACGATGAAATGCGGTCGACGAACCGGGGTTTCGCTGACCATCTCGTTCCGGCTGCGGGTGAATAAATAAATTGCTTGATTTAACAAGGCGCGGGGTGTTCACTGAGGCGATGACCGCCGAGCGGATCGCTCGCCCCGACAGGTCGACGGGCACCCGAGAGGCGATCCTGTCGGCCGCCGAAGTGCTCTTCGCCGAACGCGGGATGTATGCCGTCTCGAACCGGCAGATCAGCGAGGCCGCCGGACAGGGCAACAACGCCGCGGCGTGCTACCACTTCGGCACCCGGGTCGACCTGCTCCGCGCGATCGAGAGCAAGCATCGCGAGCCGATCGAGAAGCTGCGCGCCCACATGCTGGCCTCCATCGGCGATTCGACCGAGCTACGGGATTGGGTCGGCGCGCTGGTGCGCCCCTTGACCGATCATCTGTCCGCGCTGGGCACCCCGACCTGGTACGCCCGGTTCGCCGCGCAGGCCATGGCCGATCCCACCTACCGCCACGTGGTCACCAAAGACGCACTGGCGTCGCCGTTGCTGGTGCAGACGCTCGACGGCATCAACCGCTGCCTTCCGGAGCTGCCCAAGCGGGTCCGGTCCGAACGGATGGTGATGGTGCGCAACCTGCTCATGCACACCTGCGCGGAACACGAAGGCGCACTGGCCGAACACGGACCCCGGTCGCGTTCGCCGTGGCCGGTGGCCGGCGAAGGACTGATCGACGCGATCGTCGGCCTGTGGCGCGCGCCGGTCCACGTGGGCGCGGCCGGCGGCCAACCAGCACAGCCAGCGGCGCAGGCCAACAACCAAGGAGCACGATGACCGAAGGATCCACCGCCACCGATATCCCGGAGTTCCCGATGACGCGGGCGCCCGGCTGCCCGTTCGCCCCGCCTCCGAAGGTGTTGGAGCTCAACGCCGACAAGCAGCTGAGCAGGGTCCGGATCTGGGACGACAGCACCCCCTGGCTGATCCACGGCTACGACGCGATACGCGCGCTGTTCACCGACTCGCGCACGAGTGTCGACGACCGGCTGCCGGGCTACCCGCACTGGAACGCGGGCATGCTGGCCACGGTGGACAAGCGCCCTCGTTCGGTGTTCACCTCCGACGCCGAGGAACACACCCGATTCCGCCGGATGCTGTCTAAACCGTTCACCTTCAAGCGAGTTGAGGCGTTGCGGCCGGCGGTACAGAAGATCACCGACGACCACCTCGACGCCCTGCTGGCGGGTCCGAAGCCGGGCGACATCGTCAGCACCCTGTCGTTGCCGGTCCCCTCCCTGGTCATCAGCGAACTGCTCGGCGTGCCCTATGAGGACGCGGAATTCTTCCAGACGCAAGCCCAGCGGGGCATGGGCCGGTACGCGACCGAGGAGGACACCGCCCAGGGCGCCGCCTCGTTGGCGAAGTACCTGGCCAACCTGGTTCGGACGAAAATGCAAAGCCCCTCAGAGGATTTGGTGTCCGACCTCGCCGAGCGGGTCAGCGCCGAGGAGCTCAGCGTGCGGGAAGCCGCGCAACTGGCCACTGGCGTGCTGATCGCGGGCCATGAGACCACCGCGAACATGATCAGTCTGAGCATTGCGGCGTTGCTCGAACATCCCGACCAGCGTGCGCTGCTGCGCGACACCGACGATCCGAAGGTAATCGCCACCGCGGTCGAAGAGCTGATGCGCTACCTGAGCATCATCCAGACCGGCCAGCGGCGAATTGCCCTCGAGGACATCGAGATTGGCGGTGAGACCATCCGGGCGGGTGACGGCATCATCCTCGACGTGGCCCCCGCGAACTGGGATGTCCGCCAGTTCCCCAGTCCCGACCGACTGGACTTGCTCCGTGCGGACGGGCCGCATGTCGGGTTCGGCTACGGGCGCCACCAATGCGTGGGTCAGCAGCTGGCGCGCATGGAATTGCAGATCGTGCTGCCCACCCTGTTGCGCAGCGTCCCGACACTGCAGCTCGCGGTGCCGCTGGACGAACTTCCGTTCAAGCACGATGCGCTGGCCTACGGTCTCTACGAGCTGCCCGTGACATGGTGAAGCCCGATCTGTCGCTGGACGTTCCCGATCTGCGTGGCAGATTCGCCGTAGTGACCGGGGCCAACAGCGGTTTGGGGTTCGGGCTGGCGAAGCGGCTCTCGGCCGCGGGCGCCGACGTGGTGATGGCAATCCGCGACCGGGTCAAGGGCGACCGGGCGATCGCCGAGATCCGCCGGGAGGTGCCCCAGGCCAAGCTCAGCACCAGGCAGCTCGACGTGTCGTCGCTGTCCAGCGTCGCCACGCTGAGCGAGGAATTGATCGCAGCAGGTCGCCCGATCGACATCCTGATCAACAACGCGGGCGTCATGACGCCCCCGGAACGGCAACAGACCAGCGATGGATTCGAATTGCAGTTCGGGACGAACCATTTAGGGCATTTCGCGTTGACCGGGCGGCTGCTGGGGCTGCTGCGGGCGGCGGAATCCGCACGAGTCGTGACCGTCAGCAGCATCGCCGCGACCCAGCGCGCTCTCGAATTCGACGACGTCGACGCGCAACACGGCTACAAACCCATGCACTCCTATGGCATTGCCAAATTGGCGCAGCTGATGTTCGCCGTCGAACTGGATCGGCGCAGCCGCCAGGATGGTTGGGGGTTGATGTCCAACGCCGCGCACCCCGGCCTGTCCAAAACCAACCTGCTCAGTGGCGCCTCGTACGGCCGCACCAAACCGACTTTGCAGGCCCGGATCACGCGGCTGACGTGGCGGTTGCTGCCGTTCATGTGGCTCGACATCGACGAAGGCATCAAGCCGACCCTCTACGCGGCGGTATCGCCCGATGCGCGGGGCGGCAAATACTACGGGCCGCGCGGCTTCTACGAAACCACCAGGGGCGGTGTCACTTTCGCCGGTGTCCCCCGCCTGGCGCGCAGCGAGCCCGACATGCGACGGCTGTGGCAGCTCTCCGAACAGCTCACCGGTGTGAGCTACCCGGGTTGACATCGAAGGTGGTGACAGATGGTGTTCGTCGGTCGCAGTGACGTCAAAGACCCGGGTCGGCTCCCCGGTGCCCGGAGACCGGTTCCGGGCGGCCGTGGAACATGCGGGCCGCACCATGCCCCACGTCTCAAGCAGTTGATCGACAAGTATCTCACCGACCTGGACCAGGTCGGTCTGCTCAGCAGGTGATCGCAACGAAGGGACGACGATGTCCGCTCCAGCCCAAACCCTCTATCCCGAAGGCGTGCTCGGTGCGCCCAAGGACCGCCGCGGTCACGCGGCCGGATTCGACACCGGCCTGCCGGCCGGCACCGAGGTGTTCTCCGCCGACAACCACATGTCGGTGGCCGACGACATCTTCTACGAGGGCTTTCCCGACGAACTCAAGGATCAGGCCCCGCGGATCTGGTATGAGGACGGCGCGTATCTGCTCGGCCGGCCCGGAGAATCAATGGTGGTCGGCGATTTCAGCGCGGTGCTCATGCAATACGACGATCTCGCGGGGGCGGCCACCAACAACGTCGATGCCCGTGTTCGCGAGCTCGCCGAAGACGGCGTCGACAAGGAACTGGCCTTCCCTAACGCGGTGCTCGCGCTGTTCCACCACCCCGACCACGAGATTCGCGAGCGGATCTTTCGCGTCTACAACGAGCACATCGCCAGCGTTCAGGAGCGCTCCGAAGGCCATTGCTACGGGGTCGGGCTGATCAACTGGTGGGATCCGGCGGGCGCCCGGCGGACGTTGACCGAGCTGAAATCGTTGGGGCTGCGAACGTTTCTGATGCCGATCAGCCCGGGCAACGACCGCGACGGCCATCCCATCGATTACTCGAGCACCCCGATGCGGGCGGTATGGGACGAGATCCAAGACGCCGGCCTGCCGGTCACGCACCACATCGGCGAGAGCCAGCCCAAGTTCCCCAGCGAGGTCAACAGCGTCGCGGTGGCCATGATGGTCAACATCGACTCGTTCCGAGAGATGTTCTCCAAGTATATCTTCGGCGGCACCCTGGACCGGCATCCGGGGCTGCGGATCGGCTGGTTCGAAGGCGGAATCGCCTGGGTCTTAACGGCCCTGCAGGACGCCGAGCATGTGCTGGCCTCCTACCGGCACATGCTGGCACACCGGCCGGAGCACGATGCCCGCCACTACTGGGACACGCACATGTGCGCGTCGTTCATGGTCGATCCACTGGGTCTGCGGCAGATCGACGAGATCGGGATCGACAAGGTGATGTGGTCATCGGATTACCCGCACAACGAAAGCACGTTCGGCTATTCGGAGAGATCGCTGGCCGCGGTGGTCGAGGCGGTAGGCCCCGAGGACGCGGTGCGGGTGGTCGGTGGCAACATCAGAAAATTCCTGGGAATCCCGGCATGACGAACTCGGTGACCTCCCCCGGCTCGGTGCTCGACATACCCGACGCACCGGACTGTGCCCGCATGCGTGCCGAGATCGGAGCGCGGCTGCGGTCCGCCATGGCCGAACATGGCGTCGACGCGTTGATCCTGTTGATGAACGGCTACGTCGGATACGCGACCGGAGCCAGCTGGCCGCTTCTGGACGCGGGTCTGTCGCACGTCGAGCGCCCGGTCGCCGTCGTGCTCGCCGAAGACGTGCATCCGCACCTTTTCATGCCGTTCCGCAGCGGAGCGGCCGCGGAGTATCCGGTGCCGGACGACCATCTGCACGGCCCCGCCTACCTCGAATTCGAGTACGGGGTAAAGGAGTTCGCGCGGGAGCTGGCCGGGCTCGTCCCGCCGGGGGCCAACATCGCCGTCGACGAGCTCACCGGTGCCATGCGCCGGGCGGCGGCCACGCTGTTCCCCGCGGGGCCGCCGACGGACGCGGCGATCGTGCTCGGTGCCGCGCAATTGGTGAAGACCCGCGACGAGCTGTCCTGCCTTCGCCGGGCGGCCCGCATCACCGAAGAGGCGATCGTCGACGTGCAGAAGGCGTTGAAGCCGGGCGTGCGGCAGATCGATCTTTCGGCCACGTTCGTCCGCCGCGCGTTCGAGCTGGGCGCCACCACCAACATGCTCGAGGCCATTTGGCAGGTGATGCCGAGTTCACGCGAGGCCGGAGTGTGGACGACGCACGGCGATCTCGCCCTGCCGCTGTTGCCCACCGATCGGGAACTGGCGGCCGGCGACGTGCTGTGGACCGACATCAGCATCACCTACCACGGATACTGCTCCGACTTCGGCCGCACCTGGGTGGTCGGCGAGAAACCCACGCCGCGACAACAGGACCAGTTCCGGCAGTGGCGAGCCGTGCTGGACGCGGTGCTCGCGGTGACCAAAGCCGGTGTGACGTCGGGTGATTTGGCACGCGCCGCGATCGCGGCCAACGGTGGCCGCAAGCCGTGGTTGCCGCATTTCTATCTGGGCCACGGTATCGGTACCTACCCTGCCGAGGCGCCAATGATCGGAACGGATCTCGGCGAGGAGTTCGACGACAACTTCGTCTTTCCGCCCGGCATGGTTCTGGTGCTGGAACCGGTGATGTGGGCGGACGGAACGGGAGGCTATCGCAGTGAGGAGATCGTGGTGATCACCGAAGACGGCTATGCGCCGATTACCGACTACCCCTACACTCCCTATGGCGACTGAAGTTCTGCCCGACGCGCGTGCGTTGCGGTCGGGCCGCAGGGAACGGGCGCTCGCCCAGATGGAGGAGCACGGCCTGGACATCCTGGTCCTGGGCCGGCAGGCCAACATCCGTTACGTCACCGGCGCCCCGCAACTGTGGATCGCCGGCACCCGCCCCTTCGGTCCGATGTGCGTGCTGGTGCGTGCCACCGGAGACATCTACCTCAACAGCACCGACGACGAGGGCGTCCCGGAGGAGATCGGCCACGACCACCTGTACGGACTGGCCTGGAACCCAATGACGCTCATCGACGTGCTGAAGAAGATCGACGGCGCTGAAGCGGCGCGGCGGGTCGGGACCGACTCGATCACACCGACTTTCGCGGCGTTGCTGCCCCAGGCGTTCCCCAATGCCGAACTCGTCGACGCTGAGCCGGCGATGCGTGCTGCTCGGCGAATCAAGACGCCCGGCGAGCTCGCGGCGATGGATCAGGCGTTGCGTGTCGCCGAACACGGATTGGCCACCGCGCTGGACGAATTGGCGCCGGGTGTGTCCGAACGGACGCTGGCCGGCGTGATGATGGAGGCGATGGCCGCAGGCGGGGTGAGCACCCCCGCCACCCAGGACGCCGCGTGGGTGACCTCCCGGGAGAAGCCGTGGCGTCGTGGCGCGGCCGAGATCAGGCCGGGTGACCTCGTCGCTTTTGCCGCGGGCGCGCTGGCGAACGGCTATGTCGCCGAGGTGGGCCGAACCTGGCCGGCCGGCGATGACCTCAGTGGCGAGGCGCGGGCGCTCTTCGAGCGCTCGAACCGCTTGTACGACAGGCTGCTTGCCGCCTGTCGACCGGGCGCACCCACCGATGATCTGCTCGCCGCGTACGGCGCGGCGGATGAACCGATCCCGCCGATGCCGGTCGCGCACGGGCTGGGGCTGGGCTTCGATCCACCCGTGGTGTCCGAATCGCTCTTGGCCGCAGGGGAACTCGACCGGCTCGAGGCCGGGATGGTGTTGGCGATCACCGCGTATGTGTGGCAGCGGGACGTCGGCGCGGTGTTCCGCCGAGACACCGTGCACATCACCGACAATGGCGTCGAGGTACTGACCACCGGCCCGTCCTGGAAATAACGAACTCACTTGGGCCACTTGCGTTTCACTGGTCACTAAGCGGCGTTTCTTGTCGGTGGGCTCCGATAGCTTCGGGGTGTGAGTGTAGATCGGGAGGCCCTGTCGGCGGCGTTCGACGGTATCGACGCCGCCCTCGATGACCTCATCGGGTACGACTGCGATGCGTTGGCCACCCGCGAGCAGTTGGCGATGCTGGAGCGCTGCGAGAAGGTGCGTCGCCGGTTGCCGGCCATCGAACACCCGCTGATCAATTCCCTTGCCCGCCAGGCCCCGTCCGAGGAACTCGGCGGCACGCTGGCTCATGCGCTCACCGAATCGACGCTGATCAGCCGCGGCGAAGCCTCCCGGCGCATCAAGGAAGCGCGGGATCTGGGCCCGCGGCACGGCCTGACCGGTGAACCCGTCGCACCGCTGCTGGCCGCCACCGCGGCCGCCCAACGCGACGGCACACTAGGGGCCGGCCAAGTCGCGGTGATCCGCACGTTCTACCACCAACTGCCCGGCTGGATAGATGCGGCCACCCGCGAGCAGGCCGAGGCCAAGCTCGCCTGGGAAGGAACCCGGTATCGGCCCGAGCAACTCGCCAAGCTGGCCGACATCCTGGCCGATTGTCTCAACCCCGACGGCACCTTCACCGACGAGGACCGGGCCCGGCAGCGCGGCCTGACGCTGGGCAACCAGCAACCCGACGGCATGTCGGCGCTGCGCGGCTGGCTCACCCCCGAGGCGCGCGCCACCCTCGAGGCGGTGCTGGCCAAACTCGCCGCACCCGGCATGTGCAACCCCGATGACGAAACCCCCTGCGTGGATGGGGCTCCCAGTGAGCAGGCCATTGAACGGATGGCCGCAGCGCCGCCCAGCGCCAGCACGACGCGCTCAACGCGGGCTTGCGCGCGTTGTTGGCTTCCGGAAAGTTGGGACAGCACAATGGCTTACCGGCCTCGATCGTCGTCACGACGACGCTGCAGGAGCTGGAAGCCGCTGCAGGTCGGGGCCTGACCGGTGACGGCACCATCCTGCCGATGAGCGACGTGATCCGGCTCGCCCGCCATGCGCATCACTACCTGGCGATCTTCGACAAAGGCAAGGCCCTGGCGCTGTATCACACCAAACGCCTGGCCTCACCGGCTCAGCGAATCGTCCTGTACGCCAAGGACCGCGGCTGCTCGGCACCCGGATGCACCGTGCCCGGCTACTACTGCGAAGTCCACCACGTCACCGACTGGGCCACGTGCCACACCAGCAACGTCGACGAACTCACCTTCGCCTGCGGCCCCCACCACCGCCTGCTGCGGCCCGGCGGATGGACCACCCGCAAGAACGCCGGGGGTGACACCGAATGGCTGCCGCCACCGCACCTGGACCGGGGCCGGCCCCGCACCAATACGTTTCATCACCCCGAGAAGCTGCTACGGGGCGAGGACGACGACGAGCCTTAGCGCAGGGCGTCCCTCCCCGAGCTTCATCTCTCCGGCAGCTCGGCGAACCGCTTCTTGACGCCGTTGTACCAACCCATCGACTTGATCGGGTGGCGCCAGCGGCCCTTCATGTCCTCGCGCGCGGGCACGTGGGCGTCGTCGCCGGCCTCAACGACTTCCTTGAGGTGTCGGTCCTGCGCCTTGATGATCTCGTCGGCGCTCTCGCCGCGGTGCGCGAGGTCGCACGGGCCACCGAGGTCCTGGCAGGTCATGGTCTTCACAAGGGTCCTCCTCCTCTGGTCACACCGGGCGGTCCCGGTGCGTCAGGATGGTGACGCACCCGACGACGAAAGTGTGACCGCCATGGTGAACGACGACCAGCTCCGCGACGGGTTCGAGGCCGAGCGGCCTCGGCTGCTGCGCATCGCCGCGCGGATCCTGGGCGACGCCGACGGGGCTCAGGACGTCGTGCAGCAGGCGTGGTTGCGGCTGCACGCCACCGAAGAGCCGATCGACAACCTGCCGGGCTGGCTCACCACGGTGACCTCGCGGCTGTGCCTCGACCGGCTGCGGGCGCGTACCCCGGTGCCGACGGAGTCGATTCAGGTCGAGGCGACGGAACCTGATTCGGCGGACGACGTGGTGCTGGCCGACACCGTCGGCATCGCCCTGCAGGTAGTGCTCGACCGGCTATCACCCGCCGAGCGGGTGGCCTTCGTGCTGCACGACAGCTTCGGCGTTGACTTCGAGTTGATCGCCTCCATGCTCGACACAACCCCGGTCGCGGCGCGCAAGCTGGCCTCTCGGGCTCGGGCCAAGGTGCGCCCGCCTGCGCCCGAGGATGCCCTCGCCGACTGGGAGGTGGTGGACGCCTTCATGGCCGCAGCGCGCGAGGGCGACTTCACCCGGCTGCTGGAGCTGCTCGCGCCCGACGTAACGGTCTCCGCCGACGCGGCCGCGGCCGCGCTCGGCACACCGACGCGCCTGCAGGGCCCCGATGAGGTGGCCGGCTTCTTCAGCGGCGCTGCCAAGGCAGCCTTCCCGGTCTTCGTCGAGGATCGCCCGGGCGCCGCCTGGATTCACCGCGGTGAGGTCAAGGTCGCCTTCGACTTCACCATAGAGGCGGGACAGGTGCGCCGCCTCCAATTCCGCGCCGCCGACGACGTATTGGCCGGGGTACGACGCCGCGAGGGCGCGAGCACGCGGGAGTGAAGCGTGGTCAACGCGGCCCTTCGGCAACGGCCGCATCGAGCAACTCGCCCACGCGATACCGGTCCCACAGGAACAGCAGGTTCGACAGCATCTGCAACGGTGCGCGCAGGCTCTCGTCGTCCTTGATTAGCGCGTGCCGGCGACTGTTCGGTATGGCCTCGAATCGCTTGCGGATCAACGCGGGTACTCCGAAGAGCCAGGCGACCCCCATCGCCGAGGCGTAGAGCAATGTGTGCCGGCGCAACCGATCCGGGTCGAGTTGCGGTCCGCCACAACGATGGAACTCGCTGACGAACAATCGCAAAAGTTCGCCGAGGTGGGCATCCCACATCTCGGTTTCGGCGCCGGACATCGCTCCCCACAAGGCCATGCCCAGGTTCATCTGGCCGACGCATCCCCAGTCCATCAGGCCGCAGCGCAGAGCGCCTTCGGCATCTCGCCAGAACCATGCGTTGTCGATGTTGGCATTCCAGTGGCACAGCGCGACGTAGTCCGAGTCGGCGGCCAGTCGGCTGGTGATGGTCTGCTCGTGGTGCGCGAACCGCGGCGCGTCTTGGCGCAGGCGGGCGATGAACTCGGGCGAACAAGCGGGCAGCAGCCCGCTGTGGCTTTCGGCGAATTCGGCGAGTTGGTTCACCCGGCGTTCCAGCTTGATTACCGACAGCGGCTCCCGCTCCCCCACCGTCGCGGCCGCCATGCCCAGCGGGAAGGATGCGGTCAGCTCCGCCGGCAGCCGCCCGGATCGGTGGGTTCCGGCCAGCCGGGCCAGCGCGGTGAGCAGCGCGCGGTAATGCTCCAACGGCTCGGGCATCTCGTAGTCGAGGCACTTGTGATACTGACGTTCGATTCCGTTGTCGCCGAACCCAATCCGCTCGGTGACCAGTATCCCGGTCCCGGTCTGGCGGTGATAGTCGGCGAACAGCACCCGGGGCACCGCGATGGGAAACGCGGGTGCCCCCGACAGCGCGGCGAACCGCACTTCCGGCTCCATTTGCGTCTTGCCGCGATCGCGCGCCGGGTCGGCGAAGTCACGCGAGAACTTGACGAACAGCTCGGTGGGCAGCCCCGGCGCGGGCTTCGCGTATTCGACCGAGAGGGCCGCCTTGCGTCCCGTGCTGCCGCCGGCGACCTCGCTGAAGCCGGTCACGCTCGCGATCGCGTTGTCCCGCAACGCACCCGAGGCGAGAAAGGCCTCGGTGAGAAATCCCGCCCCGCCGCTGTGCAGGGCCGCGGGGTCGGCCGGAAAGGGCACGTCGTAACGGTCGCCGACGGCCCAATGCGAAATCAACTGATTACCAAGTCTGCTCGGCCGCGCGCACCAGCATGTGATTGACCGCCACCCGCCGGTCACGCGTCACCATGAACAACACCGCATCCGCGATGTCCTCCGGTCGCAGCATGACCATGCCGGCCGTCTGCCGCTCGAACGCCTCCCGCGAGGGTTCGGCCAGATGGCTGAAGATTTCGGTGTCGACGGTCCCGGGCCCCACCACTCCCACCCGGACCCGCTTGCCGAGCACCTCCTGGCGAAGGCCCTCGCTGAAGGCGTTCACGCCGAATTTGGTCAGCGAATACACCGCGGTGTTCGGCCGGGCCACCCAGCCCGCGGTGGAACTGATGGTGACCAGGTCGGCGACCCCGCGCGGCGAGTCGGCGGCCGCCTCGATCAGGTGGGGAAGCGCCACGCGGGTGGCATAGAGGACGCCCTGCACGTTGACCGACACCATCTGGTCCCAATCCCGCAGGGGCGCCGCGGTGGCGGGCGCCGACTGCATCAGGCCGGCGTTGTTCACCAGGATGTCGAGGCGTCCCAGCTCCGCGATGGTGCGCTGGACGGCGGCGGCCACCTGGTCGGCATCGGTGACGTCGGCGGCCACCACCAGCGCTGTACCACCGGCGGATTCGATCTGGGCTTTCAGCTCCGTCAACCGCTCGGCCCGGCGCGCGAGCAGAGCCACCGCCGCGCCCTCGGCGGCCAGCGCCTGGGCCGTCGCCGCGCCGATGCCGCTGCTGGCGCCGGTGACCAGGGCCGCGGTGCGCTCCAGTGTCGTCATGTTCCGCCCGTCGGTTGCGTGCCAAGGATCTCGTGTAGAACGTAGCCGGTGTCCTCACCCAGGTCCGGTGCGCCGCGCGTGATCCGGGCCGGGCGGCGCGCCATTCGCCAGGACGGCCCCAGCACCGGTCGCTGGCCCTCGCGGTGATCCGTGACGAAGCGATACAGCTCGCGGTCCCACAGTCGTTGATCGCCAATCACATCCAGCGATGTGGCGCTCTTGGCGGCCGGCACTCCCGCCGCCCGCAGCCGCTCGGCGAGCCGCTCCGCGTCCTGTCCCCGAGTGAGCCGGGCGAGATCCGCGTCGAGCGCCTCGGCGTGCCGGTGTCGCCCATCGCTCGTGGCGTAGCGGGGCTCGTCCGCCAGTGTCGCGGCGCCGAGTACCTCGCACAACCGGCTCCATTCGGTGTCGGTCGCGACGGCCACGGTGATCCACGCGCCGTCGACGCACGGGTAGCAGCCATGCGGGCACATGTCCGGGTGGTTGTTGCCGCTGGGACCCAGTCGTCGCCCCGTCACCGAATGTTCCAGCAGGCAGTCGCCGATCATCGAGGAGAGGGTCTCCACGGCCGACACGTCGACGAATTGCCCCGCGCCGCTGAGGTCCCGATGCAGCAGCGCCACCACGGCGGCATATGCGGCGGCCGCGCCGACCGTCGAATCGCCGTAGCGCATGCTGGTCCCGAGCGGCGGCCCGTCGGGATAGCCGACCAGGGAGGCCGGTCCGGCCAGCGCGGCAAAGCATGGCGCATAACCGGTTTGATGGCCCAGCGGTCCGTCGTTGCCCCACATCTTGATCGACACGGAGATGATGTCGGGCTTGATCTCGGTGAGCTGTCGATACCCCAGGCCCTGGCGCTCCATCGCGCCCGGACGCAGATTATTGATGACGATGTCGCTGCGGACGATCAGCTCGCGCAGCCGCGCCATCCCCTCGTCCGACTTGATATCGAGGTCCACGCTGAGGATCTCGGGGTTGATGCTCATGAAATATGGTGCGTGGTTGATATCGGTGCCGCCGTATGCGCGCATCTCCTCGGGGCTGTCAGCCGTCTCGACCTTGATCACTTCGGCGCCCAGCATCGCCAGCAGTTTTCCGGCGTACGGGCCGGCCCACACCTTGGTGAGCTCGACGACGCGCACGCCTTCCAGCGGTCCACCCCGCGCATCCCGGGGCGGCTTCAGTTGCGGTGACTGGGCCGCCGGCCGTGCGCGCGGCAGGTCGACACCTTCCATGACCGACCCGGTGTGCTCGCCGAGACTCGGTGCGGCACTGGTGATTCGCGCGGGCGTTGCGCTGAACGCATACGGCACGGTCGGATACGCCGCTTCGCCCAGCACTGGGTGGCGAACCTGCTGGAAGAACCCCCGATGCCGGTACTGGGGCGAGTGATGCAGATCCGCGGCGCCGTTGACGGGCACCAGCGGCACTCCGAGCCGCTGGGCCTTTTCCGACGCCTCCTCTTTGGCCAGGCCGGCGACCCAGGCGGCGAACCCCCGCTGGAAGGCGGTGACCTTCTCCGCGGTGACGGAGAACTCCAGCCAATCGTCCTCGAACTCATCAAGCCATTCAGCCTGGCCCAGAAGGGTTTTCACGCCTAACCAGTGGGCGCGGCTGGTCATGTACAGGTAGACGAACCCATCGGCGCAGGCAAAGAACGACGCGGGTCCGGCCTGATCGTAATCACCGCGCTCACCGTCGGCCGGCACCTCGCCGGTGACGAGGCGGCCCAGGATGCAATCGGCGCGTGACACCAGGACGGCCTGCTGGGAGATATCGATGGATTCGCCTTCGCCGGTATGCAGGCGTCCCCACAACGAGGACGCGATACACAGCGCCGCCTCCAGCCCGGCCTCATAGTCGGCCAGGAAGCGACCCGGCCCCTGCAGCGGCGGCCTGCCCGGGTCCGGGTGGCTCGGGGTGTGATAACCCCACCCGCTGGCGTGGAACACGTTGATGCTCCGGGCATTGTCGAAGTCGGCGGCCACCCCCTGGCCGTACGGGGTGATGGAGCAGAAGACCACGGACGGGTGACGCGCGGACCGGTCCGTGGGCCGGTGATCGATGACCGCATCGGCGGAGTCGATGAGCCGGTGCAACCGCTCGGCGTCGGCCGCCGAGCCGGGATCGAGCACGACCGAGCGCTTGTTGGTGTTGAGGTAGGCGAACAGCCCGCTGCCCTCGCAGCCATCGGCGAGCAGCGGCGCCATCGCGCGGGTCGCGCTGCCGCACTTCGGCGCCTCGATCTTGATGACCTCGGCGCCGAAGTCGGCCAGCAGCTTGCCGCAATATTCCCCCGCAACGGATTCGGCCAACTCAATGACCCTGATAACCGTCAGCGCGGACACGCACGCCCCGTCACAACGGTCAGGGCTTCGCGCGGCCCGAGCGGCTCAGGCGCCACTCCGGCGGGAAGTTCAGGTCGTTGTCCTTGACCACATTGTTGAGGCCCTTCTCGAAGGTGCCACCGGTGAGGTCGACCTCTTCCGCGTCGTTCTTGATCATCGGCAGCATGCCCTCGACCATGCCGGTCAGCAGGCTGCCGAAGTACTCACCCTTGTGCTGCTTGTACAACTCGAGGAACGTCTTCTGCACCGCGACCGTGTCGGTCGGGCGCGACTTCGAGCATGCCAGCGCGTACTTCTCCGTCTCCGCTTCCAGCTTGTCGCGTGGCACCACGCTGTTGACGAAGCCGCATTCGTACATTTCCTTCGCGCTGAACGGCCTCCCGGTGAACAGCATTTCGGAGAACTTGCGCAGGCCCATCGTCTCGGCCCACCACCACAGCCGCGGCCCCCAGCCCACGTAACGGAAGGCCGGGTGCCCGAACAGCGCGTCGTCGCTAGCGATCACCAGGTCGGCGTCGCCGGCCTGGTAGAAGTGCCACCCGTAGCAGTAGCCCTTCGCCTCGATGATGCTGATCTTCCGAAGCTCTTGCAGCGGACGGTTTCCGGCGCGGGCCTTGGCGTAGAAGTCGGTGACGGTGGACAGGTAGCGGTAGGAACCGCCCGGCGGGTACTTGACGTCGTCGTCGTTGATCGCGAGCTCGTGGTGCAGCGGCAAGCCGGGATTCTCCAGCATCGGACGCTGCTCGGGCAGGTCTCCACCGCTGCCGAAATCCTGCCCCTCACCGCGGATCACGACCACCTTCACGTCGTCGTCCACGTTGCACTTGTGGATCAGATCGGCGTAGTTCTGCCGCATGCCCAGCGTGGTCGAGTTGAGCTCCTCCGGACGGTTGAACGTGATGTAGGCGATCCGGTTCTTCTTGTCCTTCTCGAACTTGATGTACTGCTCGGCTTCCTTCTTCAGCTTTTCGTAGTCATATTCGGGCATGGGCTTCTTCTTTCACTTGGTGGTTAGCGGCCTATTTGAGCAAGCTGCCCGCGTCGACGGGAAGCGAAACGCCGGTGACATAACGAGATTCGTCAGAGGCGAGGAACAGGACAGCATTGCTGATGTCGGTGGCCTCCACCCAAGGCACCGGCAGTGTGTGCATCATTTGCGAGATGGGGGCGAAGTCGTCCGGCCCGGGATTTTCCAGGTCGGGTCGAAAGAGCCGATAGGTGTTGTCGTTCATCACCATCGTGGTACTGACCTGGGTGGGCAGCACGGAATTGACCCGGATCATGTGCGGGCCCAACTCGACGGCAAAGGCCCGCATCAGCCCGATGACGCCGTGCTTGGCGGCGATGTAGTGCCCGGTGTTCGGGTAAGCCTTGTGACCGCCCACCGAACTGGTGAGCACGATGGAGCCGCCCCGTCCACCCGAAAGGATATGCGGCACACCCGCTTTAACGGTGTGCCACACGCCGGTCAGGTTGATGTCGATCATGTCCTGCCACACGTCCTCGCGGATCTTGTGCAGCCTTCTGCCGTCGGTGCCGACGCCGGCGTTGGCGACGATGATGTCGAGCCGGCCCAGCTGTTCCACCCCGCTGTCCACGACGGCCTTCAGCGCGTCGCAATCGCGGACGTCCACCTGGGCGGTCACGATGCGCCGGTCGAGGTTCTTGACCAGATCCGCGGTCTCGGCGAGATCTTCCGGCGTCGAGTGCGGGTAGGCCAGGTTATCGATCGGCCCGCAGACGTCGATCGCGATGATGTCGGCGCCCTCCTGCGCCAGACGCACGGCGTGACTGCGGCCCTGCCCGCGCGCGGCACCGCTGATGAAAGCTACCTTGCCCTCGACCCGGCCGGTCATCACGACACCAGCGATGGCATGCACTCCCAGCCCCGCACCGTGGAGGTCGGGCTGAGGACTGCGTTGGTCAGGTCGACCTCCCACTCGGGGAAGCGCTTCAGAATCTCCTCCAGGGCGACGCGGCCTTCCAGTCGCGCCAGCGCCGAACCCAGGCAGAAGTGGGTTCCCATGCTGAAGGTGAGGTGCGGGCGGACCGTGCGATGAATGTTGAATTCGCCTGCGTCGGGCCCGAACTGGGCCTCATCACGGCATGCCGATCCGATCAGCATCATCATCACGCTGCCCTCGGGCACCGTTTGGTCGTGCACGGTGACGTCGCGCGTCACGTAGCGCGACACGTGCGGCGCCGGCGGCTCGTACCGCAGCAGCTCCTCGATGGCCTGCGGGATGAGCGTCGGGTTCTCGACGAGGTCCCGGCGCTGATCCGGGTGCTCGGCAAGAACCTTTCCCGACCAACCGATCAGCCGCGTCGTCGTTTCGTTGCCCGCCCCGGCGACCACGTTGAGGTACACCAGGATCTCTTCGCGGGACAGCCGCCGGGTGGTACCGGTCTCGTCGACGAATTCGACGTTGAGCAACTCGGTCATGATGTCGTCGGACGGATGCTCGGCGCGCCAGTCGATGTAGGCCTCGAATTGTTCACCCACCGCCAGGCCATGCTCGGCGGCGCTCATGGGCTTGCCGGCCTCGGTGCGCAACTGGGCGTTGCCCCGGTCGCGGATGTGCTCCTGGTCGTCTTCCGGAATGCCGAGCAACATGCTGATCACCTTCATCGGCATCTGCGCACCCAGGTCGGTGACGAAGTCGAAGCGGCCCGAGCCCACCAACGGATCGAGGAGCTGAGCGCAGAAATCGCGGATCATCGGCTCGAGCGCGGCGATCCGGCGCGGGGTGAACATCCGCGACAGCAGTTTGCGGTGCACGTCGTGAATCGGCGGGTCCTCGAAGATCAGCATGCCCGGCGGGATATCGAGGTTGGCCTTGATCAGCTCGAGGATCGCGCCCCGCGCGGAGCTGTAAGTCTCGTGGTCGACAAGCGCCTTACTGATGTCGGCGTAGCGGCTCACCGCGTAGAAGTCGTATTCGGCGTTGTAATAAAGCGGCGCCTCTTCACGCAATCGGGCGAACATAGGATACGGGTCGGCGATCAGCCCGACATCGTACGGATCGAAACGAACATGGCTATCGGTGCTCGCCGTCACGAAAACCCTCCTACCGCTGCACTTTTAGATACCCGCATTACCTGCACCAGGGCTAGCGCTGCCAGCGTTGCAGCGCTGGATTCGGTTCGGGCAATTTATACACTCCGCTTAATTGCGTCGCTCTGACTACTGCGCAAGCTCCGCTGAAAACGGCGCATGAACGTAGGCTTACTCTATTGTCGTAGAGAACCATACCGCCGCTGCCCTGGCAAGAGCCAGAGCCCGGTATGCCGTGTCCGCTCGGCGTCCTCACCCGGATGCCGCCCCGCGGCGCAACACCCGCAGCCCGCGGGCCTGGGTGAGCCGCCCCTTGTCCGCGCTCTTCAATATCCCGGCGGCGATCGCCGACAGGATTCCGTCGAGCTGTTCGGCGCTGTCGATGATGCGGTCGCCATGGGCGAACCGTTGTAGCAAACCATTGATGAACGTGAGCGTGACGTTGCTCAAGTCCTCGACGACGGCCGGATCCAGGTCGGCCCCGTGCGGCATAAGCTGCACGAGGATCTCGCGGTGCAGCTTGGTGAACTCGTCGGTGGCCTGCTGGAGAATCGCGGCCAGCGCCGGGTCACGGGTGGCCTGCATGGTCAGCTCGTATCGGGCCCTGGTCCGGTACAGCTGCGGGTCGCTGCCGGCCTGGATGACCACCTGCGACAGGCGCGACGGTGCGCGGTCCCCATCGGCGGCATCGGAGCTGTCCGCGATCGCCTGCAGCTCGGCGAGGTCGAGTTCGGCGGAGCGTTCGGCCACCGCGCGCAGCAGCGCCGACCGGGTGCGGAAATAGAACGAGGTCGTGCCGTCCGGCACGCCGGCCTTGCGGTCGACCTTCAGATGACTCAATCCCTTGGCCCCGTCATCGGCCAGCAATTCAATCGCCGCGTCGCATAGGTCGCGGCGACGTTCGGCGGGGTTGGGCTTTCGTCGCTTATCCATGAGTTCTTGGATCGCGACCTTACTCTATGTTTGTAGTGTCAGTAAAGAGCGCGCCCCGTACGCATCGGCTGTTTCGGATAAGTGCTGGCCAAGCCGCGTCGGCGACGCATGCCCACCGGCGCGATCTCACGCGAGCTGCAATGGTCCGCGCCAAAAGGCACCAAAGAAATTGCGGTGCAAGAGTTCCCGCCGGATGTGGACTCAATCGGGGAATCGGACGTGGATTCGATCGGGGAATCGATCGGAAGTTGGATGATGCCGTGAGTAGAGTGTATTCCGATGAGTCACCGTCGATTTAGCGCGCGCGCTGCCGCCGCCTGGCTGGGGTCTATCGGTCTGCTCGCCGCTTCGATGTGTGGCTGTCAGCAGACGCACAAGCCGGCGCCGTCCAGCTCGTCGACCACCGCGCCGCCCAGCACCACCGCGCCGCCGCCCCCGCCGCCGGTGGTGCAGATCGCCCCGCTTCCGGTTCGGCCGGTGACGAAGTCGCAACCGACGACGCCCGCGGTGAAGTGCCCGGCCACCGATCCGAACGCTGCGGTGCAGCCCACCGACGCCCTGACCACCTGTGACATCGGGCGAACCACCGTCTATACGTTGGGTCCCGAGACCATGCGGCTCGGGCTCGTCCACGTCGACCCGCCGAAGTCGCTCACCGCGGACTACTACCAAGTGACCCTCGAGCTGGATCCGCCGTCGGCGACCGCGTGGACCGCATTCACGGGCGGGCATCTGCAAGACCACGTGGCCTTCATCCGGGACAACCTCGTTTTGGAAGCGCCGATCATCGAACAACAGGCCACGTCCGGACGGATCGTGCTCACCACCCAAACCGCCCAGGGCGCAGCGCAATTGGCCCAACTGGTGGGCCGCCCCGCATGACGTCTCCGGGGCGCCCGGACCGCCTCGGCATCGGAATGCTCAGCGTGTTCGGGCTGCCCCCAATCGAATTGGCGAATCTCACCGCGGACCTGGGCTGCCGCTACATGTCGGTCGCCGCGCAGGGGATGCCGCTGGTGCCGCTGGGCTATCCCCCTTACTCGCTGGCCGACGACGCCAGACTTCGGAAAGACCTGCGCGCCGCGATGAGCGATCGGGGAGTGACCATCTCGCTCGGTGACGGGTTCCTGGTGCTGCCCGGCGCCGACGTGAGCGCGCTGCGCGGCGACCTCGACGTCCTGGCGGAGCTCGGTGTTCCCCGGATCAACGTGGTCAGCCTGGACCCCGATCTTGCGCGCACCCTCGACCAGTTCGCCGCACTGACCGAGCTTGCCGCCCAGCGCAATATCGGTACGGTCGTCGAACCGGTGCCCGGCCTGACCATCGGCGACGTGCCCGCGGCGCTGGCCGCCAGGGAATACGTCGGACGAAGCGAATTCCGGTTGTTGATCGACACCATGCACCTGGTGCGGTCGGGTTCCGGCGCCGCCGATCTGGCCGCCATCGATGCCGATCACATCGGCTACGCCCAGCTCAACGACACGACGCTACGGCCGCGCCTCGACAACTACCTGGAGGAAGCCATGTTCGAGCGGATGGTTCCCGGCGAGGGCGAACTTCCGCTGCACGACCTTCTCTCCGCACTCCCCCGTGACACCGTGCTCGAAATCGAAGTTCCCAGAAGGATATCGGCGCTGGCGGGCGTGCCCCCGGCCGACCGCCTACGCCCGTGCGTCGAGGCGGCGCGCCGGTTGCTGTCGGAGCTTCAACTCGGGTAGCGCATTCAGCCGTCGCGCTCCGAGGGTGCCCGTCGGGCGAATGCCGGAGCATGTTCGGGCCTGACTCCAACGCCGACGAGATAGGCGGGCACCGCCGCCAGCCACGGCAACCGTCGCAGCACACTCAGCGCCACCGCAGGCGGCGTGGGAGCCGCGCCGCGGAAAACCGCCCGCAGTAGCACGGTCTGCAGCACTCGCTGACCCGTCTGGGTCAGCGCGGCGGGAAGTCCGCGCCGACGGCGAACAGCGGCCAGGTCGCGTTCGGTGATGCGATGCCGCCGAAGGGGTTCGGCCAACAGGGTCGCGGCGGCGACGGCATCCTGGATGGCCAGATTGATCCCGACCCCGCCCAGCGGGGACATCGCGTGCGCGGCGTCGCCGATGCAGAGCAGACCGTGGGTGTGCCAGCGACGCAACCGATTCACCCGCACGTCGAGGTGCTTGACCTCGTCCATGGACCGCAATGCCGCGACCGAGTCCGGCATGTCGGGCAGGAGCGCACCGAGGTCGCGCCGGAACGCCTCGACACCGCGTGCGCGCAACTGGGCGTCGGTGCCCTTCGGGCCGATGTAGGCGATCTGGTTGTAGCCTTCGCGCGGAATCACCGCCAGCGCCTTGCCCTGCCCCATCCTGGGCAGGAAGGAATGGTCCGCATTGCCTTCGCGCGGCAGCTTGAACCACCACACGTCGAACTTCACCGGGTATTCGTGTGCGCTCAGCCCGGCCTCCCGGCGCACGATCGACCACCGGCCGTCACAGGCCACCGTCAGCTCGGCCCGAAGCTCGCCCGGTCCGTCCACCCCTTCGTAGCGCACCCCGGTGACGCGGCCGCCGTCGCGCAGCAGACCGGTGACCTCGGTGCGCATCCGCAAGGTGAAACTCGGCTCGGCCCGGGCCGCCTCGGCGAGCAGGTTCAGCAGGTCCCACTGCGGCACCATGGCGATGTATCGGTGCGGTTGCCGCAGCCGCTCGAAGTCCAGGTAGGTCACCGAGCGGCCAGCGGATTCCCAAGTGCCCCTGCGGAGTTTGCTGTAGGGCAATTCCGCGAACCGCTCCCCCAGGCCCAACTCGTCGAGCAGCTGCAGCGTGGTCGGATGCACGGTGTCGCCGCGAAAGTCACGCAGGAAGTCGCCGTGCTTTTCCAGCAGGGTGACCTCGATGCCGGCCCGGGCCAGCAACAGTGCGAGGACCATGCCCGCCGGGCCGCCGCCGACAACCGCGCACGTCGTTGTCTCGACCATCAACGCTCAAGCATAAGCGGTCGGCGGGATCGTCAGAGTTGCAGGTCGTAGACGGAGATGGGGTCGAGGATCACGCCGGTTTCCTCGACGTAGCGATCCCACAACGCCAGCAGCTCGGCCAGTTTGTCGGGTCGCTCAGCGGCCAGATCGTCGATCTCACCGGGGTCGGAAGCCAGGTCGTAGAGCTGCCAGCCACCCGGGCCGTACGGTGCCGGCAGGTACAGCGCCTTCCAGTCGCCCTGGCGGATGGCGCGGCGGCCGAACAGCTCCCAGCCGGTGCCGGTGTCGGCATCGTGCACGGTTTCCGCGGCGCCCGTCAGGTAATCGACCAGTGAGCGGCCGCGCATGGGGGCCACCTCGCGGCCGCGGTAGGAGGTGCCCGGGTGGGTGACGCCGGCCAGCTCCAGCAGGGTCGGGGCGATGTCCATGACCGTGCTGAACGCGGTGCCGATCTGCTGTTGCCGGGCGAAGCCGGGCCAGGTGACGAAGCCGGTCACGCGGATCCCGCCCTGGGTGGTGAACGCCTTGTGCAGGCGTGACGGCGCGGTGGCCGCCTGCGCCCAGCGGGGGCCGTACCAGATGAACGACGTGGGCCGGCCGAGGTTGTCCAGGCTGTTGTCGCAATGCTTTTCGATCTGTGCGGCGATCTGCGGGCCGCGCAGCGGCATCGCCTCGACGATCGCCCCCTCGGCTCCGTTGTCGGACATGAAGATGACGACGGTGTTGTCGAGTTCGCCGCTCGCCGAGAGGTAGTCGATCACCCGGCCGATGTTGTAGTCCATCCGGTCGACCATCCCGGCGTAGACCTCCATGCTGCGGGCCGAGCGCGCGCGCTGTTCGTCGGTCATGTCGGCCCATTCGGGCGCGCCGTCGGCCACCACCGGATGCGCGACGACGTCGGGCGGACACAGACCGAGCCGCTTGAGGGCGGACAGCCGCTCCTCGCGGAGCGCATCCGGCCCGGCGTCGTAGCGGCCCCGGTATTTCGCGATGGCCCCGTCGGGCGCCTGCAGGGGCCAGTGCGGGGCCTGGAAGGGCAGATAGGCGAAGAAGGGCCGGTCGTCGTCGGGGTCGCGCTCCTCCAGATAGCGCAACAGCGTGTCGGCATAGGAGTCCGACGAATAAAAGTCGTCGCCGACGCTGACGAACTGGTCGTCTTCGGTGTAAAGCGTTGGCACCGGCGAGAATCCACGCTCCTCGGCACCGCCGTAATGGCTGGCACCGGCCGGCAGCAGGGCGAAGGAACGCTCGAAACCCCGTGCCCACGGCGACGTCTCGATCGTGGCCCCCAGGTGCCACTTGCCCGACATCAGCGTCAGGTACCCCGCGTCGCGCAGCAGTTCGGGCAACGCGACGACCCGGTCGTTCAGATAACCCTCGTACCCGGGCGCGCCGCGAAATTCCGGCGAGGCGACCTCGAGCATGGTCCCGATGCCGGCGATGTGGTGATCGGTCCCGGTCAACAACATCGCCCGGGTCGGTGAGCAGGCCGGCGCCGAGTGGAAATCGGTCAGCCGGATCCCCGCGTGGGCCAGTCGGTCGAGGTTGGGCGTCTCGATCTCGCCGCCGAATGCGCCGATGTCGGAGAACCCGAGGTCGTCTGCAACGATCACAAGGAAGTTGGGACGTTTCACGCCCACGCATCCTGCCAGGTCGGCCCCCGCGGCGGAACGCTGCCGCACCGGCTCGGCGCCGATATTGTCGAGGCGGGCACCATCGGGGTATACCGCGGCGGAACGAGGAAAGGGCTTGGCGATGTTAGCGCAGTTTGGAATGTCCGTTCCGTTGGTCGCGGCTCCGATGTCGGGCGGCCCGACCACTCCGGCCATGGTGTCGGCCGCCAACCGTGCCGGCGCGCTGGGCTTGCTCGCGGCCGGATACAAGACGGTGGAGGCCATCGAAGCCGAGATCAAAGCCGTGCGCGCCGAGGGAATCCCATTCGGGGTCAACGTGTTCGCACCCAATCCGGTGCCGGTCGACCCGCAGCGCTACCACGCCTACGCCGCGATCATCCAGGCCGACGCCGACCAGTTCGGGCTGACGCTGCCGCCCGACCCCATCGAGGACAACGACCGATTCGACGAAAAGATCGCGCTGTTGCTCGACGACCCGGTTCCGATGGTGTCGTTCACGTTCGGCATTCCGCCACGCGACGTGATCACCGCGCTGCAACGGGCCAACAGCGTTGTGGTCCAGACGGTCACCACGGCCGACGAGGCGGCGCAGGCGCACGAGGCCGGAGTCGACATGCTCGCCGTGCAGGCGGCGGCCGCCGGCGGCCATTCCGGCACCCTCTCGCCGCAGCGGCCGTTGACGCCGGTCGGAATCGTCGACCTCGTCCGGCAGGTCGTCGCGAAGGTGCCCCTGCCGGTGATGGCCACCGGCGGGCTGGCCACCCCCGCCGCGGTGGCCGAGGTGATCCGGGCGGGCGCGACCGCGGCCGCCGTGGGCACCGTGCTGTTGCGCGCCACCGAGAGCGGCGCCTCGGCCACCCATCAGGCGGCCCTGGTCGATCCCGCGTACACCGAGACGGTGCTGACCCGCGCCTTCACCGGCCGCCCGGCCCGCGGTCTGCGCAACGCGTTCATCGACGCGCACGAGGCGCAGGCGCCGCCGGGTTATCCCGCCATCCACTACCTGACCAGCCCGTTGCGCAAGGCCGCCGCGGCGGCGGGCAAGCCGGACTACGTCCACCTCTGGGCGGGCACCGGCTACCGGCACGCCACCGCGGAACCCGCGTCCGACATCCTGCGCCGGCTGGCGGCCGACCTGTGAGCGGTCAGTATTCGAAGCGGTTGAGCACGTCGTAGTGGCGAGCGGCCGTCATCCACATCAACCTGTAGATCAACCGCACCGCGGCCGATGGGATCTCGCGGTAGCGGGCGAGCACGGGCGCCTGCTCCAGGAACCGCAGCCGCGGGTTCCAGGTCGCGATCTCGCGCGCGTCCCGGATGCCCCACGTGATGATTCCCCGGGTGAAGAGCTTGGACATCAGCGGCGCCAGCGCGGAGAGCGTGTCGAAAAGCATTTCCCCGCCGGCGAATCGGTCGATCAGTCGCGCCAGCAGCCGGCGGACCTCGTCCTCATGCAGGTACATCAGCAGGCCCTCGGCGACGATCAGCGTCGGACGTCCGGTCGGGACATGATCGAGCCACTGCAGTTCGGTCACCGACGAGCCGATCATCCGGTAGCGCTCGGTGTCGTCGTAAAGCCGCCGTCGTAGCCCGATCACGCTCGGCTGATCGACGTCGAACCACAGCACCGACGGCGGTACGGCCAGCCGGAAGGCACGCCCGTCGAGGCCGCAACCCAGGTGCAGCACAACGGCGTCCGGATGGCGGGCCAGGAAGTCGGCACACCAGTCGTCAAGCTGCCTGGCCCGTAGCGCCACCAGGTATTGATTCGACGCGGGCAGCGACATCCGGTGGATTCTCTTGAAGTCGTAGTCGATGCGGTCCACCGCGTCCGCGGCCGCCTTGTCCCCCAAAATCGGCCGCTTCGAACGGCTTTCGTGGGCACGCAGATACAGTGTGACGAGGTTCGTCCACTCCACCGAACCCCACGGCACGGAAGTGAAGTCGACTTGGTCCGTCGCGGTCATGGCTGCTTCCCTTTCCGGTATTCGGTCCACATTTCCATCAGCTGCTGGCCGTAGGCCCGGGTGCAGAGCTCGCAGAAATCGCGGAAGTCCTCGATGCGCTGCCGTTGCTCGGCGCGGTCCTCACCCAGCACCGACAGCGCGAACTCGGCGGGCTCGATGCCCAGCCGCATCAGGGACAGCTGTGTTTCCAGAACGCTGGTGAACCCTCCCGGCCGGACGCGATAGAGGTGCTGGCGGTTGGGGCTGGGCAGCCGCTCGACCATGCCGCCGTCCAGCAATTGCCGGGCGACGGTGCTGATCGAGGTCTTGCTCACCGCTAACGCCGCGGCCAGCTGGGTCAACGACTGCTGCGGCGGAGCACAGATCAGCAGCCACCCGTAGACGCGACCCATGGTGCGGGTGGCGCCCGGGATGGCCGCCGCATTGTGCTCGGGCGGCATGCGCCGCACGGTCAGAACGCCTCGGGGTCCTGTTGCACCGCGGCCGGCACCGGATGCCGGTACAACCGAGACGCGTTCTCCCAGCTGAATTTTCGGATGGCGTCGGGTGGCAGATCACCGATCTGCTCGTGAATGGTCTGTTGGGTGTGCGGCCACGTCGAGTCGCAATGCGGGTAGTCGGCCTCCAGCATGATGTTGTCGACGCCGATCCGGTCACGCTGCACGAATGAGGACTTGTCCTCGACCGCGCAGAACCAGAAGTTGCGGGTCAGCACCTCCGCGGGGGTCAGGGGCTCACCGAGCGCCTGCCAGGTGCCGTACATCGCGTGATAACTGAGCATGTGGTCGAGGCGATCGAGCAGCCCCGCCACCCAGCCGATTCCGCCCTCGGACAGGCAGATCTTGAGGTCGGGGAACCGGCTGGGCAGTCCGGAGTACAACCAGTCCACCGCCGCGGAAATGGCATAGGCGAAAAACAGCACGCCCGGCACGTCCGGTGGGGCGTCCGCGGTGGTGGACGGTGACGCCCCGGAGGATCCGATGTGCAGATTCACCACGGTGCCGGTCTCGGCGCAGGCGGCCATCAGCGGGTCCCAGTGGCCGGTATGGATGCTGGGCAGCCCAAGCATTGCCGGGTTCTCGCTGAACGTCACGGCGTGAAAGCCGCGCTCTGCGTTCTCGTGGATCATCTTCGCGCCGAGTTCGGGATCGAGCAGCCACGGCAATTGGCAGGGAATGATCCGGTCGGGATACGACCCCGCCCAGACCTCGAGATGCCAGTCGTTCCAGGCCCGCACCGAGGCCAGCGCCAGGTCGCGGTCGTTGGTCACCTGCTGCAGCCGCTGGCCGGCGAACCCCGGCAGGAACGACGGGAAGTTCAGTGAGGCGTAGACGCCGTTGAGGTCCATGTCCTTGACGCGAGCGTGGATATCCCATGCGCCCCTGCGCATTTCGTCGAACCGGACGGGCTCGAACCCGTACTCCGCCACCGGCCGTCCGACCACCGCGTTGAAGCCGACGTTGGGCAGTTCCTTGCCGTCGTAGACCCATGTCTGTCCCCCGCTGTCGGTCTCGACGACTTTGGGCGCCCGATCGGCGAATTTGCGGGGCAGCCGGCCGGTGAAGGTGTCCGGGGGTTCGACGATGTGATCGTCGACCGAGATCACCGTGTAGCGGCGCGGTGCCCGGGGCGGATCCGGCAGAAACGTGACCGAGCGCTCGGTGCCGGTCTTCGCCGTGGTGAAGTTCAGGTCATTCGCCAGCTCGTCGATCGATTTCACGCGTCAATCTCCTTGCGGGGCTGCATCGTTCAGCGGCAAGTAAGCATCCGGTTCAGCTGAGCACATCGACGTCGGCCTTGATGGTCATCCGCGCCGCGCCGGCCCAGTACACGTCGGCCGCGCGTTCGATCAGCGACCGTTGCATGCCGGCCATGTCCGACCAGTTCATGGCCACCGGCTCTTTGCCGGTCAGCATGACGTCATAGGCCAGCTTGCAGACGCGCTCGATGGATGCCGCGCGGTAGACGGCTTCGGGCAAGGTGCGGCCGGTCGCGATGACGCCGTGGTTGGCCAGGATCGTCAGGTTGGCGCCACCGATGCGGGCGGCGAGTTCCGCGGCGCGCTCGGGGCTGTCGATTTCGCCGTCGTAGGTGTCGACGAGGCAGAGGTCGTCGAGGAACAGCGCACCGGTCTGGTGCACCAGCTCGGGCAGTCGGCCCAGCGCCGCGAGCACGCACGCGTAGTAGGGGTGGTTGTGGATTACCACCCGGGCGTCGTCGCGCACCCGGTGCAGTTCGGTGTGGATGTGGATGGCCGGGGTGACGTCCCAGCGCCCGCTGACCACGTGCGCGTCGCCGTCGACCACGCAGATGTCGGATGCGGTGATCTCCTGCCACCACAGTCCCCACGGGTTGACGAACATGTCGGTCCGGCCGTCGGGCTGCCAGGTGATGTGCCCGGCCATGTTCTCGGCGAACCCGATACCCGCCAGGTGACGGAAGGCGATGGCCAGCGCCTGCTCGTGGGACAGGTCGACGCCGATGGGGGGAATCACCGACGGCGCCCAGACTTCCAACCCGCCGCGCCGTGCGTTAGGAGCGTTCATCGCCGGCCTCCGTTCTGGCTCCAATATCCTCGCGGAGCCGGCCTTTGGCTATCTTTCCGCCGGATGATCGGGGCAGTTCGTCGAGAATGATGAGCCGCTCGGGCAGCAGTTCCTTGGAAACGCCCAGCGCCAGCAGGTGTCCGACGAGCCCGGGCAGGTCGACGGTGGCGGAGTCGGTGAGTTCGGCATAGAGGCAGACCTTTTCGCCGAACACCGGGTCGGGCATGGCGACCGCCGCCGCGATCGCGATCGCGGGGTGCGTCATGACCGCGTCTTCGACCTGGCTTGCGCTGATGTTCTTGCCGCCGCGCACGATGAAATCGGACGTACGCCCGGTGACGCGCAGATAGCCGTCGGCGTCGATTTCGCAGATGTCGCCCATGCGCATCCACCCGTCGCGGGTGAACAGCTTGTCGTGGTCGGTCCCGCCGAGGTAACCGAGGCTGGTCGCCGGCCCCCGGCACGCGGGCTGTCCCCGCCCCGTCGCGGTGACGTCGCGGTCGCCGTCGAACAGCCGGACCGACATCTCCGGGACGAGACGGCCCCCGGTGCGAAGCCGGTGTTCGCGCGAGTCGTCGACGGTGGTCGCGCTGAGCATCCCGGTCTCGTTGGAGCCGTAGAACTGCAGGATTCTGGCGCCGGTGAGGTCCTCGAATTCGGCCGCGGGTCGATACGGCAATGCTTCCCCGCCGGTGTACACGAGGCGCAGCGAACTGAGGTCGTGGCCGCGGGTGGCCGGATCCGCCATCAGCATGGTCAATTGCGTGCTGACGCAGCATAATACGGTGACCTTGTGCCGGGCTATCGCCTCGCAGGTGGCCTTGGTGTTGAACCGGTCCAGAATCACCGCGGTGGCGCCGAGGTAGATCGGGGTGGTGTGACTGGTCCACAGCCCGAACCCGAACGGGGTGGGGATGACCGGCAGGAACACCTCGTCCGCCGTCAGCAGCCCGTTGGCGACGGCCTTCTGGTGGAAGTAGTGCCAACGGTTCTGGGTGTGCACGACGCATTTGGGCAGCCCGGTGGTCCCGGAGGTCGAGTTGATCAGGAACACGTCATCGGGACCGAGTTCGCAGCCGGCCGGCAGCGCCGCGGGCTCGGCGTCGACATCGAGGCGAAGCGTCCCCTCGTGGTGGCTCAACCGGACCGCGGGCACCCGCAGGTCGTTGGCCACTTGCGCGGCGGCGCCGCTGCGGGGCTGATCGCTGACCAGGATTTTGGGCTGGGCGGTGCGCAGGATCGCCGACGCCTCGCGGGTGCCGGCGCGCGCGCCGATGCCGACGACCACCGCGCCGCAGCGTTCGATCGCGACGAACAGCACGTGGATGGCGGCGCCGTCGCCGTGCCAGACTGCCACGCGATCACCGCGGGCGACGCCACTGCCGGCCAATGACTGGGCTAAACCATTTGCCGCACAATCGAATTCACGCCACGTAAACGCCCCTCCGCCGTGGTCCAGGTAGGACGGGTGATCCGGTGCCCGTTCGGCGTTGCGACGCACCGCGTCCGACAGCGTCGAATCGCACCACCAGCCGGCGGCACGAAACCGGGCCGAGTCCTCGTCGGTGAATGCCGGCGACCCCACGATTTCCAGCTCACCGGCGCTCATCACCAAATGATAGGAAAGTCGCCCGCGGATTTCGGCGCTAGGGATTCGGCGGGGCGGGCGCGGCGTGCTGCGGGTCGCCGACGACGTCCGGAGGACGCGGGTGCGGCTTATGGCAGTTGCGGGTGCAGCCGCAGTTGAGACCGATGACGCAACCGCCTCCCCCGGCGGGCTGCACCGGCAGCGCGCCGCCCGGACTCGGTGGGGCGGGTGTGGGGGCCGGTGGTGCGGGCGTCACGCCCGACGAAGCCGCGATCGTGACCGGTGCGCCAACGGACGAGAAGCCAACCGCCAGGAAAACCGCGGCCACGCAGCCGCACAGCCCGGCACGTGCCTTGGCGCTTTGGCTTCCCACGGGACACAACTGTAGTGCCCCCGCAGTGGCCGCGCAGGTCGGGCAAGCGCACTGCGGGCACTTTCCAAGGATTCTTCAAGGTCTTCCCCGCAGGATTACCACGCGCGAGGACCCCGAAGTTGGGATCGGTAGCGACGCAGGGGGTTTGCAGTGGCCTCGGGACCCCGACAAAGCAGTCCCCCGCAGCGAACGACACGGAGGATGTCCGCGAATGAAAAGGCCGCGAATGAAAAGGCCGCGAATGAAAAGGCAAAGTCATCGTGCTGGCGGCCGGCGTGGTGGTCTCGCTGTTTCTGGTGGCGCGCTAGCGACGGGTGGGGCGCAAGGGCGGACACCCTGCGGCACAGGGACTTTCCCGACGGGCCACCGTCGGCGTCGGAGCGGCTGCACGAACTGGAGACCTGTATGCCCAGGGTGTCATCTCCGACCTCGAGTACCCGGCCCACCGGTTGAAGATCATCTCGGGTGGGTAGGTCGGCGTGGCCGTCGACGCACCATCAACAGCCGGAGGCCGTAGCCGGCGGCGCTGACGGCGAACATCGCGGCCGTCAACAGCAGCCACCGGCCGAGAAACGGCTCCTGGGTCTGCCCGGTCGCTGCGTGGTACGTGGTGGCGCCCTGCTCGACGATGCCGGGCAGGAACACCAGCAGCGTCAGACCCGCGCCCAGCGCGGGCACCCGCAGGTAGTTGAGCACCGGCACGGCGGCCTCGGCGCGCACCGGCGAAGGCGTGGCACGGCCGCGTGACAGCAGCCGGTCGGCGCAGGCGTAGACGGGAAACAACACCAGGTCGTGGGCGATGACGGCCGCGGCGAACCACACGATGATCGACTGCCACCAGACGTGCGGGTTCCACAACGTGACCGGTTTGATGACGAACACCACGTAGCTCAGCAGGGCGAATCCGGCGATCATCGTCAGCAGGTGCAGCGGGTGAGATCCGTAGATCCGCTGGAATGCGCTACGCATGTGCGGCCGCGCGAAAGACGATGGAGGCTACCCATTTCGTGTTGTGCACCCCGGGCAGCGCGGGCACGATGATGCGCGCGGGGAAGCCGTGATCCGGGGACAGGTCGGCGCCGTTCACGCGCAGCGCCAGCAGCGCGTCGGGGTGCAGCACCTGGTTGCGCTGCAGCGTCGCGGCGGCGAACGCGCCGGCGCGTTCCAGCGACGACACCCGCGCGGAATCCGGTGCCGGCGCCCCGGCCAGGCGGGCGAGGTCGGCCAGTCGCACACCGGTCCAGGTCTGGGTGGTCGACCAGCCCTCGACGCAGGCGATCGGCAGGACGGCGCTGTGCTGGGGCATCGCCAGCAGCGCCGCCCGGTCCACCGTCACCGGTCGGGGGCCGCCGTCCAGGGTCAGCCGCCAGCGCTCCGCCGTGTCCCGCGCGGAGATGCCGGCCGCCGCCGCGGTCCGGTTGACCTCGAATCCGTTGGGTCCGTCTGTGGGGCGGCGCCCGCGTGGCAGCAGCAGGGCCGCCGGGCGGGTGTAACCGCCCAGTGTCTGGCCCGCGGTGATGAACGCCAGAAAAAGCGCACCGCCGCCCACCAGCGCCAGCGCGCCACGCCGGCTCATCGTCGCCGGGCCGGGTTCGGCGGCCACGAGACCGTCGGGCTGCCACGGCTGGGCTTTGGTTTCGGCGCGGCCGGTGCGCAGCACGTCACACAACGACAGCGAGCGCAGGCCATCCCACATGCGGCGGCCCTTGATCGCGACGTGCATGACGAAGCCGGTGATGAACACCCACGCGCCGAAGTAGTGCGCGGTGTAGAAGCTGAATCCGAAGATGTAGTCGTATTGGATGTTCAGCACGCCGGTCACGATCTCGAACAGGATCCCGCCGACCAGCATCAGCAGCGAAACTCGTTCCAGCAGTCGGGCGATCGACCGTGCCGGCGGGAACACGAAGAGCCGGGGAATCACCGACCACAGCTTGGCCAGCACCACCGGGATGAGGACGAGTCCGAGCCCGACGTGAAGTCCCTGGGTCAGCCGGTACAGCCAGGACGGAGTGGTGGGCCAGTCGAAGGTCGGCAGCCTGAGCCAGCCGACGTCGCCCGGGATGGCCTGGCCGAACCGCGGCCCGTAGGCGATGTAGGACAGCAGACCGGTGAGGATGACGATCGGCAGCGTCACCAACAGCACCGAGCCGAACACCGACGTCAGCCATGGTCCCCGCAGCGGACTGCGCCACAGCCGCGCGGGAAACCCGTGACCGCCGGAATCGGTCGTCGGCCCGGTGTCGGTGTCGGATTTGCGGATGCGCTGCACCATCGATGATCTTCCACGACGGCGCGGCGACTGGGGTTCAATACGCGCGAATCGGCGTCGAGCCTGGGCCCTGGGTACACAAATCGCCATCAATTTGTGCGTAGGCCCCTCGCTCGGCGCGAAAGGACTGCGGTGTCAGTCCTTGCCCCGCGGCGGCGGCTGCACGTCGACACCGCCGGACTGGTGTTCGGGGCCCGCGGCCGGGTGTTCGGCGGGAACGCGCCCACGGAACCGGGCGCCCTCGCTGGGCCGCTGCGCGTCCATCCGGTCGTCCTGGCTTCGGTAGGGTCCCGGCTTTGGCCTCGGCTTGCCACCCGGGAAGGCGAGCCGCAAGATGGTGCGCTGCACCATCAGCCACTGCTTCCCGAATGGGCCGGAGTTATACGGCAATTCGTAGCGTTCGCAGATGTCCTTGATCTTCGGCGCAATCTCCGAGTAGCGACTGCTCGGCATATCGGGGTACAGGTGGTGTTCCACCTGATAGCCCAAGTTGCCGCTGATGATGTGGAACAGCGGGCTGCCCTCGATGTTGGCTGCGCCGAGCAACTGGCGCACGTACCAACCTCCGCGGGTCTCGTCCTCGACCTCTTCCGGAGTGAAGGTGTAGGCCTGATCGGGAAAGTGGCCGCAGAAGATGATGGCGTTCGACCACACGTTGCGCATCAGGTTGGCGACGGCGTCGGCACCCAAGGTTCGCAGATAAGTGCTCTCCACCCCGGGGACGGTCTTGTCGAGGAAACCGGCCAGAGCCGCGATGCGACCCTTGTTCGACACCTTGCGCAGCCGCTTGCCCAGGCGTGACTGCGCCGGCTGCTCGATCTTGCCGCGCAACGCCAGCTGCGCCAGGGCGAAGGCGCCGGCGCTGATCAAGGGCCACCCGATGTAGTCCTTGATGATCTGTGCGCGCGCCTTAACGCTGATGCCCTTCAGGTCCTTTCGCACCTCCGACCACGGCTTTTCACGTTTGCGTATCGCCTCGATATCCATGTCGTGAATGGCCACACCCCACTCGAACAGCAGCATCAGCAACACGTTCGAGATCGGCTGAAATAGATAGCGCGGCGCCCACTTCTGGCTGGGGTCGATCCGCAACAGCTCGTAGCCGAGGTCCTTGTCCTTGCCCTGGATATTCGTGTAGGTGTGATGGATGTAGTTGTGAGAATGCTTCCAGGATTCCGCGGTCGACGCGGTGTCCCAGTCCCACACCGAGGAATGGATGTCGGGATCGTTCATCCAATCCCATTGACCGTGCATCACGTTGTGGCCGATCTCCATGTTCTCCAGGATCTTGGCCATGCCGAGGCATGCGGTGCCCAGCGCCCACGCCGTCTTCGACCGCGAGGCCAGCAGCAGCACCCGACCCACCACCACGATTTGCCGCTGGGCCGATATGACGGTCTTGATGTAGCGACGGTCCCGGTCCCCCAGGTCGGCGAAGACCTCGTCGTGAATGGCATCCAGTTCTTTGGCGAGTTTTTCGATTTCCTGCTCGCTGAGCCGGGCTAGTGGGCTTTCTCCCCCAGATTTCTTGACGGCACTGGTCATGGGCCGCTCCTTTCGATCACAGTTCGAGTTCAACGTCGCCTTCGGCGGTGTTGATGCAGATCCGGACGTCTTGCCCGGTGGGCTCGGTCACTTCACCTGAGCGCAGGTCACGCAGCTTTCCCGATTTCAGCGTCCCGACGCAGGTGTGGCAGATTCCGATTCGACAGCCGTGGGCGAGGTTGAGGCCGGCCTGCTCCCCCGACTCCAAAATCGATGTGCCGCCGTCACATTCGACTTCCTTCTCGCTTTCCAGGAAGCACACGGTGCCGCCCTCGCCCGCGTTCGCGTCGCCGCCGATCTTGGGCTGAAATCGCTCGAAGTGCAGCCGGTCGCGATCACCGTGGTTTTCCCAGTGTTCGATCAGCGCGTCCAGCATCTCGCTGGGGCCGGAGCAGAACGTTTCGCGCTCACGCCAGTCCGGACAGGCCTCGTCCAGGTTGTCCGGCCCAAGCCGGCCACGCTCGGAGGTGAGGCGCAGATCCAGCCGCATTCCCTCATGCCGGCGGTCGAGTTCTTCGAGCGCGGACAAGAACATGGTCTGCTCGCGCGTGCGGGTGGAGTGAATGACCACCGCGTCGCTCAACTGGTCGTGGTGGTCGAGGCTGCGCAGCATGCTGATGATCGGTGTGATGCCGCTGCCGGCGCTGATGAACAGCAGCTTCGGCGGCAGCGGTTGGGGCAGCGTGAACACGCCCTCGATCTCGCCGAGCCGCACCAGGTCGCCGGGCTGAATCTTCTGCACCAGGTACGGCGACACGACGCCGCCGTCGACCTTCTTGGGCGTCACGCTGATCAGTCCGTCTTCGGGCGTTGGATCGGACGTGAGCGAGTAGGCGCGCCAGTGGTAGACACCGTCGATCACCACGCCGAGACGTACGTACTGACCGGGCTTGTGACCAGGCCATTCGTAACCGGGACGAATGAGAACGGTCGCCGCTTCGGAGCCCTCCGGCTCGATGCGGTCGACCTTGCCGCGCAGTTCCTTGGTGGTCCACAGCGGATTGATCATCTCGAGGTAGTCGTCGGGCTGCAGCGGGCTGAACAGTCGCCGCACCGCTCGCAGGAACATCCGACGTCCCCAGGGGACGTTGGGCTCGGCGCCGCGTTCAGCCATGTCGCTAGAGTACACAGTTGTACACCGACTCTAAACCCTGTTTTGAATCTCGTTGGCGCACAACGTTAAACATATGCGCAACGTAAGACATGGATATAGCTCAGCCGTTCACTGGCTGAATTTCCTCGATGTTGGGCTGTTGCGCTGGATACCTGTGAGGTGCCCCGGGGACCCGTCACCCAAACGTTTGTTCAGCGGATTCTCAGCTGGTCAGCGCGCGACGCGACGCGGGCGCCTAGTGTCGGTGAGTGTGCTGATCGGCTTCCTCCTCGCGCTGGGCTGCTCGCTCTGTTACGGGACGGCGACCGTGCTGCAGGCGGCCGGGACGCGCTCCGTGGAAGCGGGCAGCGGCTCGGGTGTCGACGCGGTGTTGCTGTTGCGGGCCGTCCGGCAGTGGCGCTATATGGCCGGGGTCGGTCTGGATGTCGCCGGGTTCGCACTTCAGGTCGCCGCGCTGCGCCTGGTTCCGATCTATGTCGTCGCGGCGGCGCTGGCCGCGTCGATCGCGGTCACCGGCGTGGTGGCCGCCTGGGTGTTGTCGGCGCGGCTGTCGCCGGCCGAGTGGACGGCCGTCGGCGTCGTCTGCGTCAGCCTGGTCGTCCTCGCCCTCGCCGCCGGCCCCGGGCACTTTCGGCACGCCCCGGCGGGGCTCGGCTGGGCGCTGCTGGGCGTGGTGGTGGCGATATTCGCCGGCGGTGCCGCCGCCGGGCGTCTGCCCGACCGCGCGCGTGCGCTCGCACTGGGGCTGGGCGCCGGGAGTGGCTTCGGTGTCGTCGAGGTGGGCGTGCGCCTGATCGACGCGATCGATCCCACGAAACGCTCCTTCTACACCAACCCCGCCCTGTACGCGGCCGCCGCCGGCGGCCTCGCGGGGTTTCTGCTGCTCACCTCCGCGTTGCATCGCGGGTCGGTGACCACGGCCGTTGCGGGAATGGTGGTCGGTGAGACGCTGGCGCCCGCCCTCGTCGGGGTGGTGTGGCTGGGTGACACCGCGCGCGACGGGTTCGGCTGGATGGTGATCGTGGGATTCGCGGTCGCCGTGTGCGCAACGCTGGTGCTGGCGCGGTTCGGCGAAGCGCCCGAGACCGCCGAGGCCGGTGAGGCGATCCCCTGATTCAGCCTCCCGTGACAGTGGATGCCGCACGGCCATCGGCGTTTTCGGCCACCGGCGCGTAACTGGTGCCGCGGGCGGGCCGCATCCACAACAGGCCATCCTGCGCGGTGACGCCTGCGGCGATCAGCGCACGCTTGAGGATCTTGTTCGTCGCGGTCCTCGGCAGCTGATCGTTGATGCGCACGTAGCGCGGCCACGCCTTCCGCGACAGGTCGGCCTGCTCGGCAAGGAATTTCTCGAGGTCATCCGGGCCCAGGCTTGTCCCGGGCCGCAGCACCAGCGCGGCCATCACCTGATCGCCCACCCGGTCGTCGGGGACCGCATAGACGGCGACCTGGCTGATCTCGGGCAGCCGCGCCAAGATCCGCTCGATCGGACCGGCCGCCAAGTTCTCCCCGTCCACCCGCATCCAATCGGCGGTCCGGCCGGCAAGGTAGATCCAGCCGTCGGCGTCGCGGTAGGCCAGATCACCGGACCAGTACATCCCGTGCCGCATGCGCTCCGCGGTGGCGCCCGGATCGTTGTAGTAGCCGGCGAAGGGCCCCGCCCCCTGGGTGTTCACCAGCTCACCGACCGCGTCGTCGAAGTTCGTCAGCGCCCCCTGCGCGTCGAACCGCGCGGCCTCGCACTCCCGCAGCGTCGTCGGGTTGTAGATGCTCACCCCCGGATACGGCCTGCCGATCGATCCGGGTGGGGTGCCGTCCTCCCGGACGACGATCACCGCGAACTCGCTTGAACCGAAGCTGTCCACCACCCGACATCCGAAACGCCTTGCAAATTCGGCGATGTCGCGGTCGGTGGCCTCGTTGCCGAACGCCACCCGCAGGGTGTTGTCGGCGTCGTCCGGACGCTCGGGGGTGGACAGGATCAACGCCAGCGGCTTGCCGACGTAGTTCAAATATGTCACGCGGTAGCGGCGCACGTCGTCGAGGAATCGTGACGGCGAGAACCGGGCCGGCACCATGGTGGCGCCGCTGCCGATGGCGACCGCCCACCCGGCGGCGACGCCGTTGGAGTGGAAGAGCGGCATCGACAGGTAGCAGACGTCGGCGGCGGTGACGTCGTACTGGAAGATCAGGCTGGCGCCGCACATGATCGCCATGCCGTGGGCGAACCGCACCACCTTGGGATCGCCGCTGGTGCCCGAGGTGAAGATCATCATCAGGGTGTCGGCGCCGGCGACCTCGCGGTGCGGGACCAGCGGCGGCGCGGCGGCGACGGCCTCGGCGTAGCGTTCGCCGGTCACATCGATCACCCGAATGCCGTTGAGGTCCAACCCATTCAACAGTTCGCGATGCTGCGGGTCGACGAGCAGCAGTTGGCAGTCGGATCGCCGGATGTCGGCGAGCAGGCCGGCGCCGCGCCGCGTGGTGTTGATCCCGCACAACACGTAGCCGCCCAGCGCGGCCGCGGCCATCGCCCGCAGCATGGCCGGCGAGTTACCCAGCAAGGCGCCGACGTGCAACGGTCGCGCCGGGTCCGCGAGCGCGATGAGCGCCGCGGCCTCCGCCTCGGCTTCGGCCAGGTGCTCGCGCCAGGTCCAGGTCCGATCACCGTGCGCCAGCGCCGGGGTGTCGTCGTGGCGACGCTGCCGAAGTAGCTGTTGAACCGTTTCCAGCACGGCTTCACTTCCTCTCCGACGTCGTCATCGGGTGGTCAACACCAGCCCCGCGTAGTTGGTCTGGGCCACCGCGTCGCAGTGACGCCGGTAGACGCCGAAGCCGCCGATGTAGGGCATGAAAACCCGTTTCTTGCCGTCGATGTTGGCGCCCAGGTACCACGAGGATGCGGCCTTGGGAAACAATGTCCGCTCGGCCGCCTGCGCCAGGTGCTCGGTCCAGGCCAGCGCCGCATCGCGGCGCGGCTCGACCTCGCTCACGCCCTGGTGTCGCACCGCGCGCACCAGATCGACGACCCAGTCGACCTGAACCTCGGCGTGCAGCACCATGTTCGCCAGCACCGAGGGGCTGCCCGGCCCGCTGATCGTGAACAGGTTCGGCAGCCCGGGCACCATCAGGCCGAGGAAGGTCACCGGCCCGTCGGCCCAGATGTCGCGGAGTCGCTGTCCCCCGGAACCTTTCGGGTCGATCCGGGTCAACGCCCCGGTCATGGCGTCGAAACCGGTCGCGAAGACCAGCACGTCGCAGGAATACGTCGTCGCGCTGGTTCGTACGCCGTCGGCGGTGATCGCGTCGATGGGCTCGCGGCGCAGGTTCACCAGCGCAACGTTGTCGCGGTTGAAGGTGGCGTAGTAGCCGTCGTCGGTACAGATCCGTTTGGTGCCGATCGGGTGATCGACCGGGACGAGATCCGTTGCGACGATGGGATCGGCGACGATCTCCCGGATTCGTTCCTCGGCGAACGTCCTCGCTATGTCGTTGGCGGACAGGTCACTGGTCTGGTCGGGGAAGGTCTTGGCGAACAGGACGCCGCCTTCGCGCCAGCGTTTCCACAACGCTTCGGACCGCTCGTGGGCGTCGGCGTCGAGGGCGTTCTTGTGGTAGGTGCCGTGCGGGGTGCCCGCCGCCGCGTAGGCGGAGATCCGGCGACGCTCGGGATACTGCTCCTGGATCTGTCGCTGTTCCTCGACCGTCCATGGCCGGTTGGGCATCGGGATGGTGTAGTTCGCGGATCGCTGAAATACCACCAAGCTTTCGGCGTTCGCGGCGATGATCGGCGCCACCTGGATTCCGGACGATCCCGTGCCGATCAGGCCCACCCGCTTGCCGCGCAGCTCCGGATCTTCGCGCGGCCAGGCGGCCGTGAAGTACACCTCGCCCGAGAAGTCCTGGGCGCCCGGGATATTGGGCCGGTTCACCGCCGACAGGCAGCCGGTTGCGCACAGCAGGAACTGTGCGGCATAGCTGTCCCCGGTGGAAGTGTCGACGTGCCAAAGACTTTCGTTGAAGGCGGCGCCGATGACGTCGACGCCGAATCGGTAGTGGCGGCGCAGGTCGAATCGGTCGGCGACGTGTCGCAGGTAGGCCAGAATTTCCGGCTGGCCGGCGAAGCGTTCGGTCCACTGCCAGCTCCGCTGCAGCTCTTCATCGAATGAGTAGGAGTAATCCACACTCTCGACGTCACAGCGGGCGCCCGGATAGCGGTTCCAGTACCAGGTGCCGCCCACGTCGGGCGCGGCCTCGAGCGCTGTCACGGCCAGGCCCGCCGAGGCGAGCCGGTGCACGGCGTAAAGCCCGGCGAACCCGGCGCCGACGACGATGACGTCGCTGGGTTCGGTCATGACACCGCGCTCCGGTAGGCCGGATGCAGCAGCTGGCGCAAGTCGGCCCAGACCAGATGCTGTGCCGATGCTGCCGGTGGGAACGATTGCATGGTCATGAAGCCGTGGAACAGTCCGGGAAAGTCCCGGTGCACGACGGGCACTCCCGCGTTGCGCAACTGGCGGGCGTAGTCGCATCCCTCGCTGTGCAGGGGATCCAGCCCGGCCGTCACGATCACCGCGGGCGGCAGGCCCGCATGCGAGGACGCGCGGGCCGGCGCCACCAGATACGGCGGGTCGAAAACCGTTTGTGCGCCCAGGTATTGGCGCCAGTACCACTGCATCGCGGCGCGGGTGTTGAAATATCCGGTGCCATAGCGGTGATAGCTGTCGGTGTCGAAGCTCGGATCGATCGCCGGGTAGAGCAGCAGCTGCGTGGCGGGCCGGCTGACGCCACGGTCGCGGCAGAGGATGGCGGTGACGGCGGCCAGGTTGCCGCCGGCGCTGTCGCCGGCGACCGCGGTGCGTGCGGGGTCGATGCCCAGCTCGGCGGAATGCTCGACCGCCCAGCGGAACACCGCGAATGCGTCCAGCGCGGCCGCGGGGGCGGGATGCTCCGGCGCGAGGCGGTAGTCCACCGAGACCACGACGGCTTGACCGCCCCGGGCCAGGGCACGGCAGAACCCATCGTGAGATTCGATGTCGCAGAAGACGAAGCCGCCCCCGTGGTAGAACACGATCGCGGCGCGGTCGTCCGATCGCCCGCCGCGCGGCTCGTAGATGCGTACCGGGACGGCGCCGTCGGGACCCGGGACCACGACGTCGGTGGCGCTGTGGACATCGTCGAGGTTGTCGACCGGCATGCGGCGTTCGGCCACCGCGGCGCGCGCCTGCGGGCCGGTCATCTGCTCGACGCGCGGGAATCCCGCGTTCAACTGGTCAAGCATCGCCTGCACCACGCCGTGCAGGGGGTCGTCCATGTCCACCTCCGACCTCTTCGTCGAGGTCATGCGGGCCGATACTTCAGGAGGGTGATTCCCTCAGGCAGATCGTAGAACATCGGCCGCACCCGCATTCCGATCCGGATGTCACCCGAGTCGATGTCGACCAGCTCGGTGCTGAATTTCGGCCCGGCATCCCACTGCACCACCGCGAGCAGCTGCGGCGGCGCGTCCTTCCACGGCGGGCCGGTGGGCCGGCGGGCGATCGTGAAGGTGTACAGCGTTCCGGCGCCGTCGATTTCGCGCCATTCCAGGTCGTCGGCCAGAGTTCCCGGCGCCAGCGTGCGCGGATAGAACACATAGCGCCGCAATGACGGCGAGTACTGCACCAGGATCCGGTGCTGGGCCAGGCCGTCCCAGAACGGCCGCGAGACGGGCGTCGGCTCGGGGACCGGGAGAGCGTCGGGGTGGCCCATGGCTAATCCCCCCGCATCAGCAGCGCGACCTGCTCGCTCATGATGCCGCCGTTGCCGGTCACGAACGCGGTGTGGCAGTCGGGCACCTGCGCGTCGCCGGCCCGGCCCATGATCTGGCGTGCACCGTCGACCACATGATGCATGCCGCCCGCCATGCCGGCCTGCCCAAAGGACAGCTGGCCGCCGGCGGTGTTGAGCGGGAAGTCGCCGCGATAGGTCAGGTCGTGTTCCTTGATCCACGGCATGCCTTCGCCTTTCGCGCAGAACCCGGCGTCCTCCAGACTCATCAGCACCGTGATGGTGTAGCAGTCGTAGATCGACGCGACGTCGACGTCGGACCGGCTCAGCCCGGCCATCGCGAAGGCCCGGTCGGCGGCGCGCGCGATCGGGGTGGACAACAGGTCCTCGGCATAGGTGGGGGTCTTGAAGGCGATGTGTTCGCCGAAACCCTTGATCCACACCGGGCGGTGGCGGCCGCGGCGGGCGATGTCGGCGTTGGCGATCAACACGCCCACTCCCCCGTGCACGCGCATCACCGTCTCCAGCATGTGGATCGGGTCGGCGATCATTGGGCTCTCGAGCACGTCGTTAACCGTGATGGGGGTGCCGTGAAACACCGCGCCGGGGTGCGCGCACGCGTTGGTCCGTTGATCCACGGCGATTTTGGCGACCGCGGCGGGGTCGTAACCGAATTCCGCCGCGTATCGCTGGGCGATCTGGGCGTAGGGCGCGTTCTGGCCGACGTTGCCGTAGGGAATCTCGAATTCGGCCTGCGGCGAGCCGTAGTTGTTCGACGACGCCCCATACCAATTCGGGTCGGGCGCGGGTCGCCGCTGTGACTGGGGCAGGGACGCCGACCCGGGCACCACGGCCAGCGCCGCGTCGCAGATACCGAGTTCGACGGCCGCCGCGGCCCGCCAGATCATTCCGGCGGAGGTGGCCCCGCCGAGGTCCACGCGCTCACCGAAATCCAGTGCAAGACCCAGGTATTCGCACAGCGTGGCCGGCGCGAACATGGCCGATTCGGCAATGCCGTGGGTCAGCAGGCCGTTGACACGGCCGGGATCGACCCCGGCGTCCTCGATCACCAGCTTCGCCAGCGCCGCGTACTGGTCGAGGGTGAACAGCGGCGCACGGGTGAGACGCCGTTCGGCGGGCAACTCCGCGATCCCGACGATGGCCGCCTCGCCGCGCAGCCCGGTCACGGCCGGTCTCCCCGCAACGGCAGCTCGACCGTCGCCATTCCCGGCATCAGTATCGTGTCGTCGCGACGCCCGGCGATGATGAGGTCGACCAGCCCGGTTCCCTTGTCGGTCAAGCGTTTACCTGTGATCTCGCCGCCGAAGCTGAGCGGTTCGCCGGGATACGCGACCGCCCGGTTCTGCACCGAGAAGGACACCAGTCGCCCGCGCCCGCCGATCCAGTCCCCGAGGGCGCGGGCCAGCAGCGCCGCCTGCAGCGGGCCGTGCACCAGGACGTTGTCGTATCCCTCGGTGTCGCGGGCCCACTCTTTGTCGTAGTGAATGCGGTGGCCGTTGTAGGTGGCGGCGCTGAAGAAGAACATCTGGGTCTCGTCGACGGTGAGGGTCAGCATGGGGAGGTGCTCGCCCACCGCGACGTCTTCATAGCACAGCTGCGGATCGGTCATGACACTCTTCCTAGGGGCGGGCGATCATCGACGTCGACGCTTCGGCCAACAGGTCGCGATGCTGGTTGCGGTATACCGTGTGCCAGGTGACGAGGACGAATTTGCCGGAGCGGCCCTGCTTTTCGACGATCGACTCGATGGTGCGGACCATCTCGATCTCGTCACGGTGATAGGCGGGCAGGTGAAACGTGAAGCTCTCCCCGCCGGCCATCCGCTTGGGGGCGCGGGGGAACGCCAGACTGCCGGAGACCGCACCCGACGATCCGTCGGGACGCAGCGACTCGAGCGGCGACACGCCGAGTATCGCGTACTGCAGAAACAGCGGCGGGCAGATGACGTCGCGATATCCATTGGCCCGGGCGTAATCCGCGTCGAAATACAGCGGGTTGTGGTCACCGACCGCCGCGGCCCAGCGTTGCCAATCGCGCCGGTTCACCTCACCGGTCGCCGACGCGGCGACCGTGCCCACTCGCGACGCCGATTCCGGGTCGATCAAACTGTCCTCGCTCAACGGCGCTCCCCTTCGGCTGCCTCGTCGTCCATGGTCTGCTCCAGCCAGGCGGCGGCGACGTCGGCCCCGCCGCCGAATGTGGAGCCGAGCCGTGCCCGCTCGCTCCATAGGTGCAGGTCGGTCTCGGTGACATAGCCCATGCCGCCGTGCAATTGGTGGGCGTCCAGCGTGATCAGCCGGGCCGCGGTGGCCGCGTGCATGCGCGCGATCGCCGTCTCCTTGCTCGCGACGCGGCCGCGTCCCAGCCAGAACACCGCCGCGTGCGCGGCCAATCGCGCCGCCGCCACGGCGATGTGCATGTTGGCGATCAGGTGCTGGGCCGCCTGAAACGACGCGATGGGCCGGCCGAATTGATGACGCAGCTTGGTGTAGTCGACGGTGCGCTCCAGCACCGCCTGGCCGACGCCGACCAGGTCGAGTGACCACAGCGCCACCGCGGTGTTGGCCAGCCGGCGCAGCGCGGTCGCGGTCACCCCGTCGAACGCCGCGTCGGCCGTGACGTCATCGAAGCCGACGGTGAATGCGCGGAGCCCACCGGCCATGTCGAGCGGTTCCACGTTGACACCGCGGACGTCGACGACGAAGACCTTGGGCCGCCCGGTCGCCACGGCCGCCACCACGATGAGATCGGCGACGTCGGCGTCCAGGACGTAGTCCGCGGTTCCGGTGAGCCGCCAGTTGTCCCCGGCGAGATCGGCGCGAAGCACCGGGGCGACGAGGGCGGCGTCGCGGGCGTTCCAGAGCGCGGTGGTGGCCCGGGCGCTCCCGGACGCGAGCGCCGGCAGCCAGCGGGACTTGAGGTCCGGGGAGCCGAGCTGGTCGATGGCCAGCGCGGCCTGAACGCTGCTGTGCACCGTCGTCGGGCATAGTGCGCGGCCGGCCTCGGTGTAGAAGACGGCGAGGTCGTCGAGGGAGCCGCCGGCCCCGCCGTACTCCTCGGTGATGGCCAGGCCGAAGACGCCCACGTCGGCCAGCGCCTTCCACAGCGACGGGGTGCCGCGGTCCGCGCCGGGTTCGTCGAGGGCGCGGACCAGACCGATCGGGTTCTCGGCGGCCAGCAGGGCGCGTAACGCCGAGGCGAACTCGCGCTGTTCGGCGGTGGGGATCGTCTTCATAGGCGCTGCGCGAGGCTCCCGTCAGCGTCCATAGGACGGCATTCCGTGCCCGCGCTGGGCGATGATGTCGCGCAGCACCTCGTTGGTCCCGCCGCCGAAGCGCATCAGCGGGGCGGTCCGGTAGAGCCGCTCGAACTTGCCGGCCAGCGGGGCCCGTTCGCTGCGATGCGCCAGCAGGCCGTCCGGGCCGAGGAGATCGAGCGCCAGGTCGGCGATGCGCTGGCGCAGCTCGCTGGTGAACACCTTTTCGACGCTGACCTCGACGGTGGGTATGACGCCACTGTCGAGGATCGACGCCGCCTCGTAGCCCATCAGAACGGCCACCGCGACGTCGGCCTCGGCCTGCGCCAGCCGACGGCGCAGCGACGGATCGTCGGCGGGCACGGTCCCGTCGCGCCGCGGCCGGCGCGCCAGCTCGTGCAATTCCTCGACGGCGCGGCGCAGGTCCCCGGCGTTCGTCAGCGCACCGCGTTCCAGGTCGAGCGCACCGGTGATGTAGGTCCAGCCGCGGTTGACCTCGCCGACCAGATTGGTGACCGGTACCCGCACGTCACGGAAGTGCACCTCGTTGGTGCGATAGCCCGACCAGGCGTACAGCGGGCGGATTTCGACGCCCGGGCTGTCGATCGGCACGATGATCACCGAGATGCCGCGATGCCGGGCTGCGGCCGGATCGGTACGGACGCAGAGCCATTCGTGCGTCGCGCGCTGGGCGCCGCTGTTCCAGATCTTGGTGCCGTTGATCACCCATTCTTCGCCGTCACGAAGGGCACTGGTCCGCAGGCTGGCCAGGTCGGTTCCCGCATCGGGTTCGGAATAGCCGACCGCGCAGATCATTTCGCCCCTGGCGATCAGGGGCAGCCATTCGGTCTTGTTGCGCCCGGTGCCGTGCCGCATGATCATCGGCGCCACCGACGTCACGGTCAGGTCGGGTCCCGGCACGCCCCAGTATTCGAATTCGCTCATCAGCAGATGCAGGTGAATGGCGCCGAGGCCCCGTTCGCCGGCAAGCCCGCCATACTCGCGCGGCCAGTTCAGCCCGAACCAGCCCTTGGCCCCGATCTTGCGCCGAAACCGGGCAACCTCGCCACCGGGGAATTCCAAGTCGTGCTCGGCGAGCTCGGCGCGCACTTCCGGGGTGACGTTGTCGTGCAGGAATTCACGAACCTCGGTGAGCCAGGCGCGCTGCCCGGCGTCGAGTTCGAAATCCATTCCGGCGCCTGTGCCTTTCTGCATGCTTTTCACCGAGCAGCGTCAGCGTAACGCGACGGCGTGATGGCGCAGGGAATTCCGCGGTTGCGGCACGCTCGCCGCCGACGGCGCTGACTGTAAATACGCTGTCAAACTCCCGTTAATTCACGTGGACGCTATCGCGGTTATCCGCGCCAGCTGCGAAAATTCTCAGATCGGCCGGTCGACGCGGACCAGGCATTCTGCCCAGCCCGAGGGAGAAGTCATGCCAACTATTGAGATGCGCCTCCGCGAAGATTTGCGCAACTACGCCGTCGAATTGCGGCAACTGGCGTACACGTTGCCGCTGGGCGTGGGCGAGCACGATCTGCTGCAGCTGTCGGACCGCATGCGTGCCGCCGCCGAGGAGATGGTCCGCAGGCGCGCCTGACGGTCCCGCCCTCAGCCGCTCCTGAGGCGGATCTTCCAGCGCACGAAACCCAGGTAGACGGCGCTGATGACGAACAGCATGCCGACGTCGAACCACCACGTCGCCGGCGTGTGCCGCCAGTGCGCATCCTTCGGGGTCAGCGGGCCGGGCACCAACTTGGTCAGGTCGGCCGTCGACGCCGACGCCGCGAATCCCCACCGCGCCGGTGTGGCCCACGACATCTGGTCGAGCCCGATGCGCGCGGTGACCGGAATCATCCCGCCGGAGAACACCAGCTGCGACATGACCGCCACCACCAGCAGCGGCATGATCTGCTCGTTGGACTTCGCGACGGCCGACAGGGCCAGGCCGAGCATGGCCGACGCGACACACGTCAGCGCGACGTCGGCGAACAGCTCCAGGGCCGGCTTGCCCAGCGCCACGGCCCCCTGCGTGGGGGCGCCCTTGCCAAGCACCGCGATGATGCTGACGATCGCCGACTGGACGATCGCGAAGACCGTGTACACGCAGACCTTGGCCAACAGATAGGCCGACGTGGACAGGCCGACCGCCTGTTCGCGCAGGAAGATGGCGCGCTCGCCGATGAGGTCGCGGATGGTCAGGGCGGTCCCCATGAACACCGCGCCGACGTTCAGCAGCACCAGGATCTGCCCGGGCTCGTTGGGCGCGGCGCCCATCGGGTTCGGGATGCCGAAGCCGACGTCGCCGGGCACCGACATGGACAGCGAACCCATGATGAACGGCAGGAGCGCCAGGAAGACGAAGTAGCCGCGGTCCGAGACGATCAGTCGCATCTGGCGCCGGGCGATCGTGGAGAACTGCCGGAGCAGGCTGGTGTGTGCGGGATCGCCCAGCTCGGCGGGTTTCTCGGCGGGCGGCGGAGCGGGCGGCGGACCCGTGCGGGCCAGGTAGCGCGCGCGGGACCCGTCGGGGTCATTGGCGACGGTGCTGAAGATGTCGGCCCAGTTGGTGGTGCCCATGGCCGGCCCGATCTGGCTGGGCGGCCCGGAGAACGCCGTCTTGCCGCCGGGGGCCAGCAGTAACACCTGGTCGCAGACGTCCAGGTAGGTCAGCGAGTGGGTGACCACCAGCACCACCCGACCGGCGTCGGCCAGCTGCCGCAGCATGGTCATCACCTGCCGGTCCAGCGCCGGGTCCAGGCCGGAGGTCGGCTCGTCGAGGATCAGCAGCGACGGCCCGGTGAGCAACTCCAGCGCCACCGACGCGCGCTTGCGCTGACCGCCGGACAGCTTGTCGACCCGGGTGTGCAGGTGCTGGGTCATCTCGAGTTCTTCAAGTACCCGGGCCACCACCTGGGCGCGGTCGTCCTTCGTGGTGTCCGGCGGCAGCCGCAGTTCCGCGGCGTACATCAGCGCCTGCTGCACGGTCAGCTGGCCGTGCACCACGTCGTCCTGCGGCACCATCCCGATCCTGCTGCGCAGCGACGCGTATTCGGCGTGGACGTTGTGGCCCTCGAACGACACCGTTCCGGTCGTCGGGTGCGTGTACCCGGCGATCAAGCGGGCGAAGGTCGACTTGCCGGCGCCGGACGGCCCGATGATCGCCGTCAGCGTGCCGGGAAGCGCGGTCAGCGAGATGTTGTCCAGCAGCGATTTGTTGCCCTCGATCGTCCAGGTCACCCCCCGCACGTCGAGGCCACCGCTGCGCGTGGCGGTCGCGGCCTGGTCGCGGCGGGCCAGGTTGCCGCCGTGGAAGACCAGGTCGATGTTGCCGATCGTGACGACATCGCCGTCGTGCAGCACGGCCGAATCGACCCGCACGCCGTTGACGAAGGTGCCGTTGATACTGCGGTTGTCGTGGATCTCGGTGCCGGTGGGCGTCGGGACCAGGGTGGCGTGGTGACGCGACGCCAGCACCTCGGGGATGACGATGTCGTTGTCGTTGGCGCGCCCGATCTTGATCGCACCCGGCACGTCCGGCCCGGCCTTGCCCGGCCGCAGGATCTTCATCATCGACGTCGCGAGGATCGACGAGTCGCCGCCGATGCGGCCCGCCTGGGACGCCGCCGGCGCAGCGGTGGTCGGTGGCGCCGCGTGCATCGACGTCGACCGGTATATCTGCGGCGCGGGCTGGACTCCGCTGGGCGGCGCGCTCGGGAGGCCGCCGGTCGGGTATCGCGGCTGAGGTCCCGACGGATAGCTCGGCGTGGGCCCGCCGGCCGGCTGGCTGGGTTGCCCGGCGGTGGGCGGATGGACGGGGTGGCGGAACGATGCCGACGCCGGCTGCTGGGGCTGCCCGGGAGGCGGCGCGCCGAACGGCGCGCTCTGCGGCGCCCGCGACAGCGGTTCGCTGGGGTTGCTGACGATCGGTATCGACGTCGTCAGCGGGGGCCGCCCGGCCGAACCCTGATGGCGGCCGACCTCGAACGTGAGCGCCGGGCCGTCCGGATTGCCCATGTTGACCCGCAGGCCGTCCTGGATGTCGACGGCCGGGACGCGGCGATTGTGCAGATAGAGGCCGTTGAGGCTGCCGTTGTCGACGGCGATCCATCGCCCCTGGTCATACCGCACGATCAGGTGGCTGCGGGAGATCAACGGGTGGGCGACGCGCAGGTCGGCGCGCAGGTCGCGCCCGATCACTACGTCGTTGCCCGGCGCGAAGGTGCGTTCGGCTCCGTCGTACCGCACGGTCAGCGCAGGCGGGGCAGGTGAGGTCATCAGCACCAACTGTAACGGCAGCGGCGCGACTTATCCGCCCAGTTCTTCGTCGGGCACCGTTTCGCGCGATCTCCCGCGGGCGCGGGCCGCGAGGCATGGCGCGGTTGGGACAGAGCGGCGAACGTCAGCGAACCTGCTTGCGGTGCAACGACTTCCGCAGCCTTCAACCGGCCACCGCGGCGTTGCGCAGGCCGGTGACGCTGGGGACCTTGGCGCGAGCGGCGGTGACGTCCTTGATGAAGTCCCCGAGGTATTTGATGGCGCGCCTGCCCTCGGGCAAAATGTCTGCGGCCAAAGGGAAGTCGTGGATCTGTCCGTCCCACAGGTGAAGATCGCAGTGAATTCCGCTGGCCTCCAAGCGCTTCGCCATCAGCTCGGCATCGGCGAGCAGCAACTCGTCGGAGCTGGCGTGAATGGTGACCGGCGGCAACGACGACAGGTCGGCGTCCACCGGAGAAGCGACCGTGGAGTCGCCCTCGCCCTCCACAACCTGTGCGTTACTGAGGAATTGGGCGAACCGCGAGAAAGCCCGGCGGGTGAACATCGAGCACTTGCGGGCGTTGCGGTGCTTGAGTTTCCGCACCGGGTCGGCATCGGTGAACGGCGAGACGGTCGCGACGCCGGCGGGCTCCATGATTCCGTCCTGGATCGCCAAGAGCGTGGTCATGAACGCCAGGTATCCCCCGGCGGAATCCCCGGCCACGACGACCCGGTCGCCCTCGTAGCCACGATCCTGCAGCCAGCGCAGGCCGCTGATCCCGTCGTCGATGGCATCGGTGATCTGATGTTTGGGCAGCTTTCGGTACGCGACGGCGAGGATGGCGGCATCGGCTTCCTTCGACAGGCGGGTAACCATGGAACGGTGGGTGTTCAGGCCACAAGTCAGGAATGCGCCGCCGTGCAAGTACAGAATCGCGCGCTCCCCCGACACGCCGGGGGCGCGAACCCACTCGGCGGCACAGTTGTCCAAGCGCAGCGCTTCAATTGTCGCCGCGGATCCGAAACGCGGGACCAATCCCACGACACCGTCGACGTGCTCGAGCGGCCAATGCAGGTTCGGCGTCATGGACCACGCGCGGATCGCGTTCTTCACGATCAACCGGCTGGCAAGCCCCACGGCCACCGACTGCGGGCTGTGGCGGCGATGAACGCGCCTCGTCGTCGTCGCGCTCGGCAATATATGTGTCGGTTCGGCTGCACTCACCATTGGGTTTCAACCTCCTAAGTGGGGGGCGGGTACCCGCCGCCGCGGATGGTTAACTGCAAAAAGTCATCCGGCGGATGTTGGGTACGTCACTGTTTACCGACCATAGAGATGGGTATCACTCGTCCTCTGTCTCGCGGTCTCCGCGCGGGCGCCGTCGGGCTGGACCGGCTGTAGCCGAGGTCTCCGAATGGCCCAAGATATGAACGATGACACACGCTGGGCGGGCTGATCCGCTGCTGACCGGCCGGGTCGCGGTCGTCACGGGCGGCGCAGGAGGAATCGGCGCCGCGACCGCACGGCTGTTCGCCGACCACGGCGCAGATGTGGTCATCGCCGACATCGACGCCGGCCTCGCCGATGCGACCGCCACCTCGATCACCGAATCCGGTGGGTCGGCCCTGGCGGTCATCGGCGACGTCCGGAACCCCGAGCACGTGACCAACCTGGCGCGGACCGTCCTGGACCGGTTTGGCAGGGTCGACGTGCTGGTCAACAATGTGGGCCACTGGCTGCGCCATCCCGGCAACTTCGTCGACACCGATCCGCAGCTGTGGGACGACCTGTATCGGATCAACCTGCACCACGTCTTCCTGCTCACCCACGCGTTCCTGCCGGCCATGGTTGAGCGCCACGCCGGCGCGATCGTGAACGTCTCGTCGGTCGAGGGGCTGCGGGGCTATCCGGAGGACCCGGTGTATGCCGCGTTCAAAGCCGCCGTCATCGCGTTCACCCGCAGCCTCGCGGTCCAGGTGGGCAACGACGGGGTCCGGGTCAACGCGATCGCACCGGACGTCACCGAGTCCCTGCAAGTGCCCTATTCGCAATGGCTTTCGGACGAGGAGCAAGCGCAGTGGCCGCAGTGGGTCCCGGTCGGGCGGATGGGCCTGCCCGAGGATCAGGCCAGGGTCATCCTGTTTTTGGCCTCGGACCTCTCGGCGTTCGTGACCGGCCACGTTATCCCCACCGACGGCGGCACCGGCGCGGCCGGCGGGTGGTTCCGTTCGGCGCGCCGGCCCGACCGGCAGTGGACCAATCGGCCCAGCGCCCCCTGATCAGGCTCTGATCATGTATAGCCCAGCGCGGCGTTCTCCGCGCGGATGCGTACGGTGAGCACCAGCGCGTTGGCGGTACTGAACACGATCGCGGTCAACCACGCCGAATGCACCAGCGGCAACGCCGCCACCTCGGCCGCCACCGCGAGGTAGTTGGGGTGCCGGACCCAGCGGTACGGCCCCTGCCGCACCAACGGTGCGCCCGGGATCACGATCAGCCTCGGGTTCCAATGCTTGCCGAGCACGCTTACGCAGCGCCAGCGGACGACGGTGCTGAGCAGCACGATGCCCAGCATCGGCCAGCCCAGCCATCCGATGAACGGCCGACCCAGGCTCCAGGTCTCGACGATGCACGAAACCAGAAGCAGTGCATGCATGCTGACCATCGCCGGATAGTGATCACGCCCGAATTCCTTGCCCCCGTGTGTCATTGACCATCTGGCGTTGCGCTGGGCGACAGCCAACTCGACGAGGCGTTCGGCGCCGACGGCGAGAACGAACAGGTAGTAGTACATGGCACCGTTCCCCGTCACCATTGCAGCAGTAGCAGCTCGAAGCAGAAACCCGGCCCCATCGCGAGCATCACACCGAAGGCGCCCTCGCCCGGGGGCTCGGCGACCGTGCGGCGCAGCACGTCCAGCACCGACGCCGAAGACATGTTTCCGTTATCGCGCATCGAGTTTCGGCTGTGTCGCAGGGCTTCGGCAGGCAGACCGAGCGCGTTGTCGATCGAGTCGAGGACCTTCGGGCCGCCGGGGTGGCAGACCCACGTCGAAATGTCGGCGGTGGAAAGCCCGTTCACGGCCAGGAATGCGTCGACCTCGGCGCGCAGGTACTCGTCGGCCATCTTCGGGACGTCGCGCGACATCACAAGCTGAAATCCGCTCGAACCGACGTTCCAGCCCATCACGTCGACGGTCTCCGGGACGACGCGGCTGCGGGTCGCCAGTATGCCTGGACCAGTCGCGCTGTCCGACACAGGGATTCGGTCCGCCCCGACCGCGACGACGGCGGCGGCACCGTCGCCGAACAGCGACACCCCGATGAGCGCGGGGATCGAGGTGTCATCACGCTGCAGCGTCAGCGAGCACAGCTCGACCGACAGCAGCACGGCCACGTGCCCGGGATACCCGTGCAGGTAGTCGTGGACGCGCGCCATTCCGGCGGCGCCGGCCACGCAGCCGAGCCCGAACAGCGGGACACGTTTGACGTCGGGCCGCAACCCGATTCGCGTCATCAGCCGCGCATCGATGGTGGGCACGGCGATTCCGGTGCTGGACACCATCACGATGGTGTCGACGTCGCGCGGTGCCACGCCGGCGGTCGCCAGTGCCGAATTGATCGCCCGCTCACCGAGATCGACGGCCACCTCGAGGTAGGCGTCGTTGGCTTCGGTGAAGCCACTCAGCGTCGGGTAACGCGACAGCGGCAGCGCGAGGCTGCGCTGGTCGACGCCCGCGGTCTGCGCGAAACGTAAGAAACCCGGATCGGTGAACCCGGTGAGTTCGCGTGCGACATCGTCCTGGTTATAGCGGTGCGGCGTGAAAGCCACCGCGGTACCTGCGATCCGCGGCGCGCCGCACCCGCGGCCCGCTGCCCGATGCGGGAATGGGGAATACCTTGTTGCAGTCATGCCTATGCCGACGACCGCCACCCCGTAAAGGGTTCACCGAAAGAGCGCCGGGGTGAGATGAACCACAGACTGGCGCTTGGCGTTAACTTGCAGGAGGGGATAAAGGCTCATGGGACTTTAGAGTTTGTGCGCCGGGCGGAATCGGGCCTGATCGTCGATGATCGTGACCGGGATGCCGTTGAGCACCATGTTGCCGGATGGCTCGTCGAGAAACATTGGCGGGGACAGCACATTGGTGTTCGCGCCGGGCGAGTTGTTGGCCACCGACATGCGGGTGCCCGGCTTGCCATGTCCCCCCAGCCATGGGGCATCGAGACCACGCCGGGCCTGATGGACTCGGTGACCTCGACGGGAACTTTGATCTCGCCTGCTTCCGACTTCACCGTCACGATGTCGCCGTCGGCGATGCCGCACCGGACCGCGCCGTCGGGGTGAATCAGCAACGTGCACCGGTCCTTTCCCTTCATCAGCGCCGGAACGTTGTGCAGCCAGGTGTTGTTCGAGCGCAGGTGCCGGCGGCTCACCAGGACGAGCGGCTCGGCCGGACGCTCCATGCGCGCGGCCAGCCGGGGCAGGTCGTCGAGTAGGTATTGCGGGGCGAGCCGGATCTTCTTGTCGGACGTGGCGAGGATGTCGGGCAGTTGCGGCACCATCGGACCGAAGTCGATGCCGTTGGGGTTGGACTTGAGCATGTCCAGGGTGAGCCCGCCCGGGTTCTTGCCGTACTGGTCGCCGAACGGTCCGGTCCGCAACGTGAGGTAGAGCATTCGCTCGGGTCCGCCGTGGTCGTAGAGCTTGCGGATCTGCGCGCCGTCGAGCTCGCGGGTGAAGGCCAGGTAGTCGAAGAAGCCGTCGTCGATCGCCGCGACTCCACGTCCTTGGCGGGGGTGCCGGTGCACAGGCCGGTCAACCGGATCAGGATCTCCCATTCGTGCGGGCGATCGCCCGGATCGAACACCGGGGCCGAATAATTCGCGATGCTGTGGATCGCGAAGAGCAGGATCAGATCGTCGTGGTGCGGCTGCTCTAGCGGCGACAGGCCGGGCAGGATCACGTCCGCGTGCCGCGTCGTCTCATTGAGCCAAAGGTCAACGGAGATCATCGCTTCCAGCATCGGCAGCACTTCGTCGAGCTTGTCGCCGGCGGGGTGGACAACACCGGGTTGCCCGCGACCGTGATCAGCGCCTTGAGCTGGCCGTCGCCCGGCGTGGCAATCTCCTCGGCCATGCAGGACACCGGCGCCTGACCTTCTTGTGTTCGGAAAGGTGGGCGCTGACCAGTTCGTCCCCGCCGGGCGTCGACCGCAACGCCACCCAGACCACGCTGACCTGGGGGCTGCCGTCCGGATTTATGGTGACCAGGGTCGCGTCCGCACCCTTTCCGATGAGCTCGCGCGCGGCGTCGTTCAGTCTCATGTGTTGTTCGACAGCCGCGGGCGGCGATTCATTCTCCGGTCGCCGAGATGGCGGTGGCCCGGCCACGCCTGTGACCGGGCCACCATCGACTGCCGTTACTGTTCGGCTTTCTGGCGAGCCTCGTTGATGTCGGCGGCCTTGCGGGCGCTTTCGGCCTCGGCCTCTTTCTGGGCCGCCTCTCGTTGCGCGTCGGCCTTGTCCTGCTGAGCCTTGCCCTCTCGCATCAGGTCATCGCGGCCGGCAACCGCGCCGGCGACTTCCTTGACCTTGCCCTTGACTCCCTCGACGATGCCCTCGATGGCTTCCTCGGGACCACTCTTGTCCGACATGCGTTCTCCCTCCGTGTGGCGCACGACGCCCGTGTCGTGCGCTCGCCCCCCTTCTATGCCCAACCGGCGCATTCACGAAACGTGACCGGCGAGTAGCCTGCGCCACAGTCCCGAGCCGCCGGCCCGAGCTTACCGGCGGCCCACGCAGCGGGCCCACGTTCGCTCTGGTCAGCCTGCGGCCCGAAATTGCTTTGCCGTCGAACATAATTGACGACCCTGCGGCGACTGCGATGCCTACCCCGCCGCCTCATCACCGCGACGGCGCCGAAAGCGCTTACCCTGGTGGACCGAGGAGTCGGCGGCGGGGCGAGGAGTCGTGACGGTGGAAATGTGGGAATTGGTTGCCCGCGAGCGAATCCGGGATACCTTGGCGAGCTACAACTGGTCCGGCGACGCGGGCCGGCTCGACGGCCTTGCGGCGACGTTCTGCGTCGACGGCATCCTCGAAATTCGGGATTTCGAGCCCTTGCGCGGGCGTTCGGAGATCGCGGCCTTCCTGGACGGTGTCACGGGAAAGGTCGCCGCCGAGGCCGCGGTCAAACCGATTGTGCGCCATAACGTCGCGAACGTGTTGTTCACCGAGGTGACACCCGGGCAGGCCCGGGTCGACTCCTACTTCACCGTGGTCACCCACATCGGGCTCGACCACTCCGGCCGCTACCGCGACGTCCTGGTACCCGAGGGTGACAGCTGGCTGATCAAGCACCGCAAGGTCTCGATTGACTGGGCGGCGCCCGATTCGGCCATGGCCCGCCGGCCCACCGCAGGACAGTGATCGCGGTGCGGCGAGCGCACCAAACCTATTGCCCACGCGGGTATTTCACTGTGAGCGCCGGGGAGGCGCCGACTACGGCCGCTGCTGACACCGATCGAGTGGTGGCGTATCTGCTGGTTCGGCTGACCATCGAGGCGCTGCTGCTGGCCGGTGCGCTGACCCGCGCGCCCGTCATCGCCGGCGGCCTGGTGATGATCGTCTTGGTCCTGGACGCGGCCTCGATCGAGCACTTCAGCGCATCGGCGATCAGCTCGTGGACCGGCTGCTCGCGGCCGGCGGTCCACCCGCGCCTAACTGGCCGCGCCATGCGTCCGCGGAGTAGCGATTTCGTTAAATGTACCGGCACGATGTTTGCCGAACGCCCCGCAACGGCTACAGGTAAGAGTCACACCAAATAAGTTGCGGCCGCCCCGATCGTGCGTCCCCTCAGGAGCTCCGGGATGACCGCCGGTCACGTGACCAGCGGTCATGGCCGCGAAAAAGAGACGAGCAATTATGCAACGACTCAGTGGGTTAGACGCGTTCTTCTTATACCTGGAATCACCGACGCAGCCCTTGAATATTTGCTGTGTCCTGGAGCTGGACCCGATGACGATGCCGGGGGGCTACAGCTTCGATCGCTTCCGTGAGGCGCTGGGGGCGCGGGTGGATTCGGTGCCCGAATTCCGCCTCAAGCTGGCCGACAACCAACTCAACTTCGACCATCCGGTGTGGGTGGACGACGACCGGTTCGATCTGGCGCGCCACCTTCATCGCGTCGCGCTGCCCTCGCCCGGCGGCCCGAAAGAATTAGCGGACATCTGCGGCCACATCGCCGGACTGGCGCTGGACCGGGATCGTCCGCTGTGGGAAATGTGGGTGATCGAAGGTCTGCACGGCACCGACGGCTTGTCCGTCGTCCTCAAGGCCCACCACGCGGTGGTCGACGGCGTGGGCGGGGCCAACCTGCTCGCGCAGTTGTGCAGCGTCGCACCCGACGCCCCGGCACCGGAACCGGCCGAGCGCAGCGGAGCGGCACATCCGCTGCAGATCGCGGCCAGCGGGCTGATCGGCGCGGCGCTGCGGCCGTGGCGCCTGGCCAAGGTCGTGCCGGCGACGGCGCTGACGCTGGCGGCAACGCTACTGCGCGCCCGCGGCGGTGGGCACACCATGGCCGCCCCGTTCGCGGCGCCGCCGACGGCGTTCAACGGGCCGTTCACCCGGCGCCGCAACATCGCCTTGACCAGCGTGGACCTCGAGGACGTGAAAAAGGTCAAACGCCGGTTCGGGGTGACCGTCAACGACGTCGTGACCGGGCTGTGCGCCGGGGCGCTGCGGCAGTTCTTCCAGGACCGCGACGCGCTGTCGGGCATCCCGTTGGTCGCCAGCGTGCCGGTGTCGGTCCGTGGCAAGTCCAGCCGGCCGGGCCGCAACCAGATGACCTGGATGCTCTGCCGGCTCGAAACCCACATCGACGACCCGGTCGAGCGGCTGGCCAGCATTGCCGCCGGAAACGCCGCGGCCAAGGACCACGTCGCCGCGATGGGCCCGAGCCTGCTGCACGACTGGACGCAGGTGGCCGGACAGACCCTGTTCGGCGCCGCCATCAAGCTGCTGCCTCGCATCCCCCTGCCCGACAGACCGCCACACAACCTGGTGATGTCCAACGTGGCCGGCCCTCAGGACCAGCTCTACTTCCTGGGGTGCCGGCTCGACGCGATGTATCCGCTCGGCCCGATCATCGCCGGCGCCGCGCTGAACATCACAATGATGTCGCTCAACGGCAGGCTCGGCGTCGGGATCATTTCATGCCCCGACCTGGTTCCGGATCTCTGGGGCCTTGCCGACGGGTTCCCCGCGGCGCTCAAAGAGCTGTTGAATTGCGCCGAGCCCGCCGACGACCGGATCTGAGCGGCCCGGTCAGCGGAACCCCGTCCACCCTCGCCGTCTCGGCATGGCAGGGTGACAGCCGTGGCGGACACTTCTGAACCGACGACCATCGCAGCGCAAGACCTGCGTGAAATCGGCACCGAAAAGGGCGTTTTGCGCTACTACGACAGCGGCGGCCCGGAGTCCGGTCCGGTGCTGCTGTTTCTGCACGGGTCCGGCCCCGGTGTCACCGGCTGGCGCAACTTCCGCGGGGTGCTGCCCGCCTTCGCCGCCCGCTATCGGTGCCTGATCCTGGAATTTCCCGGTTTCGGCGTGAGCGACGACTTCGGCGGCCATCCGATGGTGACCGCGTTCGGCACTGTGTCGCCCTTCCTGGACGCGCTCGGTGTCGAGCGGGTGCACATCGTCGGCAACTCGATGGGCGGCGGCGTCGGCATCAACTTCGCCACCCACAATCCGGACCGCGTCGGTCGGCTGGTGACCATCGGCGGCATCGGCACGAATATCTTCAGTCCCAGTCCCAGCGAGGGGATTCGGCTGCTGCAGGAGTTCGTCGAGGACCCTACGCGGCAACGGCTGGTCGACTGGCTCAAATCAATGGTCTACGACCAGGCGCTGGTCACCGATCAGCTGATCGAGGAACGCTGGGAGTTGGCCACCGACCCCGACACCCTGGCTGCGGCGCGACGCATGTACGGCAAGGCGGCGTTCGCCGGGATGAACGCCGCGCTGAACGCCTCCGACCGGCCGCTGCCGTGGGCGACCATGCACAAGCTCACCGCGCCCACCCTGCTGACGTGGGGCCGCGACGACAGGGTGAGTCCGCCGGATATGGCGCTGATCCCGATGCGCACCATCCCCAACGCGGAGCTGCACATTTTCCCCAACTCGGGTCACTGGGCGATGATCGAGGCCAAGGAGGCGTTCGAAAGCACGGTGCTGGCGTTCCTTTCGCGATAGGTAGCGGCGATCGCGAGCGCGGCGTAGCCGGGCGAAGCGGGTCCCGCCATCAGGATCAGCCCTCTCCCGCAAGGCCTTTCGTGAGCAGAGCGTGCGCGTCGGGGTTACCGTCCAGTACCCGGCTGGTGCGGGTGGCGATCCGCCAGTCACCGTCGATCCGCCGCAACACGAAATGGTGTGCGGTGGCCCGCCACACCCGATAGCCGTCGCCGTCGCGGACGAGCACCAGCGATTCGCACACCGCCACCGCCGCGTCACCGTCGACCGTGACGACACACGGCCCGAGGAAGTGCGAGCAGCCCTTGGCCACCAGCTTCTGGTGGGCCTGCGAGCTGATCATCGCGTGCACGTCGGCGCGGCCCTCCATGCGCCAGCCGTCCACGTCGTACACGCCATCGGTGGCCCAGAGACTCGCGGCGGCGTCGGCGTCGCCGGCGTCGACCGCGGGACCGTATGAGGCGATCAACCGGGCGATGTCGCGTTCGTCCTCGAGCCGGCGCACCCGGGCCAGCAGCTCGTCGATGTCGGTCATGGGGTTCTCCTCATCGTTGGGTGGCTCCGGCGTCGACGGGCAGGACGATCGCGGTGATGTAGCGCGCCTCGTCGGAGGCCAGGAACAGCGCGGCATTGGCCACGTCCACCGCGTCCACCCACGGCACCGCAAGCATGTTCATCGAGCGGGCCGCCTCGGCGAACTCGGCGCGCGTGGGCGGACGGTCCAGGTCGGGCCGAAAGGCGGTGCTGACGACGTCGTTGTGGATCATGGGCGTGTCGACGTTGGTGGGGCTGATGCAGTTGACCCGGACATTATGCGGCGCAAGCTCATTGGCGAGGCTGCGCATCACGCCGATCACACCGTGCTTGGCGGCGGTGTAATGCGCAACGCCGACCAGCCCGCGCAGGCCCGCGATGGAGCTCGTCAGGGTCATCGACCCGACCCCGCGCGCGATCAGGTGCGGCGCGGTCGCGCGGCAGGTGTGCCACACCCCGGTGAGGTTGACGTCGAGCATGGTGCGCCAGGCGTTTTCGTCCAGGTCGACCGCCATGCCGCGGGAGGTGATTCCGGCCGTCGCGCAGACCGCGTCCAGGCCGCCGAACCGCTCGACAGCGCGATCGGTGGCGGCCTGCACACCGGAAAGGTCACGGACATCGACGATTTCGGTGTGCACCCGCCCGCCCGCCGCACCCACCAGCGACGCGGTGGTGTCGAGGTCGGCCGGGGTGCTGTGCGGGATGATCACCGTGTCGACCGGGCCGCACACGTCGAGCGCCACGATGTCGGCACCCTCCTGCGCGAACCGCACCGCCTGCGCGCGACCGATCCCCCGCGCCGCACCGGTGATCAGGGCGACCTTGTGTCTTAGTCGCCCGCCGGCCAGCCGCCCGGTCATGTCGTCTTCTGGGTGAGGCCGGCGTCGACGACGAGCTGGGTGCCGGTGATGTAGCGGGCCGCGTCGGAGGCCAGGAACAACACGGCGTTGGCGATGTCGACGGGCTCGACCCACGGCACCGGAAGCAGGTTCCGGGCCTGCAGCACCTCGGCCGCATCGGCGGCCGTCGGATTGTCCAGGTCCGGCCGCAGCCGCCGAAAGGTGGCCTCGTTGAGCACCATCGGGGTGGCCACCGGCCCGGGGTGCACGGTGTTGACCCGGATGCCGCGCGGGCCGAGCTCGTTGGCCAGCGTGCGCGCCAGTCCCACCACCGCGTGCTTGCTGGCGGTGTAGTGCGCCGTGTTGGGCAGGCCACGAAGACCGCTGGTGGAGCTGATGATGACGACCGAGCCGCCCTGGTCGCCTTCCCCATCAAACATGTGCGGCACGCTCGCGCGGACGGTGTGCCAGACGCCGGTGAGGTTGATGTCGAGCGTGCGCTGCCAGACCTGGGGGTCGAGTTCCCACGAGGGCGCGCCGGGCAGGTGGACGCCGGCGTTCGCCACGACGACGTCGAGCCGACCCAGCTCGGCCACCCCTGCGTCGACGGCGGCCGTCATCGCCGCGAGGTCGCTGACGTCGGCCAGGCCGGTCGCGCACCGCCGGCCGCGGACCTCGACTCCCCTTGCCGTGGCCCGTAACTCGTCGGCCGCGGTGTCGGCGTCGAGTGCGATCACGTCGGCTCCTTCATCGGCGAAGCGCTCACAGTGCACCCGCCCGGTCCCCTTGGCCGCACCGGTGACCACGACGACCTTGTTCAGCAATCCCGTCATCGTTCGATTAGATCGAAGCCCCGGTAGCCGGCGGCGGCGACCTCGGCGCAGATGTCGTTGTACGTGGCGAAGCCCCCGGTGAACAGCATGAAGCCGCGCGGCTTGCCGGGCACGTTCGCGCCCATGTACCAGGAGTTCGCCTTGGTGAACAGCGTCGCTTCGGCTCGGCGGGCGCATTCGGCGCCCCACCCGTCCACGCTGTCCACGCGGGCTTCCAGCGCGGCGTAACCGTGATCGTCGAGGAAGGCGATGGCCTCGGCGATCCAGTTCACCTGGGCCTCGGCGTGCAGCACCATGTTCGCCAACACGGCGGGTGATCCTGGGCCTGAGATCAAGAACAGGTTGGGGAAGCCGTCGACGCCCAGCCCCAGATACGTGCGGGGCCCGTGTGCCCAATCGTCACGCAGGGCGGCGCCGCGGCGTCCGATGATATCGATGTTGCCAAGCGCGCCGGTCATCGCGTCGAAACCCGTTGCCAGCACGATCATATCGATGTCGTAGTGGGCTGTGGTCTTATCGATCCCGACGGTGTTGATTCCGGCGGCGTCGACGGATTCGATCGGGGTGGTTCGGACGCTGATGAGTGACACGTTGGCGCGGTTGAAGGTCTGAAAGTAGTTGGTGTCGGTGCAGATTCGCTTGGTACCGATCGGATGGTCGGTGGGAATCAGTAGGTCGGCCAGGGCCGGATCGTCGATGACGGCCCGCACCTTCTGCTCGTAGAACGTGCGGGCCTCTTCGTTGGCCTCCAGGTCGGTCATCTGGTCGGGGAAGGTCTTGGAGAACAGCACGCCCCCCAGCTGCCAACGCTTTTCGAATGCCGCGCGGCGTTCCTCGGCGGTGAACTGCATCGTCGGCTTGGGGGCGGTGATGTGCGGCGAGCCGCCGGCGCTGCGCCACGACAGCGCACGCCGCCGCGGGTAACCCGCCTTGATCTCGCCGAGCTCATCGGCGGACAACGGCGTGTTACCCGCCGGGACACTGTAATTGGGGGTGCGTTGGAAGACGTAGAGGTGGGTCGCGCGCTCGGCGATGATCGGAATCGATTGAATGCCCGAGGACCCGGTCCCGATGACCGCCACCCGTTTTCCGGTGAAGTCGACGGGCTCGTGCGGCCAGTGTGCGGTGTGGTAGATCTCGCCGGCAAAGGTGTCCAGGCCGGGGAAGTCCGGGGTGAGCGCGGCCGACAGCGGCCCGGTTGCCATCACACAGAACCGCGCCGAAAGCCTCTGCCCCGCATCGGTGGTGACCGTCCAGCGCAGCGTCGTCTCGTCGAGTTCCGCCGAGACCACCCGGGTGCGGAGCGCGATGTCGCGGCGCAGGTCGAGCTTGTCCGCGACCCAGTTCAGGTACGCCAGGATCTCGGCCTGGGTCGCGTACTTCTCGGTCCAGTTCCATTCCTGCTGGAGTTCGTCGGAGAACGAGTAGCAGTAGTCGACACTCTCGACGTCACAGCGGGCCCCCGGATACCGGTTGTGGTACCAGGTGCCGCCCAGCTCGGGCGCGGCTTCCAGCACCCGCACCGACAGGCCCCGGCCGCGCAGCTTGTGCAGGGCGTACAGGCCGGCGAACCCCGCGCCGACCACGACGACATCCAGGGACTGTGGACCGGCATCGTTCACAAGCAGTCACCGTAGGGCCTTCGCCGGCGCGATCCGCGTGCCCTCCCGGTCACCGGACGGTTCGGGCGAGTTTTCCCGGCTGATTCATCCCCCGCCGGGCGTCCGCCGGCCGGTTGTTCACGTCGAAATTCGACGGCGGGGTGTCCGCTCATCGGGATTTCCTTTGGGACGGCCCGGAACTGCGGTAGACCATTACTAGGCCCACAGACGTAAGGACAACGATATGAGCGACCGGGTACTCGACCGGGTGGTGGCGATGGCCGACCAGTTACGCGACCAGGCCGCGGAAGCCGAACGCATCGGCCGGCTCACCGACGACACCGTCAAGCTGATGAAGGGCGCCGGCCTGATCCGGCTGCTGCAGACCAAGCAGTACCAGGGCTTCGAGGTCCATCCCCGCGAGTTCGCCGAGACGACGATGGCCACCGCGGCGCTGGATCCGGCGGCCGGCTGGATCGTCGGCGTGGTGGGCGTGCACCCCTACCAACTGGCCTACGCCGATCCCAGGGTGGCCGCCGAGATCTGGGCCGACGACGTCGATACCTGGATGGCCTCCCCGTATGCGCCGCAGGGGGTGGCCAAACCCGTCGACGGCGGCTACCTGTTCAATGGCCGCTGGCAGTTCAGCTCGGGCACCGACCACTGCGACTGGATCATCCTGGGCGCCATGCTCGGCGACGACAAGGGCATCCCGTTGATGCCGCCGCAGATGCTGCACATGATCCTGCCGCGCAAGGACTACCAGATCGTCGAGGACTCGTGGAATGTGGTGGGGCTGCGCGGAACCGGCTCCAAGGACGTCATCGTCTCCGACGCGTTCGTCCCGGCCTACCGGACCATGGACGCCACGAAGGTGATGGACGGCACCGCGCAGCGCGAGGCCGGCATGACCGAGCCGCTGTACCTGATGCCGTGGTCGACGATGTTCCCGCTGGGCATCTCGGCGGCCACCATCGGCATCGCCGAGGGCGCGCTGGCCGCCCATCTGGACTACCAGCGCGAGCGGGTCGGGGCCACCGGAACCGCGATCAAGGACGACCCCTACGTCATGCACGCGATCGGCGAGGCCGCCGCCGACATCAACGCCGCCCGCCAGGAGCTGCTGGCCAACGCCGACCGCATCTACGACATGGTCGCGGCCGGCAAGGAGGTGTCATTCGCCGACCGCGCCGCCGGACGCCGCACCCAGGTTCGCGCGGTGTGGCGCGCGGTCTCGGCGGTCGACGAGATCTTCGCCCGCTCGGGCGGCAACGCGGCACGAATGGACAAGCCACTGCAACGGTATTGGCGCGACGTGCACGTCGGGCAGATGCATGCGATCCATGTGCCCGGCACCACCTATCACGCGGCGGCGCTGAGTTCGCTGGGCGTCGAGCCGCCCGAGGGTCCGCTGCGGGCGTTGATCTGAGCAGGAGAACACAACGATGACGGACCTGAGAAGCCTGGGCTACATCACGATTTCGACCAACGACATCGACCGCTGGCGGCAATTCGCGTTCGGCGTCCTCGGTTTCGCCGAAGGGAAGGGCCCCGACCCGTCCGCCCTGTATCTGCGGATGGACGAGCGGGCGGCCCGGCTCATCGTGGTGCCCGGTGACACCGACCGGGTGCTGACCGTCGGCTGGGAAGTACGCGACCACCCGGCCCTGCAGCGAGTGCAGGCCGCGCTCGACGGGGCGGGCGTGGCGTACAAACAGCTGTCCCCCGACGAGGCCGAGGCCCGCCGCGTCGAAGAGGTGATCACCTTCTCCGATCCCGCCGGCACCACGCTCGAGGTGTTCCACGGCGCGGTGCTCGACCACAGTCCGGTCATCACTCCGTTCGGCGCGAAGTTCGTCACCGGCGATCAGGGCATGGGCCATGTGGTGGTGCCGGCCACCGATCCCAACGGCCTGTTCGACTTCTACACCGAAGTGCTGGGGTTCCGCGCCCGCGGCGCGTTCCGGGTGCCGCTGCCCAAAGAGTTTGGGCCCGTGCGGGTTCGGTTCCTCGGCATCAACGAACGCCACCACAGCCTGGCGATCGTCCCGGCCGCACACCAGCGCGACCCGCGCCTGGTCCACATCATGGTGGAGGTCGACACCCTGGACGCCGTGGGCCAAGCCCTGGACCGGGTCAACGCCGAGGGATTCCAGCTGTCGTCCACCCTCGGGCGGCACACCAACGACAAGATGGTCTCGTTCTACGTCCGCGCACCCGGTGACTGGGATATCGAATTCGGCACCGAGGGGATGCGGGTCGACGAAACCTACTACACCGCAGAGGAAATCACCGCCGACAGCTACTGGGGCCACCAGTGGGTCGGCGAAATGCCCGCGGCCATGCGGCTGTGACTCCCGAATCGGACGTGACGCCGGTCGCGGCGTCCTCGATCACCTCGTGGGATGACGAGGCCGACGTCGTCATCGCCGGCTACGGCGTCGCCGGTGCGGCCGCGGCGGTCGAAGCGGCCGCGTCCGGCGCCGAGGTCCTGGTGCTGGAACGCACCGGGTCCTGGGGTGGGGCAGCGGCGATGGCCGGCGGCTTCATCTATCTCGGCGGCGGCACGCCCATCCAAAAGGCATGTGGTTTCACCGATTCCGTCGACAACATGGCGGCGTTCCTCAACGTCGCGATGGGGCCCGGCGCCGACGAGCAGCGGATCGCCGATTACTGCGCCGGCAGCGTCGCGCACTTCGAATGGCTGGTCGGGTGCGGCGTGCCGTTCAAGGCGGAGTTCTTCTCCGAGCCCGGCTGGGAGCCGATGGGCGACCAGGGGTTGATGTACAGCGGTGGCGAGAACTCGTTCCCGTTCAACACCATTGCCTCCCCCGCGCCGCGCGGCCACGTCCCGCAGATGCAGAACAAGAAGCAGGGCGAAGCGAGCGCCGGCTACATGCTGATGAAGCCGCTGGTGGAGACCGCGACCATGGCCGGCGCGCGGGCCCTGTACGACGTGCGGGTGCAACGGCTGATCACCGAATCCGACGGCCGGGTGGTGGGGATCCGCGCCCGAAAGTACGGCACCGAGATGAGCATTCGGGCGCGTTCCGGGGTGGTCCTGGCGACCGGCAGCTTCGCCTACAACGACTCGATGGTGGCGCGCTTCGCGCCGCGGATCGCCGGGCGGCCGGCCGCGTCGATCGAGCAGCACGACGGGCAGGCGATCCGGATGGCCCAGGCGCTGGGCGCCGACCTGGCGCACATGGACGCCACCGAGGTCGCGATCTTCATCGACCCGCAGCAGCTGGTGCGCGGCATCCTGGTCAACGGCCGCGGTCAGCGCTACGTCGCCGAGGACACCTATCCGGGCCGGATCGGGCAGCTCACCCTCTACCAGCAGGACAACGTCGCCTACCTGATCATCGACGGCGACGCGCAGGAGGCGGCGATGGCTTCCTGGTCGCCGAAGTTCATGCTGCGCCCGGCGACCTGGGTGGCCGACACCGTCGCCGACCTGGAGCGCGACATGGGGCTGCCGCCCGGGTCGCTGCAGGCGACGGTGGCCGCCTACAACGAGGGCGCCGCGCGCGGCGAGGATCCGCTGCTGCACAAGAAGCCGGAGTGGATCAAGCCGATCGGCTCCCCAGTCGGCGCGGTCGACCTGCGCGAGAACACCGGCGGGTTCACCCTGGGCGGGCTGGCCACCACGCTGGACGCTGAGGTGCTGCACGTCAGCGGTGCGCCCATTCCGGGGCTGTTCGCCGCCGGCCGGTGCACCGCCGGCCTGGCCGCCTGGGGTTATGCCAGCGGCGTCTCGCTGGGTGACGGCAGCTTCTACGGCCGCCGCGCGGGGCGCTCTGCCGCGAAGGGCTGATCTCGTTCCGACGCCGCGAGCTGGGGGCACCTCCCCTTGCGGGGGAAAGCACACTGCGACAAATCCACCCAGGATTCGCAGTGTGCTTACGCTCGCGCGCTCGAGGTATTTCGTCCGGCGGCTTCAATTCACGCGCGTCGTGTGACAGTGGCCACAGCGGTATGGTAAACAGATATTCCTATTAGGAATATGCCAGCCAGGAGGACGCATGTCGGCGCCTGTCGAAACCCCCACCGCGGTCATCGACCGCATCTCGCTGGTCCTCGACGCATTCGACGGGCCCGGGCGGCTCACGCTGGCCCAGATCGTCCGGCGCACCGGCCTGCCGCGCTCGTCTGCGCACCGGATGCTCGAGCGCCTGGTGCAGCTGCGCTGGCTGCGCCGCAGCGGCCGTGACTACGAGCTGGGCATGCGCCTGGTCGAGCTGGGCTCGCTCGCGGTCCATCAGGACCGCCTGGTGCGCGCCGCCGGTCCCCTGCTGCGCGAACTGCACCGCGCCACGGGCCTGGTCGTGCACCTCGCGGTCCTCGACGGACCCGACGTGCTCTACCTCGACAAGGTCGGCGCCTCACCGCTGGCCCCGATACCCACCCGAGTCGGCGGCCGACAGCCCGCGCACTGCACCGCCGTCGGAAAGGCGATCCTCGCCTACCGCGACGAGGATGCCCCGGTGGACCTGGCGGTCCGCAAAACCAGGTACTCGATCGCCACCGGCGCGCAGCTCGCCGTCGAATTGTCCCGGGTGCGCGCGCACGGCGTCGCCTTCGAGCGCGAGGAATCGCTGCCCGGATTCGGTTGTGTCGCAGCGCCCATCGGCGAACCCGGCGAGGGCCAGGAGGTCAAAGCCGCCGTGTCGGTGTGCGGTCCGATGAGCCGGATGACGTTCGATCAGCGGTTGATCGCCCCGCTCCGGATGACGGCGATGGGCATCTGGCGGCACGCCGAGGACGGCCCGCACCGCGTCGCGCCCACCCTGCAGCCGTTGCGTCCGCTGCGCCCCGTGTTGCAGTACGCGTGAGCCTCGGTACCCCTCCTAATCGACACGCCGGAAGCCGCTGTGCTGTCGACTGACCTTGAGCCGGTGGCCGACGCCGTAGCGTGAAATGCCAGTCGGTGTCCGCGCTCATCCCCTCGGTCAACGGGATATCCAACCGGTGAACGGCGCCTCCCAGTGGACGGGACTTACTCATTCCGAACGCGAGACAGCGCCATACCCTTTGCATATGGCCAACGGTGAGATATTTGTCGTCGACCGCGTCATCACGCGCCCCGGTTGTGCCAGGGAATTTGTGGACACCTACCTCAACGAGTACGCCCCAGCCGCGCGCGACCGAGGTATGACGCTGCGTGACATCCTGGTCAGCCCGCCGATCTGGTTCGACGATCAATCCAACACCGTGACCGTCACCTGGTCACTGCCCAGTCTGCAGGCGTGGTGGGAGATGACGTGGCAGGGCCGGCCGGACCCCACCCTCGGGCCATGGTGGGAAGGCATCGGCGATCTCGTCGAGACGCGCGGGCGCAGTGTGGCCGCCGCGGCCAACGACGTCGATCTGCTCTGCGATGTATAGCGTGACCCAACTGCTCGACGTCATCGAGCAGGATCGAGACCGTGTGCTGGCCGCTGTGCGCGCCGCCGCCGCAAGCACCGCGGCGCAACGCCGACTCGTCGAGCCAACGCTACCGGGTGCACGCAACGGCGGCGATGTCCTGGTGCACCTGCGCTTCGAGGCGGAAAGCCAATGGCGTTCCGCTGAGCCCGATTTCGCGGCACTGCTGAATGATCCCGCGATCACCGCCATCAATGGCGCATGCTATTCAGGCGCGGCTTCCTGTACCGGCGCAACCGGCACCGTCTACCGCGCGCTGTTGCTCTGTGTGCGTCCCGGCACCGACTGCGACACCGTCGCTCGCTTCGAAGATGAGCTGCGTTTGATGCCGCGGTATGTCAAGACGATCACGGCCTGGCAGCTGAGCCGTGTCGAGCAAGCGGTCGGGACGCAGGGGTGGACCCACGTGTTCGAGCAGGAATTCACCGACGTCGACGGGCTGACGGGCGCGTACTTGATGCACCCGATTCACTGGGCCGTTGTGGACCGCTGGTTCGATCCCGAGTGCCCCGAAGTCATCATCCGGAATCCGGTGTGCCACAGCTTCTGTGCGATCACCGACCCGGTGCTGAGCTGAATCCTGCTAGATTCCCGCCGGCAGGATGTTCGGGTTGGCCGTCGTCGGTGGCTCCAGCGCGGGTAGCTCGCCTTCGCCGTCCAGTGTGTGGACTTGCAACTGCTGTGACCACGGATAGTGCAGACTGAATGCAACCAAGCCGGTGCGCTCGGCCGCGGGAAGGTGACACATTGCCAACACTGTTTCGGCCAGGTATTCCACCGATTCGGTCGGAAACGAGTCGGGAATCAACTGGGCTGCCCCGGGTGTCCGAACCGCCGTCGATGGACCCACGCAGTTGACCGCGATGTTGGCGTCGAGCAGTTCCGCCGCGACACCCTGGGTGAAGCGGTGCAGCGCGGCCTTCACGGACCCGTAGATCACGTCGCCCGAAGTCTTGTTGTAGTCCCGGTACGGCCTCACCGGCGCCACCCCGGTCACCGACCCGATGTTCACGATCCAGCCCGCACCCTGCTTGCGCATATGGGGCACTGCGGCTTTCGTCAGGACAAAAGGCGTGCGCAGGTAGTGCTCCACCGTACGGTCGAACGTCTCCAGACTCATCTCCTCGATCACCGAGTAGTCGGCGAAGCCCGCATTGTTGACCAGGATGTCGATACGGCCGGTGCGGTCGAGCACCTGGTCGATCAGACCGTCACGGGCACCGTTGTCTTCGAGGTCGACGGCCAGCCCGAACGCCGATCCCCCCGTGTTCTCGATCAGGGCAATCGTCTCGTCAATCGTTCCCGGCAGCACCGCATCTAGCCCCGCCCGGGTGGACCGCGAGGGTGTGTGGCTTCGCGCCGTCACCGCCACCGTGGCGCCCTCGGCAGCCAATCGCTGCGCGATCGCCCGGCCAATCCCCCGGCTGCTGCCGGTGACTAAAGCCGTTCTACCGGAAAGTAATCGCGTCATCGCAACTCGAAGTGCTCTTCGATCGGCGCTCGGTGTTCATGCCAGAGGTCCACCAGCCGGTACGGAGTGGCCACTACGACCCGCCCCGAACCGGAGCGGTAGTAAGTGTGCGCGTTCGGGGTGTGACACCACACTGTGTTGGCCATGGCCTCGTCGATGGCGGCCACATAGTAGTCGTAAGCCTGCTGCGTGACCTCAATCGTCGTCGCACCGCGCAGTGCCATCAGTTGCAGGCATTCAATGATGTAGTGCGACAGCACTTCCATCGAGAAATTGGCGCCGGCGCCATGACCGGGACTGTAGTTCGGGGCTGAGGTGATGAACAGGTTGGGAAAGCCCGGCACGGTGCCGCCGCGGTAGGCGCGGGGGCTGTCACCCCACTCGTCGGTGAGCTTGCGTCCGCCGCGGCCGCGAATATCGATGGTCGACAAGAAATCAAGGTGGTAGCCGGTGGCATAAATGATCACGTCGAGATCGATCTGCCGACCGTCCTGCGTGACAACACCTTTGGCGTTGACCTCGGCCGGCTCACTGGCTTCCACATCGACGTGCTCACGGGTCAGAGCCTTGTAGTAGCCACCTGGATCACGGATGATCCGTTTGCCGTAGGGCGCAAAATCCGGCGTCACCTTCTTCGCCAATTCAGTTCCCGAACCAAAGGTTGTGTCGATGTAGTCCATACACATACGCAAGAGCACGTCGTTCGCGGGCGAGATCGAGAGATGCGTTTCCGCCCACTCCGCGTCACGCAGGATGACGGGATAGTTGTTGTCCGCCGTGCCCCAGTAGGACTTCAGCCTGTTCCACTTGGCGTAATACGGGACGTGACGGCCGAGGTAACGTCGGTACTCGGGAACGTCGTCGGTCAGCCGCTTACGCGGCGCCACCCAGTGTGGCTGGCGCTGAAACACTGTGAGGTGCTCGACTTCGTCCACACAGGCGTCAACGATTTGCACCGCTGTGCAACCAGCACCGATGATCGCCACTCGCTTTCCCGCGAGATCTAGAGATGTATCCCATCGTGCGGAGTGAATACTGTTGCCTGCGAATGCCTCTCGGCCCGATAACTCGGGCCAACGCGGCCGGTTGAGGTAGCCTGCGGCGGTAACCACCACCCGCGAATGAGTGACGTCATGCTTACCGTCGCGGTCAACCGAGTGGACCTGCCAGCAATCACGGTCCTCATCCCACCACAGCGCCGTCACCTCGGTGCCGAATCGTATGTGCTCACGCAGTCCGTACTTGTCGGCCAACGCAACCAGGTAGGCCTGGTACTCAGCACCCTGCGGGTAGTAGCTCGTCCACTCCGGATTCACCTCACGCGACAGCGAGTAGTACGCCGAGGGCGTGTCGACCCCGATGCCGGGGTAGGTCGTGGTCAACCACGTCCCACCGACTTCGTCGTTGCGATCGATGACTTCGTAGCCAACCCCCGCTTCGGCGGCCGCGAGCGCGGCGATGATGCCGGCGATGCCCGCACCGATGATGGTCACATTCGTCGTTTCAGGGATCGGCACCGTTCGCGGCAGCGTGGGCCGTGAGAGTTGAAAGCCGCCCTGCTCGAGCAGCAGCGGAACGAACTCGTCGTCCACCTCCGAGCCCAGCGCCAGCGGAAGCAAGCGCCTGAACAGCTCGGGATCATCGACGGGCGGGGCACTCGCCTGCCGGTTCTCGACCAGGGCCGCAACCAGGGCGCTCACCAATTCCTCCGCGGTGTCGTCATCGGTGACGCCGGCCCGCTCGGGGGGATCGGGGACGTGGGAGATCTTAGGCCCGAACTTGTCGATCACAGACGAGTCGCCGGTCAGCTGAGCCAGGACTGCGACCAGCACGCCGGGGTCGGCCTGACCGAGGTGCGCCCGCAGTTCCTCGAGATCGAGCGCGGCCGAGATGGGAGGCGACGTCGATTCAGTGGCGGAGGTCATGGCACCGAGTATCGGAGCGTGTAGGCGGCTCGGGCACTGCCTTGTCTACTCAGCGGGAGGTGAGAAGTCCCGTCTCGACTATCGCGGCCTACCCTCCGACGTATGCAACGCGTGGATCCCTCCGAACTCGACGCTGTGATCGCAAAGGCACGCAGTCACACGCTCAGCGATATTCCGCGCCGGTCGGCCCGAAAGCATCCGGGCAAGCCCGCGATCATCGACGGAGCCGTCCTTCTCACGTTCGCTGAGTTCGACGCTGTGGTGGACAGGGCCGCAGCCGCGTTGCACGACAACGGCTTTGCACCCGGCGACCGCATCGCCCTGCTGTCGCACAACTGTTGGCAGTATGCGGTCCTGGTGTTCGCCACGGCGCGCGCCGGTGTGGTTTTGGTGCCGATCAATTTCATGCTCACCGCTGAGGAAATCTCCTACATCCTCGGTCACAGCCGAGTCAGTGGATTCGTAGTCGAGGGCGATTTGACGGCGACCGCCGAGCGTGCGATGCAGCTCGGCGGTGTGGTCACCACCAGGGTGGCGCTGATGCGGGCGGGGTGCACCGTTCCCCCGGGTTGGGATGACTTCGCAGGGTGGTTGACGACGAACACCACCGCGCCGGACCTCAACATCGGCGACGACCAACTCGTGCGGCTGATGTATACCAGCGGGACTGAGTCGCGCCCTAAGGCCGTGATGCACTCCAGCCGCAGCCTGATGTGGCAGTATGCGAGCACGATCGAGGCCGGCTCGATGTCGGGAGACGACGTCGAGATCCATTCGCTACCGCTTTATCACTGCGCACAGTTGGACAATTTCCTGGCCACCGACATCTATCTGGGCGCCACCAGCATCATCCTGCCACGTCCCGAACCGGACGCGGTACTGCGCACCATCGAGCGCTATCGGGTAACGAATTACTTTGCACCACCGACGGTGTGGATCAGCCTGCTGCGCTGCCCGACCTTCCAGGAGGTAGATCTGACCAGTTTGTGCAAGGGGTACTACGGCGCCTCGGCGATGCCGATCGAGATACTGCAAGAGATCCGCCAGCGGCTGCCGCGTCTGAGGTTGTGGAACTTCTACGGCCAGACCGAGATGGCGCCATTGGCCTCCGCACTGGGCCCCGATGAGCAGGATGCCCACGCCGGCGCGGCCGGGCGGCCAGTTGTCAACGTGGAGACGGCGATCCTCGATGACAACGACATCCCCCTGGGCACTGGTGCCGTGGGCGAGATCGCGCACCGCAGCCCGCACTTGATGTTGGGCTATCTCGACGATCCCGAACGCACTGCCGAGGCCTTCCGCGGCGGCTGGTTCCACTCGGGCGACCTCGGCTACTACGACGAGCACGGCATGCTGCACGTGGTGGACCGCAAGAAGGACATGATCAAAACCGGCGGAGAAAACGTGGCCAGCCGCGAGGTCGAAGAGATCGTCTACCGGCATAGCGGTGTCAAGGAAGTCGCGGTCTTCGGTGTGCCGCACCCTCTTTGGATGGAAGCCGTGGTGGCGGCGGTGGTGCCGCGCGATGGCATCGGGCTCACCGAAAATGACATTCTGAACCATTGCCGCAAGCATCTATCCGGCTTCAAGACACCTAAGCGCGTTTTCTTCGTCGATGCACTGCCGAAAAATCCCAGCGGCAAGCTGCTCAAGCGAGAGCTTCGGGATCGGTTCGGTCTCGAACCTGCCGGTCGCTGAAGCAGGCACCGCGCAAATCAGTGGCCGTGTTCCACTGACCGGGCATCCCGGTGTTTGCATGGCCACACCGGGGGTTGACTGATGCCATGAGCAACGACATCACGCTGTCCGACCTGCAGGAGTTTATCGCCGGGTTTTGGTACCACTACGACGAGGCGCACTACGACGAGCTGGCAGCACGCTACGCCGAGAACGTGCGCTATGTGAACCGAAGCGATTCGGGCACAAGTCCATTCGAGGAACTGATGTCGCCCGAATTGCATGGCCGCGCCGCCGTCATGGAATGGATGTCGGAACACCGCAAACAAAGTCCGTACCCGCTGCGCCACCACGCCACCAACGTGTACCGCACGGGTACCGATGATGACATCACCCACGCGCGGTTCTATATCTTCGTCAATCAGACCGCAAACTTCGTACCGTTCGCGGTGTCCAGCGGCGTAGCAACTGTCGGCGTGCGCCGTGGCGCCGACGGGCTGGAGTTCACCGAGATGGATATTGTTCTCGACACCACCAACTCGGTCTTGCTGTCGGAGCTCTCCGCCGACAGCGCCACCGTGTCGTAACCGGTGAGCGCTTACGAAATCTTCTGCGGCGGCGTCGCGGTCATTACCGGCGCCGGCGCAGGCATCGGCGCCGGACTGGCTCGACACGCCAGCCGGTTGGGGATGACGGTGGTGCTGGCCGACATCGACGCCGACGCCATCGCCGCACTGCGCGACGAGCTGTGCGCTGCGGGGGGCTCCGCACTGGACGTGGTGTGCGATGTTCGCGAATACGACGCTATGCAGGCGCTGGCAGAAATGACCTACCGCGACGTCGGTGCCGTGCGGCTACTGGTGAACAACGCCGGGGTCGAACAGTTCGGCTATCTGTGGGATACACCCGTCGTCAACTGGCAGCGCGTGATTGACATAAACATCAGCGGCGTCTTCCACGGTGTGCGGGCCTTTCTGCCCAGAATGATGGCCACCCACGAGCAGGTGTGGGTGTGGAATCTGTCGTCGGTCGGTGGGGTGGTGTCGATTCCGTTGCAAGCGCCCTACATCGTGAGTAAGCACGCCGTACTGGCGTTGACCGAATGTCTGCATCTTGACGTTCAGTCAGCCGGGCACCACCATCACATTCACGTGCAGGCTGTGCTGCCTGGCGCAGTGGTGTCCAACATTTTCGAGTCGGCGGGCGGCGTCGACGCCGACGACGCGAGCGACCGCGCAGCGGCAGAGTCTCAGCGATCGGCGATGCTCGACGTCAAGGCTGATGCCATGCATCCGCTCACCGCCGCCGAAGTGGTGTTCGAGCAGGCCGCCGAAGGGCGGTTCTATCTCCTCACACAACCCGAATTCGTGGGGAATGCGATGCTCGAACGAGCGAACATGCTTGCGGCACAACGGCCACCGATGCTACGCACCAAACGCCGCTTCGATCCCGCAGAACAATGAGCGTGCCAGCTCTTGACCCCGATGCCGCTGCGAGGGTGGCGTCCTTAGGCCCCGTCCTTCCGATGCGGCAACGGGGTCTGGCAACGGTGCGCGACTCCCTTGAGTCAATGCCGCTGCCCCCGATGCCCGACATGGCCGAAGTGACCGATCGCGTCATAACCGGCCCTGACGGCGAGCTTCCGCTGCGCATCTACCGTCCGACCCGCGACGTCGATGCGCCGGTATTGGTCTATTTCCACGGTGGTGGCATGGTGCTGGGGTCCAACCATTCCTTCGAGCCGCTGGCCCGCAATCTCGCACAGTCGTCCGGTGCAACCGTCGTCGCCGTCGAATACCGCCTGGCACCAGAAGCCCCGCCCCCAGCACAATTCGACGATGCGTACACCGCTACCGAGTGGGTCGCCGCGAAGGCAGCCGAATTGCAGCTGGATCCAACCCGACTAGGGGTGATCGGTGACAGCGCGGGTGGCACGCTGGCCGCGGGCGTCGCCCTGGCTGCCCGTGACCGAGGCGGCCCGGAGTTGTTCTGCCAGGTGTTGTTGTACCCGGGTGTGGATCGAGACATGACGGTGCCGTCGGTCGCGATGCTGGAATCGGCGCCCATGCTGAGCCTTGACGACATCCAGTACATGCACGAACTGGCTGATGCGGGAACCGGCCCGCTCGATCATCCGTATCTCGTGCCGGCGTACGCCACCAACCTGTCCCACCTCCCGCAGGCCATCGTGGCGACCGCCGCGGTCGATCCGATCCGCGACTGGGGAGAACGGTACGCGGAGCGGTTGCGGGATGCCGGTGTGCAGACCACCGTCACTCGATATCCCGGCGTGTATCACGGCTTTCTGATGCGTTCAGAATCGGTGGCGCGTGGCGGCCTCGCGCTGGCCGAGATCGGCGCGCTGCTGAGGGCGAAATTCGCGAATCCACTTCCATTTTGAGAACCGGTCCGGGAACATTGCGCTAGCCGTGCCCGAGCCGCGACGAGGCCCGTTAAGTGGAATTTTCCTCCCAATCACCGGACATAAGTTGCTCGTTGCCGTCCTAACACGGCCAGGATCGATTGCACCAACGTGACCGAGGGTCGTCCAGAAGGAGATCTCGATGCTGACTGACGAGCGGCGGATGGAGTTGTCCGACGTCCTGCGCCCCGCCGCACCGCCCCGGGAAATCAGCGATGTCTACACGGACGATCAGCGGGAGCGGCTCCTCGACGTCGTACGCACCGAAGGCCCGTGGAAGCTGATCATCGCGCAACACTTCGCATCGGCCGACGAACTGATCGCCACCATGAGTGGTGCCTTCCCCGAGGGGTTCACGCCGTCGCTGGACCTCTTCCTCACCCCGACGTTCCGCGGCTACCTGGCCAACTACGGCGCGGCGCTCTACCCGCAACTACATGATTGCTTCTACAACGCGCGATTCCTGGAGATGGCCAAAAGCTACTGGAACGCCGAGTACGCCAAACCACAGCTGATGCTGTTCAACATCAACGGGCCGTGCGCCAATCGCGATCCGGGGCACCTGGATTCGCCAAGCTTCCGCGGCGTGCGGCACGAAAATGCGCCGACCTGGCTCACCAGTGTCATGGGCAAGTCCGGGCTTTTCAAGGATTACCTGATCAAGATGGCGCAGGTAATCACCTGGTTTTCGCTGGATGGCGGTAGTGGATTCACCTACTGGCCCGACGGGCCACTCCAGGCTCCCAAGCGAGTCCTGCCGCCGATCAAGAACCGCGGCGTTGTGGTGCAGAACGAGATGATGGTGCACCGCGGCGAGGCGAATGGGCCTCTAGAGCAACAGATTCCGCCGGGATTGGCGTTCGACACCGTTTTCACCGGCGATCCTGACGACCGCAACCACTGGCTATTGAAGAACGGCGCCAATGTGATCGCCCGCCACCACACGGACGAGCTGCGGTTCCTGGTGCACTGGTCGGCCGAGGTCTTCGCCGATTTCGACGAGCTGAAGAAGAACATGGAGGGTTCGGATGACCTGTCCGTGGAGCGGGCCATCGACATGATGGTCGACGACCTCAACAGCAGGGGGATCAGGCTCGACATTCCCAGTGAACCGCTGCACGACGCGGCTTTCATCGGTGCGCTCAACGCTGCTTACGATCTGGGCGGACCCGCCGTTTACCCCGAAGAGGCGCCGATCAGCGCCTTCCAGCTCGCATGACCGCTGCTATGCGACACCGCCGATGAGCGCTGGCGCACATGACTGATACCCACGAACGACTGACGGAGTCGGTGCGGCGACTCATCGACGTCACCATTCGCAGCGAGGCCGACGAACGAGCTGTCGCGAAGGCGTTGGCTCTCGTCGACCAAACCGTCGACTTATTGAGCACGCGGCTCATGCCGGGGTCGTTTGGTGTGCGCACCAATACCGAAGGCGAAAACATCGTTTGGGGCAATGTGGCCGTCGGGCTGCGCAACCCGATCGCCCCGCCCCTAGTCATCCGGCACAACGAGGCGGGCGGCGTGCACACCGATGTGCACCTGGGCGCCGGCTACGAGGGACCGCCCGGCCATGTACACGGTGGCATGTGCGCTCTAATCCTGGACCATGTTCTGGGCGCGACGGCACATCAGCCGGGTAAACCGGCTTACACAGGCACCATCACAGTGCGCTATCTGCGCCCCACGCCGTTGGGCGCACTGCGAGCCGAGGCCCGGGTGGAGCGGGTCGACGGCAGCAAGACGTATGCGACCGGCCATCTCAGCAACGTTGACGGTGTCACGGTGGAGGCCGAGGGCGTCTTCATTACGCCGCGGGAACACTTCGGGCTGGGCGACCCACGACCTGGCCAAAAGTCGTGAGTTAAGTCGCGATCCGCCGGCACGGTGATGTGCCGGTACCGATGACCTCTCTTCGCTGCCATAGGCGTTGTGCCCACCTCTGAGCGACACCACCCGCTGACGAGGCCAACCGCACGGGTTACCGGCGGGTCAACACGCCGGGTGAACTACCACTAGTCGGGAATGCCGTCATGATATGCGGCAAAATCGGGGCATAACAACGAAGCGTCGGTCCCGTCCCCTGGGTTCGGTTTCGGCACGACCACCCACATCAGGGAGCGCGTCAGACATGGTTGCCCGCCTGCTCGTCATTCTGGGGGCTGCATCGGTCACCCTGCTGGCGGCGATGCCGCTCGCCTATGCCGACACGACCGACCAGAAATTTTTGGCGGCCCTCGAGGAGCAGGGCATCATCGACCAATCCTCGGCCGGACACGCGATCGAAGCCGCTCACTACGTCTGCGCGAGGCTCGACGCCGGCGACACGCCAATGGAGGTGATGCAAGAAGTGCTGAACAGCAGCGGTTTACCCGAGTTTCACACCGGCTTCTTCGTTGCCCAGAGCATCTATTCCTACTGCCCGCGGCACAAGGACGAGATCCCCAGGGGATAGCCGGATCTCGTGAATCACTTTGGTGCGCCGTCTGATTCGTCGACGACAGGTAGATCCCCATCACGCACCGCGTTGAGGATCGACGCGCTCAGCGCCGAGCACACCAGGAACACACCCCGACTCCCCGGTGTCACGATCTTCTGCGCATCGGCACGCTCGGCGCACCGGGCCGTCGCCTCGGCGTTCCACTGCACACTGGTCTGATTCCAGCTGCTCTTGCGGGCCAGCACGCGCGCACCACAGTCCCGGCACGCGACCGGCACCATGGGCATCTCGTCGAGTCGATTATCCTCGCGCACCGACGATTCCAGCATCGTCAGGCCCGGGCCGCCATGTTGGCCTCGACCTCTTTCATCCACGCCTCATAGGGCCGGGTGGTGTCGAGCTCGTATTCGAAGCGGTCCACCATGTCCGGTTGCACGTGGGCGGCATCAACGTAGAACTGCTGATACCAGCGCCGCAACTGGTAGACCGGACCGTCCTCCTCGACCAACAGCGGGTTGTCGATGCGCGCCTTGTGTCGCCAGATCTCCACGTCCTGCTCGAATCCGAGTTTGACGTAGTCACCCAGGGTGATGGCGGTCTGCATGGCCTGGTCATCAGGCAGCGCGTCGGATTTCTTGACAATGATCCCGTATTGCAGCACAAAGGAATTCGAGTCGATCGGATAGTGACAATTGATGAGGATGGTGTTGGCGTCGCCGTGCTCGTAGTGATAGGTCAAGTCGTCGATCATGAAAGATGGGCCGTAATAGGACGCCACCGATGTGGTTCCGAGCATTTCGGAACCCACGCTGCCGCCCATGTCGGGCCGGCTTCCGCCGTTCATGTACTGCGTCGCCACGTGCCCCTCGAAGATGTTCTTGAAGTAGGTGGGTAGTGAGCCGTGGATGTAGAAGAAGTGCGCCATATCCACCACGTTGTCGATGATTTCGCGGCAGTTGCTGTTGACGATGGTGGTGTACCAATGCCAGTCAGTCCACTGGTCGCTGGTGGCGCCCTCGATGCGCGGGATCGTCACCTCCGGTGGCGGCGGCTTGCGCTCCGAGTCGTTCCACACGAACAACATGCCGTCCTGCTCCAGCGTCGTCCACGCTTGGGTGCGGGCCAGTTTGGGGGCGCGCCGGCTGTAGGGCACCTGCTTGCAACGACCGTCGCCGCCCCAGCGCCAGTCGTGGAACGGGCAGGCGATCTCGTTGCCCTTGACCTCACCCTGGGACAGGTCGCCGCCCATGTGCCGACAGTAGCCATCGAGCACGTTGATGTTGCCGTCGCCGCCGCGGAAGACGACGAGCTTCTGCCCGAAGGCGTTGATCGAGTGAGGTTTGCCGTCACCGAAATCCCTAATCAGCCCCAGACAGTGCCAGCCGCGGGCGAACCGCGTCGGCGCGGCCTGCGCTTCAATGAACCGAATCTGGTCGGCCTCGGTGTGCGACGTCATGCGTCTGATTCAACTCCCCCGAGACCGGTCCGCGGGGCGGCTTGTTCCACTCATCAGGACGGCTCTTCCTGCGTCGCGGTGCCGCGGCCTACCGTTTTGGACGTGACGACGCACAGCGCGACGATTCCTGCCGGACTTCCCGTGGCCGACACCGCCGTCGACCTGCTTGTCGTCGGCTCCGGTACCGGCATGGCCGCCGCGCTGACCGCCCACGAATTGGGGCTGTCGGTGCTGATCGTGGAGAAATCGTCGTACGTGGGGGGCTCCACCGCCCGCTCCGGTGGCGCGCTGTGGCTGCCGGCCAGCCCGGTGCTGACCGAAGCCGATGCCGGCGACACCGCGGAGCGCGCCCGCACCTACCTGGATGCGGTGGTCGCGGGATCGGCCCCCGCGCAGCGCTCTACGGGGTTCGTGGCGCACGTGTCCGCGACGGTGGACATGCTGCGCCGGACGACACCGCTGCGGTTGTTTTGGGCCCGTGATTATTCCGACTACCACCCCGAGGAACCGGGCGGCAGCGTCGCCGGCCGCACCTGCGAGTGTCGGCCCTTCGACACCTCGCTGCTCGGCGCGTACCGCACCCGGTTACAGCCGGGTTTGATGGAGGTCACCATCCCGATGCCGACGACGGGCGCCGACTACCGCTGGATGAATCTGGTGGCCCGGATGCCGCGCAAGGGCATTCCCGTCTACGGCAAGCGCCTGGCGCAGGGCGTGGGCGGCCGCATGGTGGGCCGGCGCTACGCCGCGGGCGGTCAGGGCTTGATGGCCGGGCTGTTGACCGGGGTGCTGCGCGCCGGTATCCCGGTGTGGACCGGCACCGCGCTGGCGCGCCTCGCCGGCGATGGCGAACGGGTGACCGGCGCGGTCGTCGAGCACGGCGGTCGCGAGGTGACGGTCACCGCGCGGCGCGGCGTGGTGCTGGCGACCGGCGGTTTCGACCACAGCATGGACATGCGCTGGAAGTTTCAGTCGAAGTCGTTGGGCGCCAACCTGAGTCTGGGCGCTACCGCCAATACCGGCGACGGGATACGCGCGGCCCAGGAAATCGGCGCCGACATCGACCTGATGGATCAGGCATGGTGGTTCCCCGCCATCGCGCCGCTGCCCGGCAAGGCGCCCGCGGTGATGCTGGCCGAGCGCTCGCTGCCGGGCTGCCTGATCGTGGACCAGAACGGGCGCCGGTTCGCCAACGAAGCCGCGGATTACATGTCGTTCGGGCAGCGGGTGCTCGAGCTGGAACGCTCCGGCAGCCCGGTCGAGGCGATGTGGATCATCTTCGATCAGCAGTATCGCAACAGTTATGTCTTTGGCGCCGAACTCTTTCCGCGGATGCGCATCCCGCAGGCGTGGTACGACGCCGGTATTGCGACGCGCGCAGACAACCTCGGCGACCTGGGCGCACGGATCGGCGTTCCGGTTTCGGAGTTCTTCGCGACCGTGACTCGTTTCAACCAGCATGCCGCCGCCGGCGAGGATCCCGACTTCGGCCGGGGTCGCAGCGCCTACGACCGCTACTACGGGGACCCGACCGTCAAGCCGAACCCGAACCTGCGCGCGTTGGTCAACGGCCCGTTCTACGCGGTGAAAATGGTGCTGTCCGATCTCGGCACCTGCGGTGGGCTGAAGACCGACGAGCGGGCGCGGGTGCTGCGCGAAGACGGTCGGGCGATCGCCGGGCTGTACGCGATCGGCAACACCGCCGCCAATGCGTTCGGGACGACGTATCCGGGCGCGGGGGCGACGATCGCGCAGGGGCTGGTGTACGGCTACATCGCGGCGAGGGACGCGGCGATCGCGAGCGCGGCGCAGCCGGGCGAAGCGGGTCGCCGCCACCAGGACTAGCGGCGATCTACGACGTGTCATGCCGCCCCCGGACTGTGGTCTTCGTCGTCGTCTCCATCGCGAAGCAGCTTCTCGGGGTGATGGAAGGTGTTGATCCGCGGCTGGCCTCGGTCCAAGTGCGGGGGCGGGATCCATTCGGTGTCACCCTTGGCGTTCTTTCGGGTGGTCCAGCCTCCCGGATTCAGGAGGCGGTGTTGAGGTCCGCAGGCGAAGGTCAAATCGTTGACGTCGGTGCTGTGGCACTTGGCGTAGTCGGTGACGTGATGGACCTCGCAGTAGTAGCCGGGCACGGTGCAGCCCGGAGCTGAGCACCCGCGATCCTTGGCGTACAACACAATTCGCTGTCCGGGGGAGGCGAGTCGTTTGGTGTGATAGAGCGCCAGCGCCTTGCCCTTGTCGAAGATCGCCAGGTAGTGACGGGCGTGGCGGGCCAGGCGGATCACGTCGCTCATCGGGAGGATGGTGCCGCCGCCGGTCAGCCCCCGGCCGGCCGCGGCCTCTAGTTCGTTGAGCGTGGTGGTGACGACGATGGAGGCCGGCAGCCCGTTGTGCTGACCCAGTTCGCCGGAGGCCAGCAGGGCGCGTAGCGCGGCGCCCAGCGCGTCATGGTTTCGTTGGGCGGCCGATCGTGGGTCGTGGTCGATGGCGTCCTGGGTGGGCGCGCCGTCCACGCACGGCGTCTCATCGAACGGGTTGCACATGCCTGGTGCGGCCAGCTTGGCCAGCACCGCTTCCAGGGTGGCGCGCAGTTCGGGGGTGAGCCATCCGCGCAGTGCCGACATGCCGTCGGATTCCTGGTTGCCCAGCGTCAGCCCGCGGCGGCGGGTTCGGTCCTCGTCGCGGTACGTCCCGTCGGGGTTGAGGCAATCGGCCAGCGTGTCGGCCAGCGCGGCCAACTGCTCGGGACGGTATCGCGTGCCCTGCTTGGCCAGATCAGCTTCGGCGCGCTCCCGGGTGAGCTGGTCGATCCAGCCGGGCAGCTGGTGGCAGAACCGGCGGATGACGGCGACGTGGCCGGCCCCGAGCTGTCCCGCCCGCTGCGCCGCGGCGGTGCCCGCCAGCGCAGGCGCTAACGGCTCCCCAGTCAGCCCTTGCCGTGGCCCCAGGTCGGTGGCTTCGCGGATGCGGCGCGCGGCCTCGGCGCGGCTGATCAAGGTCCGTTCGGCCAGCGCGTGAGACAGCTTGCCGCCGAGCTCCGCTGGGGTGGCTTGCCGGGCAACGTGGTTGATCAGCTGATGCTCGGCTACCGGCAGCCGTCGGCGCGCCTTCTCACAGCGCTCCAAGAGCGCCAGGCATTCTCGGGGAGTCAGCGCGTCGAAACTCAGGTCCGCTACGCCGTCGAGCGCGTCATCGAGCGCATCGAAGGCCGCAGTGATCGCGTCCCGATCGATGATGCCGCCCGAACTCATACCCCGAAACTATCGGAGCCCACCGACAGAAAAACCCCGCATATTGACGGTTGAAACCACGGTGGCACAAGTGATTTCGCTATGCGTTTTCGATATCCATAATCGCTCGGGTAGGGATCCCCAGGCCGGCGGCACGCGAAACCCGTCACCCCCGTCAGAACTAGTCAGCTTCCCGCTTTGCCTGAACCTGTTTCTCGACTTCGCGCCAATAACCAGGCCTAGGCCGCGGCTTCCCGAGACCGCCCGTCGCAGCGCTCTGCAAGATGGCGTCGGCCTCGTCGATCTCCTTGATCATCTCGAGGGCGAACTCGCGCTCGGCGGCGTAGTACTTGGCCGCCCAGCGCAGCGCGAGCACCGAGTACGCCCACGCGGGTTCCGCCTCCGCCCCCTCGGCGTCCTCGACGGCCTTGCGGTGCTTGGCTTCCGAAGACGCCACATGCTCCTGCAGTAATTCCTTGAGCCGGGCCGGGTTACTCAGATGGCCGAACGTAACCCGCAGCAGCACACTGTGCTTGAGCACCGGCGGGTCCACGGGCGCATGGTTGGTCCACTCGGTGACGGCATCCATCCCGGCCGGGGTGATCTTGTAGAGCCGGCGGCTGCGGGTGCCCTCGTCGCGTTCGACGCGAGACGTCACCAGCCCCAGCGACTCCAGCTTCTTCAGCTCGGTGTAGATCTGGCTGTAGGACGGGCTCCAGTAGTAGAGGTCGACGCTCCAGTCGATCCACTTTTTGAGGTCGTAGCCCGAGACTTCCTCTTCGTAGGACATCATCCCCAGCAGCGCCCAGCTGGTGGCGGCGAGCGCCGCACCGGTCGGCTTTTGACCGGCAGGGTCCGTTTCGGAGTCCATGTCGCCAGGTTAACAACACCGACCCCTACATTGGAGGGCATGGACCGCTGGCTGGGACGCCCGTGAAATTCGCCTTTCCCGTTCCGCACCTGCTGCGCCTCAAGGCGATTACGCAGCCCTGGGAAGCCGCCGTCACCGGACCCGAACAGCGACGCATGATGCAATGCGCCGACCGGTGGGGCTACGACATGATCGCGGTACCCGAGCATCTCGTCATCCCCACCGACCAGGTCGAGTTGTCCGGGCCGCACTATCTGCACTCGACGACCGCGCAGGCGTTCATCGCCGGCGCCACCGATCGGGTGGCCATCAACTCCTGCGTCACCATCCTTCCGCTGCAGCACCCAATCGTGCTGGCCAAGGCGCTGGCCACAGCGGACTGGATGAGCGGCGGCCGGATGATGGTGACGTTCGGAGTGGGATGGCTGGCCCGCGAGTTCGAGCTGCTGGGAGTGCCGTTCGGGGAACGCGGCCGCATCGCCGACGAGTACCTGGCCGCGCTCGTGGAATTGTGGACCAGCGACACACCCCGATTCGAGGGCCGGTACGTGTCGTTCGCCGACATCGCCTTCGAGCCGAAACCCGTTCAGAAGCCGCATCTTCCGATCTGGATCGGCGGGGATGCCGACGCCGCCCTGCGCCGGGCGGCCACCTTCGGGTCCGGGTGGTGGCCGTTTCTCACACCGCCCGAGCGGATCGCGGAGAAGCTCGATTACATCAAGTCCCAACCGTCGTACGAAGGCCGGGAATTCGAGGTGATGCACGGGCTGGGCACCAACCGGGTCGGCGAAGGACACGTCGCCCGCCACGCCGGCGACCGGCCGGGCATGAGCGAGGGGGAAATCGTCAACCGGTTGAATTGGCTCGCCGAGCAGGGCGTGACCGTGACCGCGGTTCCCGTCCCCGCGGTGGGCGGCGTGGACGAATATCTCGATTACGCGCAGTGGGTGATCGAAGAAATCAAACCGCAGGTGTCCTAGCGGATCTGCAATCCGCGCCTGCGCACCCACGACACCGCGGCGATGCTGCCGGCGATCCACACGCTCATGGCGATGACGAGGTGGACGAAGCTTTTCGTGTCACGCCCGAACACCGGCCAGATCAGGGCGGGCGCCTGCTGCCACAACACGCGGTGCTCCACGCCGTTCATCGGATCGGCCACGTAGTACAGCGCGTACGGCAACGTCAGGGCCAGCACCCAACTGCGGGTGCGGCGCAGATCGCCGCGCTGGCGCCAGCGCCTCAGCAGCGGCTCGACACCGACCGGGTGCAACACCGAGATGAGGTTGCCGACGCCCAGCCAGGACACGATGGGCACCGCGACGGTCGGGATCGTAATGCCCAGCCGCGCAGGCGTTTCCAGCCAAAGCGTCAACGTGACCGCGGCACCCAGGGTGGGCAGCCCGACGATCGCGAGCAAGGCGAGGTTCTTGATCAGGAGGATTCGCCAGAACGGCACCCCGTCCGATAACCCCCGAAGGATGCGGTAATGGTCGGCGCCCAGGAAGTTGGTGGTGGTGACGTCGACGAGGACCCACGAGGAGAAATAGGTGCCCACCAGGATCACCCAATCGGGGTGGTGGTGGCCCACCGGGGTCAGCGGCTGCACCAGCAACCAGCCGGCGGCGAAGATCACGTTGGCCACCACACCCATCAGCCAGGTGCGCGGCCGGGTGAACGACCACCGGATCTCGGCGATGACCGCCGGGATCAGGCCCTTCTCGAAGTCCTTGGCGGCGCGCTGGGCCGCGGCGGGACGCGGGGCCGACGCGCGCACCATGGCAGTCAGAAAGGTGCGCAGGGCGGCGTTCACCCGCGGGCGCCCCGACCTCCCTGACTCCCCCGGCCGCTCCGGGCGACCGCTTCGGCGCGAGACGATCATCTGACGTGGCCACCTCGCTCTCGTATCGGTCAACGGCTCGTCCGCACTGTACGCAGGGCAGGATAGCGGGCATGAAGCGAAAGCGTGTCGTCGTCGCCGGGCTCGGGGACGCGGGCGTCCTCGCGGCGATCCGGCTGTCCCGGCATGCCGACGTCGTCGGGATTTCGGCCAAACCCGCGCTGGTCAGCGGACAGGAACTCGGTGTCCGGCTCTCGCGTCCGCACGATTGGGCCCGCGACTACTGGATTCCGTTCGACCGGTTCCGCCGCCTCGATGGCGTCAGGACGGTGCAGGCCACGCTGACCGGAGTGGACCTGGCTGCCCAAACCGTCTTCGGCCGAACCGAAGACGGCAAGACCATCACCGAGGGATACAACGCGCTGGTCATTTCGACCGGCGTCAGCAACGGCTTCTGGCGCCAGCCGATCTTGCAGTCCGCAGCCGAGATCGAAGCGGGGCTGCGCGCCGCGCATGACCGGCTGGCCGCGGCCGGGTCGGTGATTGTGGTGGGCGGCGGCGCCGCGGCGGTCAGCAGCGCGCTCAACATGGCAACCACCTGGCCGGACAAGCAAATTGACCTGTACTTCCCCGGCGAGTCCGCCCTCGAGGGGCACCATCCGCGGATATGGCAGCGGATCCGTGCTCGACTGTCCGAACTGGGCGTCGGCCTGCACCCCGGACACCGCGCCGTGCTCGCAGAGGACTTCACCGGCGACGAACTCACCAGCGAACCGGTCCGATGGAGCACCGGCCAACCGCAAGCCGACGCCGACGCCGTGCTCTGGGCGATCGGGCGGGTGCGGCCCAACACCGAGTGGCTGCCGCCGGAGTTGCTCGACGAGCGCGGATTTGTGCGCGTCACTCCGGAGCTGCGGGTGCCCGGTCACCTGGGTGTGTTCGCGGTCGGCGACGTCGCGGCGACCGATCCGTTGCGCAGCTCGGCCCGTAACCGGGGCGACGCCCTGGTGGCCCGTAACGTCCTCGCCGACTTCGCCGGCCGGCCGTTGCGCGCGTACAAGGCGCCGACGCGGCGGTGGGGTTCGTTAGTGGGTATACAGCCCAATGGGCTGGAAGTCTTCCTGCCCACCGGCCATGCCTTCCGCTTCCCGTCCTGGTCGGTCGAACGCGTGGTGATGCCGTGGATCGTGCGTTGGGGCATGTATCGGGGGGTGCGCCACAACAACCCGCTGGGGTAAGGGGGGACCTCTTCGGATCAGCGGCTGTTAAGCAGCAGCATGAGCCCGTAATCCATGTGGATCTGTTGATGGCAGTGCAGCAGCGAAAGGCCGCCTTGGTCGGCGACGAAATCGACCTCCATGCTTTGGTACCCGCCGAGCATGGCGACGTCCTTGCGGATGCCGGCGGTGGGCGTCCCGGCGAACCGGGTGATCTCGAACGTGTGCCGGTGCAGGTGCATGGGGTGCAGGTCGTCGCTGGCGTTGCGGAACCGCAGCCGGTAGCGCTTGCCGCGCTCGATATCGAGCACGGGCTTGTTGGTGTCCATCGCGAACGGCGCGCCGTTGATCGTCCAGACGTTGAAACCGTTGTCGGCGGCGTTGCGTTTCTCGATCAACAGGTCGATGGTGTGATCGGGCGGTGCCACCCCCGCCGGCCCGGAGGCGCCGAACGGCCGGTAGTCCCAGGCGAACGGTGGGGACGGCGCCCATTGCGGATCGCCTGTGCGCCCGGCGTATTCGACGACCATCCCCATTCCGCGGCCGCGGTCATCGTCGGACAGATCGCCCAAAACCCAGACACCCGGATTGGTCATGTTCACGACAGCCGAGATCCGTTCGCCGGCGCCGAGCCACAACACAGGCACGGTGGCACGCGTGGGCACCGGGTTGCCGTCCAGCGCGACGACGTCGAAAGTGTGCCCGGGCAGGGCCAGACTGCGTGTTTCGGTGGCGCTGCCGTTGAGCACGTGCAGCAGCACTCGCTGACCGGTGCGCACGCGAAGGGGATCGCCGTGGCCCAGCATGCGTCCGTTGATCGCGAAGGCCCCGTATCCGACCTCGTTGCCGGGCGAGTCACCACGACGCAGCGAGGCGGCCATGGACGACTCGCCTCTCTCCTTGAGATCTTGCTCCTGCTCACCGGCCAGAAAATCGCCGGCCATGTCGCCCCCACGGCTGAACTTGGGCTCAAATTCCTTGAGCGTCAAGAAGACTTCCTGGTCGTAAGCGCCCGCGTTCTCGGCGGGCTCGATGTAGACCGGGCCCACCAGACCGCTGTACTGGCCACGGGACAGATCCGCGCGCGGGACGACGTGGGTGTGATAGAAGCGGAAGCCCGCCGGGCCGGGGACGAAGGAAATCCTGCGCATGCCGTGTGCGGGGATGTAGGGGGTCCCCTCCTCGGCGGCGCCGTCGACGTCCACACCGACATGCTGGCCGTGCCAATGCAACTGTTCCGGGGCGTCGGTGTCGTTGAAGACGTCGACCCAGGTGCGCCGGCCCTCCGTGAACCGCAGCAGCGGGCCCGGAAATTGCCCGTTGTAGGTCAGGGTCGACACGATCCGGTCCGGGGCCAATTCGACCTTCCCCGAGCCGATTCGCAGCGTGTAATCGGCTTTGCCGCCGGGTGGGCCGGACGCCGAGGGGCGCGAACAGGCGGCCCCCGCCCCGGCAGCGGCGCTTCCCGTCACCGCCGTCAATGCGGCCCATGTGCAGAACTGACGCCGGTTGAGGGCCATGGTCACCGCCCGCCCGCGCGGGTGGCCAGCAGGGGCAGGAAGAAGTCGACGCGGTGGCTCAATTCGCTTGCTACACGCCGGAATTCGGGGAAACCGGCGTTCGACGGGTCGGGCACGCTCCAATGCGTTGTGGTAGCCAGATCGTGGTCGCGCGCGTACTCGCGCACCTTGTCGCACAACGTGATCACGCAGTCGAAGCGGTGCCGGGAAACCGCGGCCAACGGCTGGGGCCGGGTGCCGCCGAGATCGATGCCGTATTCGTCGCGCATGACCCGCAGAGCGCTGGCGTGCAGCTCGGCTTTCGGATGGCTGCCCGCGCTCGCCGTTCGAATGCGGCCCTGCCCCCGTTGCTTCAGCAGCGCCGCGGCCATGGGTGAGCGCGCGCTGTTGCCGGTGCACAAGAACAACACCGACCGCGCAGCCGGCTGCGCGGTCGGCGCGGGCGCCAGCGCCGGATGCAACGCGGCGGCGGCCTCGCCGAATGCCTTGGCGCACTTCGCCAGGTCCAACCGGTAATAGGTGTCGCGGCCGTCGAAGTTGCTGCGCCGCGCGTCGACGAGTCCGGCCGAACGTAACAGTCGCAGGTGATACGAGACCAGGTTCTGCGGCTCCCCGACGGCGGCGGCCAGTTCCCGCACCCGGTGGTCCCCGGATGACAGCTCCATCAGCAGCGCCCACCGCAGTGGATGCGACGCTATCTGCATCAGCGGCGGGACGGCCGCGCGACCTGCTGCCGGCATAGTTCCGCAGAATACATCAAATGGGTTTGATAGGTTAGGCGCTGCGCAGGGTGACACCACGCCTATCCGACATGCCAGGAGACGAAAGTGTCCGAAAGCACCCCGATCCACACCCCGGCCGGCGGCGACGAATTGCGCCGCAGTCTCGGGGTTTTCGATGCGGTGGTGATCGGGCTCGGCTCGATGATCGGGGCGGGGATTTTCGCGGCGCTGGGACCCGCCGCGCATGCCGCCGGCTCGGGACTGCTGCTTGGCCTGGCGCTGGCGGCGGTGGTCGCCTACTGCAACGCCACGTCCTCCGCGCGACTGGCGGCGCGCTACCCCGCATCGGGCGGCACCTACGTCTATGGCCGAAAGCGGTTGGGCGACTTCTGGGGATACCTGGCCGGGTGGGGCTTCGTCGTCGGCAAGACCGCGTCGTGCGCGGCGATGGCCCTGACCATCGGCTACTACGCCTGGCCGGCGCAGGCGCACGCGGTGGCCGTCGCGGCGGTGGTCGCGCTCACGGCGGTGAACTACGCCGGCGTGCGGAAGTCGGCCTGGCTGACCCGCATCATCGTCGCCGCGGTGCTGGCCGTGCTGGCCGCGGTGATCGTCGCCGCATTCACCTCCACGGCGGCCGGCACCGATTCGCTCCGCCCGACCGGCGCGACCATCGGCGGTGTCGTCCAGGCCGCGGGTCTGCTGTTCTTCGCCTTCGCCGGCTATGCGCGCATCGCCACGCTGGGCGAGGAGGTGCGTGACCCGTCCCGCACCATTCCACGGGCGATACCGTTGGCCCTCACCATCACCCTGGCCATCTACGCACTGGTGGCCGTGGCAGCCCTTTCGGTGCTCGGGCCGGCCCGCCTCGCCCGCAGCGCCGCCCCGCTCGTGGACACGGCCCGCGCGGCGGGAGCGGCCTGGCTGGTCCCCGCCGTCCAGGTGGGCGCGGTGGTCGCGGCGGTGGGCTCCCTGCTCGCCCTGATCCTCGGCGTCTCGCGCACCACGCTGGCCATGGCGCGAGACCGCCATCTCCCCCACGCGCTGGCGGCCGTGCACCCACGGTTCCAGGTGCCCCACCGTGCCGAGCTGCTGATCGGCGTCTGCGTCGCCATCCTGGCCGCCACCACCGACCTTCGCGGCGCCATCGGGTTTTCCTCCTTCGCCGTGCTGATCTACTACGCCATCGCCAACGCCTCCGCGTTCACCCTGGGCCCCGACGAAGGGCGCCCGCACCGGGCCATCCCGGTGATCGGGCTGCTCGGCTGCGTGCTGCTGGCATTCGCGATGCCGCTGCCCTCGGTGCTGTCCGGTGCGGCGGTGCTGGGCATCGGCGTCGCCGCCTACCTGATTCGGCGGGCCATGAAGGATCGATCGCAGGGATAGCCGAAGGAAAGTCGCATGCGAACACTCGCCGCCCGGATGATTTCGACGCTCGCTACGCGAGCGCCGGCCGCGGTGGCGCTGATTCGTCTCTATGTGGGAGTGGTTTTCGCGTGCGAGGGCATCCTCAAATTTCTCCGTCCGGCCTCGCTGGGCACCGGGCGATTCGAGAAAGCGGGGATACCCGCAGCAGGGTTCTTCGGCTCTTTCGATGGGGTAATTGAAATCGCCTGCGGCACTTTGATTTTACTGGGCCTGCTGACCCGCCTTGCCACGTTGCCCATGATCGTCGACATGGTCGGCGCCTGTTGATCACCAAGCTGCCCATCTTCTGGGGCGACGCCCCGCTCTTCCGTGGCGAGCACGGCTGGTGGAATTTCATTCACGAAGCGCGGGTGGACCTGGCTCAGCTGTGCGGCTGCCTGTTCCTGGTGATCGTCGGGGGCGGCACCCTCTCACTCGATGCCCTGCTCACCAAGTCGGCGCGTGCGCCAAAATCACGGGAACACGATTCCACCAAGCCCTGACGGGGAAGACTGACCGGATGTCCGACCCGGGAACCGACGCCTTCGACAAGCTGGTGTCGCTGCTCAACTATCCGATGTACGTCGTCACCACGCAGGCCCACGGCACCCCGGCCGGCTGCCTGGTGGGTTTCGCCAGCCAGACCAGCATCCATCCGTCCCGATTCCTCGTCGGGCTGTCCCGGCGCAACCACACCTTCCGGATCGCCCGCGACGCCACCCACCTGGCCGTGCACGTGTTCGACCACGAACACCTCGACGTGGTGGAGCTTTTCGGCAGCCAAACCAGCGACACGGTCAACAAGTTCGACCGCTGTTCCTGGCATCGCGGGCCCGAACAGATGCCCATCCTCGACGATGCCGCCGCATGGTTCGTCGGCGAGATCCTCGAACGCTTCTCGCTGGGTGACCACGTCGGGCACCTGCTCGCACCCGTGGGCGGCAGTCCGCCGAAGGAACTGGAAACCTGGGTGTCCTTCGGCGACGTCCGCCAGCTGCAGCCCGGCCACGAGGCCTAGCGCGTGAACGAACCGCCCCGGATCAGCGCCGTCCCCAGCATCATCGAACTCGCACCCTTCTACGCCGATCCCCCGGATGGCGTGCGCGCCAACATGATCTTCAGCGCCGACGGTGCCGCCGCGTTCGGCGGCCGCGCCGGTCCGCTGTCGTGCCCCACCGATCAACGGCTCCTGAAAATCCTGCGCGGCCTTGCCGACGTCGTGCTGGTCGGCGCCGGCACCGCGCGCGCCGAGAACTACGGCCCGGTCGTGCTCAGCGATGCGGCGGGGGCCAGACGCCACCACGAAGGCCGAGCCGAACCACCGCCGATCGCCGTGGTGAGCCGTAGCGGTGAGCTACCGGACCGGCTGTTCGGCAAACCCGAGCAGCCGCCGATCCTGGTGACCTGCGCACGAACCGCGGCGCGACACGACCGCAACGACGACCGGCGACACATCCTGGTCGCCGGGGACGACTCGGTGGACGTCTCGCGCGCCGTCGCGATGCTGCGCGAACTCGGCATGCAGCGCATCCTGTGCGAAGGCGGACCGACGCTGCTCGACGAGCTGGTGCAAGCCGACGCCGTCACCGAGCTGTGCGTGACGATCGCGCCCAAACTCGCGGCCAGTCAACCGGTGGGCTACCGGCCCCCGGCCCCGCTGGCCGCCCCCGTCGCCATGCACCTCGATCACGCGTTGGTGTGCGACGGCTATCTGTATTTGAAGTACCGCCGTTGAGCCCGCACAGGCTCGCGGTAGTGCGCGGACGGCGCTCGACATGCAGCCGACGGCGCGTCTTCCTATGATGAAAATGCCCGGTTTGACATTCGATCCGATCGCCCCCGGTGACGTCACCTTCAGTTGATCGCTGTCCACTTCCTCGATGCACACAGAAAAGGATCACCGGCCAGGTGAGCAGTTCAGACGACGACCATGACTTCCGTAATCTGGCGGTGAACCGATTGCGTCCCAGCGAAATTCAATGGGCGCTGAACCACGATGCGGTGCATGGGATCGCCTATGCGTTCAGGAATCCCGTTGCGGTCGCCGATTCCATCGAGGATCCCGACGACGACCGAAAGACCTACCTGGTGCGGGTCAAGCGCGACGACCTGGCCAACGCGCTGGAAAAGATCAACGAATGGATTTTCGACAATCCCGGCCCGTCCGGAATGCAGGCTTACGGATTCGTCCGGGCGCTGTCCCGAGAAGGGCTCACCGAACGCGCCACCGGTGATGACGACAACCATTAATCGCGCGCCGTCGAATTAGCTGGCTTTCGCTATTCGCCGTGCCTCGCGGTCGCGAAAACCTTAGCCTTATGCCTGCATGCCACCGTGAACACGGATTCGGCGCCGGCATTGGCCGGGTGCCCGAGGACGCCGGTCGGCGGTTTGCGGAGCACGGCTGGCGGTGAGGAGTCTTGGATGGGTGACGCGACCGCGGATTCGCGGGAGGGTACGCAATTCGGGCCGTATCGGCTGCAGCGGCTGGTCGGTCGCGGCGGCATGGGCGACGTCTACGAGGCCGAGGACACGGTGCGCGAGCGCATCGTGGCCCTGAAACTGATGTCGCGGACCCTGTCCAACGATCCGGTATTCCGCTCGCGGATGCAGCGCGAGGCCCGCACCGCCGGGCGGCTGCATGAGCCGCACGTCGTGCCCATCCACGACTTCGGTGAGATCGACGGCCAGCTCTACGTCGACATGCGGCTGATCGACGGCAAAGACCTGGCCAGCATGCTGAAACGCTTCGGACCGATATCCCCGCCGCGGGCGATAGCGATTGTCCGCCAGATCGGTTCGGCGCTCGATGCCGCGCACGCGGCCGGGATCCTGCATCGCGACGTGAAGCCGGAGAACATTTTGGTGAGCGCCGACGACTTCGCCTACCTGGTCGATTTCGGCATCGCCAGCGCGACTTCCGACGAAAAACTCACCCAAATCGGCACCACCGTCGGCACCGCCAAATACATGGCCCCGGAGCGGTTCGGCGACTCCGAAATAACGGCCCAGGCCGACATCTACGCTCTGGCCTGTGTGCTGTACGAGTGCCTGACCGGCTCGCCGCCCTACACGGGCGACCAACTGAGCGTGATGGGCGCGCACGTGCGCCAGCCGATCCCGCGCCCGAGCGCGGCGCGGCCCAGCATCCCGGCGGCCTTCGACGGGGTCATCGCCCGCGGCATGGCCAAGGACCCCGCGGACCGCTTCCTCACCTGCGGTGACCTGTCGGCCGCGGCCTACGGGGCGCTGGCCGCGCCCGATCAAGACCGGGCCACCGACATCCTGGAGCGCAGTCAAGTGGCAGCGCCGCCAGCCGCGTTCGCCGGCCAGGCGGTCGGCGGCCAGGCGGCGGGCGGCCAGTCCGTCGGCGGGTTCGCGCCCGCTCCGCCCGCGCCGCAACAACAGCCGGTCGGTCCCTGGCCCACGCCGCCGGGTGCGCTGTTGGCTTCCGGCGCACCGGGGTTACAGCCGACGGCGTGGAGCCGCCCGCCGGTCTGGACGAACGCCGCTGGCGCGGCGACCCCGCCCTGGGGCCAGCTGTCGCGCGCCAGCCGCAAGCCCTGGCTCTGGGTCGGTGTCGCCGCCACCCTCACGGTGGCCCTCATCGGGGTGATCCTCGGCGTCATCCGCCCCTGGGAATCGAAGTCCCGGCCGGCACCGGTCCCGCCTCCGCCGCCGCCGGACGCGGTCGCGCTGCGGGTCCTCGACGACGGTGTGTTCGTGGGCAGTTCGGCGGCCCAGACCACGATCGACCTCTTCAACGAACCCATCTGCCCGCCGTGCGGCAGCTTCATCAGGTCGAATGCCGCGGACATCGACACCGCGGTGAACAACAAGAAGCTCGCCGTGCGCTATCACCTGCTCAACTTCCTCGACGACAAGTCGCACAGCCAGGACTACTCGACCCGCGCGGTGGCGGCCACTTACTGCGTCGCCGCGCAGAACGACCCCAAGCTCTACGCCGCCTTCTATGCCGGCTTGTTCGCCAGCAACTTTCAGCCACAAGAGGGCGCCGCCGAGGACCGCACCGACGGCGAGCTCGCGCAATTGGCCAAGACGCTCGGCGCCGACGCCGGCGTCATCACCTGCATCAAGTCCGGCGATGATCTCGGCACGGCGAAAACCAAAGCGGCGAACGGCTACTCGACGCTGTCGGCGGACAACGCCAACTCCACCCCGTTCGTGTGGGACGGCAGCACGGCCGTGAACTACCAGAACCCGGCCTGGCTGACGAAACTCACCGGATAACACACGGTCCGCCGCCGCCGAGGGGATGTTGTACTTTTCCTGCGGCGATCGGTGGACGGAACCGCCTGGCGTTGTGAGTTGATTGGAGTCAGCGATGAGCGACGCGCAGGGGTCGCGGTCGGGGACGATGTTCGGGCCGTACCTGCTGAAGCGGCTGCTCGGCCGCGGCGGAATGGGCGAGGTCTACGAAGCCGAGCACACCGTTAAGCAGTGGACCGTCGCGGTGAAGCTGATGTCGCACACGTTCAGCCAGGATCCGGTGTTCCGCAAGCGAATGGAGCGCGAGGCCCGCATCACCGGCAGGCTGCTGGAGCCGCACGTGGTGCCGATCCACGACTACGGCGAAATCGACGGCCAACTGTTCCTGGAGATGCGCCTCATCGAGGGTGTCGATTTGGACAGCTTGCTCGAACGGGAGGGACCGCTGCCCGCGCCGCGGGCGGTGGCCATCATCCACCAGGTCGCGTCGGCTCTGGACGCCGCGCACGCCGCCGGGGTGACACATCGTGACGTCAAGCCGCAGAACATCCTGATCACCGGCGACGACTTCGCCTATCTGGTGGACTTTGGTATCGCCAGCGCCAAGACCGACGAGAAACTCACCCAATTGGGCACCGCGGTGGGAACCTTGAAATACATGGCGCCCGAACGCTTTTCGAGTGACGAGGTGACTTCCCGCGCCGATGTGTACGCGCTGGCCTGTGTGCTCTACGAATGCCTGACCGGGATCCCGCCGTACGGCGCCGACAGCACCGGCGCGCTAGTGACCGCGCACATGATGCAGCCCATCCCCAAACCCAGCGCGCACGGCGTGAGCCGGGCCTTCGACGCGGTGATCGCGGCGGGGATGGCCAAAGACCCCGGCGAGCGCTACGCCACCGCCGGGGCCCTGGCGGACGCCGCGCACAAGGCGCTGACCAGCCCCGAGCGCGAGCGCGCCGACACGATCCTGGAACGCAGCGACACCGCGGACGCCGACATCCCGATCAGCCCGCCCGCGCCGCCGCGACGCAAGCGCACCCGGTGGCCGATGGTGGCCGCTGCGGCCGTCGTCACCGTCGCGATCGCTGCCGTCGGCGTCTGGCTGGTGCTCAAACCGACCAGCCAGCCGCCGCACCGGACCGGTTCGGGCAAGACCGCGCCACCGTCCACCGCCGCCCCCACCGGCGACCAGGCGCGGCTGATCAGCCTGCTCCCGCCGGGTTACCTGCCCGGCACCTGCACGCCGGCCACTCCCGAATCGGGCAGCGTCTGGGTGCACGCGGTGGCCATGGTGACCTGCGGACAGAACACCCAGCCCGGCGGCCCGACCCGGGCCACCTACGGACTGTTCGGAACGCCCGACCGGCTGAAGACGGCCTTCTCCGACGACGTCGGCAACGTCAGCCTGGTGAACTGCCCCGGCGAGGGACGCTCACCCGTCAGCTGGCACTACGACGAGACCCCCAACAACATGGCCGGCCTGATCGCGTGCGGCAGCTACAACAACCACCCGAACGTGATCTGGTCCAACGACGCGAGACTCATGCTCAGCGACGTCACCGGGGATCCGGCCACGGTCGAAGACCTGCACACGTGGTGGGATGCGTACGGCTGATCCGGCCGGCCTAGTCCGATACCGGTTCCGAATCTTCTTGACGCTCAGCGTCTTCCACGGTCAGCGGCAACGCCAGCTCCTCCAGCGGACGCTGCTCGGCGGCGATGCCGAGCCACAGTTCGACCAGGCCGGCCGCGGCCATCACGACCGCGCCGATGAGGAACGACCAGACGACCTCGCTGCGCATGCCCGAGTTGATCAGCTGACCGAACAGCAGCGGGCCGGTGATGCCGCCGATCGCCGTGCCCATCGCGTAGAAGAACGCGATCGCCAGCGCCCTGGTCTCCATCGGGAAGATCTCGCTGACCGTCAGGTACGCCGCGCTGGCGCCCGCCGACGCCAGGAAGAACGCGACGATCAGCACGCCGATGAAGGCCCACACACCGCCGGCCTGGGTGAGGAACACCACCGCCAGCGCCACCACCGCGACGCCGGAACCGATGTAAGTCAGCGTGATCATCGGTTTGCGGCCGACGGTGTCGAACAGATGCCCGAGGACCAGCGGGCCGACGAAATTGCTCAGCGCCCACAGCACGAAGAACACCGGCACCATTCCGGACGGCACGGCGTAGAACTGGCTGAGCAGCGTGCCGAGGTTGAACGTGACGCCGTTGTAGAGGAACGCCTGCCCGATGAACAGCGCCAGTCCGAGCACCGCGCGCCGCGGGTAGAGCTTGAACGCCACGGCGGCGATCTCCCGGAACGAGATCGCCGTGCGCTGGCGGATCCGCAGCGCCTTGCCCTGCGGTTCGGGCAGGGGTTGGCCGGTCTCCTGCCGGACCGCCTCTTCGATCTCGCCGACGATCTGCTCCGCCTCGTCGTCGCGGCCGTGGATGAACAACCAGCGCGGGCTCTCCGGGACGTTGCGCCGGACGAGCAGCACGAAGATCCCGAGGATGGCGCCGATGCCGAAGGCGAGCCGCCATCCGATGTTGGGCGGGAAGTTCGACGTGTTCAACAGGATCAGCGCGCCGCCCGCACCGGCGGCCGAACCCAGCCAATAGGTCCCGTTGATCACCAGGTCGACCCGACCGCGCACCCGCGCCGGGATCAGCTCGTCGATGGCCGAATTGATGGCGGCGTATTCGCCCCCGATGCCCGCCCCGGTGAAGAAACGGGTCAGGAAGAAATACCACGGGGCGAACGCGAACGCGGTCGCGACGGTCCCCGCCAAATAGATCGCCAGGGTAAGGATGAACAGGTTCCGCCGGCCGAACCGGTCCGTCAGGTGACCGAAGAACAGCGCCCCCGAACACGCACCGGCGATGTAGATCGCTGCCGCCATGCCGATCTGCGCGGCGTCCAGCGCGATGCCACTGTTGCGCTCCATCAGCCGGGCCGACACGTTGCCCACCATCGTGACCTCGAGCCCGTCGAGCACCCACACCCCGCCCAGGCCGACGACCACGCGCCAGTGGAACCGCGACCACGGCAGCCGGTCCAGCCGCGCCGGCACATGCGTCGAGATGGTTTTGGTCTGCGCGCTCGCACTCATGCGGTCTCCGTTCTGGTTTGACAGAGATTTACCCACTCAGTACCCGTCGCTAGCCCTCGACCGGGTACCAAATCGGCGCCGCGCCCGCAGGCGTCAACCCCGGTCGGACCGGGACTCCTCGGGAGTCCAGGCCTGCGGCTGGCCGGGGTGGCCGGGGAAGAGAAAGTCGATGAAAGCCGCGGCCGTGGGCTGGGGCTCGTGGTTGGCCAGCCCCGGGCGCTCGTTGGCTTCGATGAAGACGTACTCGGCGCCGGTGACGTCGGGCACCAACAGGTCGATCCCGGTCACCGGGATGCCGATCGCCTCGGCCGCCGTTACCGCGACGCGGCACAGTTCGCTGTTCACGTGCGCGGTGACGTCGTGGATGGTGCCGCCCTGATGCAGGTTGGCGGTGCGGCGAACCCGCAGCCGGGTTCCCTGCGGCAGCACGTCGTCTAGGGTCCAGCCGGCTTCGGCGATCGTCGACTCCGTGAGGTCGTCGAGCGGAATGCGGGACTCACCGCCGGTGGCCGCCGACCGGCGCCGGCTCTCGGCCGCGATCAGGTCCCGCACGCTGTGCTCCCCGGTGCCGATGACCTCGGGAGGCATCCGCAGCGCGGCCGCGACGACGCGGCCGTCGATCACCACCAGCCGAAGGTCGTCACCGTCCACCCGCTGCTCGATCAGCACGTCCGGGTATTGCTGGCGGGCCCGGGCCAGGGCGGCGCTGAGGTCGTCGGGGCCGTTGTCCGGGACGACCCCAACGGTGATGCCCTTGCCCTGCTCGCCGCGCGTCGGTTTGACGACGACCTCGCCGACCTCCTCGAGGAAGGCGAAATCGCTCTCGTCGAAGGTGGCCAGCCGGGCCCGCGGTACGGTGATGCCCGCCTCGGAGACCAGGCGCCGCGTCAACCGCTTGTCGTCGCAGCGGCACATCGCCACCGCCGAGGTGTACTCGGACAACGATTCCCGGGTGATGACGCTGCGGCCGCCGTGCGTAAGCCGCATCTCGCCGGTCTCGGCGTCGAGCACCTCGACCCAGATCCCCCGGCGCAGCGCCTCGTCGGCGATGATCCGGGCGTAGGGATTGAGGTCGTCGACCGTCTCGGGCGGCGGGCTGAAGAGCGGTTCGTTGATCGCGTTCTTGCGCTTGATCGCCAGCACCGGGACGCGACGGAAACCCAGCTTCTCGTACAGGCCGATGGCGGCCGCGTTGTCGTGCGCCACCGACAGATCCATGTAGGCGCGGCCCGCGCTGCGGAAGTGCTCGGCCAGCGCCCTGGTGAGGGCGCCGCCCACGCCGGGCAGCCCGGCGGCCGGATCGACCGCCAGGGTCCACAGGCTCGATCCTTCCTCCGGGTCGTTGAACAGCAACTGGTGATCGACGCCGGTGACGGTGCCGACCACGGCCCCATCCTCGTCGCGCACCGCGAGCAGGTACTTCACCGCGGGCACGTTCCGGTGGTTGTCCCAGATCACGTCCACCCCGGCCGGGACCATGCCGCAGCGCACGTAGACGCGATTCATGGCGTCGGCATCGATCGGGTCGTTGAGGGTGCGCACCGTCACGCCCAGCGGCGCCGGCGCCAGGTTCTTCGTCTCCGGGGTGAAACGCAGCCGATAGGTGTGGCTGGGGTCGATGAACAGCTCGGTGGGCGCCTCGGCGACCACCACGTGGGATTCGCGGGCGTAGATGCAGATGTCGCGCCGCCCGGGCCCCTCGCGGCGCAGCGCCTCGACCAGTTCCTGGGAATTGGCGAAGGTCTGCCCGAAAATCAGTCGGCCCCAACCCAGCTCGAGCTCAACATCTTTGGCCATCGCGTCGACCAGCTCGGGCGGCGAGGCGTCGTGCAGACCGAGCGTGATCGCCTCGGTGTGGTCGCCGGAGGGGTCGACCACGGTCATGCAACCGGGCCCGTCACACCGTGACGCTGCAACCAGAGCTCGAGCAGCGCGATCTGCCAGAGCTCGTTGCCGCGCAGCGGGGTCAGCCTGCCGTTGGGGTTGGCCAGCAGCACGTCGACCGCGTCGGTGTTGAACAGGCCGCGTTCCTTGGCGGTGGGCGCGTAGAGGGCGTCGCGGACCATGTCGAGGTAGGGGCCTTCGAGGTGGGTCAACGCCGGGACCGGGAAGTAACCCTTGGGGCGGTCGATGACCTCCGACGGAATCACCCGTCGCGCAGCCTGTTTCAGGACGCCCTTGCCTTCGTGCGCGATCTTGTATTCCGGCGGGCAGGTCGCGGCCAGGTCGACCAGCTCGTGGTCGAGGAACGGCACCCGACCCTCCAGCCCCCACGCCATCGTCATGTTGTCGACCCGCTTCACCGGGTCGTCGATCAGCATCACCGTCGTGTCGAGCCGCAGCGCGCGGTCGATGCCGGTTTCGGCGCCGGCCTGGGCGAAGTGCTCGGTGACGAACCGCAGGCTGGGGTCGTCGGGCGCGACGATGCCCGACCCGACCAGCGCCTGGACCCCGGCCGCATCGCGGTCGAAGAAGGCGCCGCGGTACTGGGCGACCGCCCCGTCCAGGGTGGCCGCGGCGGGATCACCCATCGGCGGATACCAGTGGTAGCCGGCGAACACCTCGTCGGCGCCCTGGCCGGACTGCACGACCTTCACGTGCCGCGCCACTTCCTGGCTGAGCAGGTAGAAGGCGACGCAGTCGTGGCTGACCATCGGTTCGCTCATCGCGCCGATGGCCCCGTCGAGCGCGGGCAGCATCCGGTCGGTCTCGATGCGGATCTGGTGGTGGTCGGTCTCGAAGCGCTGGGCCACGATGTCGGAGTACTGGAACTCGTCACCCTTGACGCCGCCGGCCGACTCGAAGCCGATGGAGAAGGTCGACAGCCCGTGCTGACCGGCTTCGGCGAGCAGACCCACGATCAGGCTGGAGTCCACGCCGCCGGACAGCAGGCAACCGACCGGAACGTCGGCGACCAGGCGGCGTTTGACCGCCAGTCGCAGCGTGGACAGCACGGCGTCTTCCCAGTCGCGTTCCGACCAGTCCGCGCGGTCTGAGTGCCGGGTGAAGTCGGGGGCCCAGTAGGTGGTGACGGTGCGTTTGCCGTCGGGCTCGATGGCGACCAGCGAGGCGGGCGGCACCTTGCGGACCCCGCGCAGGATCGTGTTCGGCGCGGGCACCACCGAGTGGAAGCTCATGTAGTGGTGCAGGGCGACCGGGTCGATCCGGGTGTCCACGCCCCCGCCGGCCAGCAGGGCGGGCAGCGTCGACGCGAATCGGATCCGGTGGCTGTCCTCGGTCAGGTACAGCGGTTTGATGCCGAGCCGGTCCCGTCCGAGCAACACCCGCCCGCTGTCGCGTTCGACGATCGCGAAGGCGAACATGCCGAACAGATGGCTGACGAAGTCGTCGCCCCACCGGTGGTAGGCCTTGATCAGCACCTCGGTGTCGCTGTGCGAGAAGAAGCGGTAGCCGTACCCGCTGAGTTCCTGGCGCAGCTCCTTGTAGTTGTAGATGCAGCCGTTCCAGGCGATGGACAGACCCAGCTCGGAGTCGACCATCGGCTGGGCGCCCGCTTCGGTCAGGTCGATGATTCTCAGACGACGATGGCCCAGCGCAACCCGGCCCTGCGACCAGGCGCCGCCCGCGTCGGGGCCCCGTGGTGTCAGCACCGCGGCCATCGCTGAGACCGCCGCTACATCGGGCGCCCGCCCGTCGAGCCGGACCTCCCCGGTGACTCCGCACACGTCTTCGACCCTACCGTTGCCCGAACCGAAGCGCGCGTGACCTCCGCGAAAAGTGCTGCAACGGGCCACCTACCGCCACGATCAACGCGTGTTGATCACCGTGATCGGCGGACGTGTGAATTGGATCGCACGGTCGACGTAACCCGGGGCCCGTCATGACTTGGCGGGCGGCTCGTCCGCACCGGGCGCCGCGTTGAACCGTTCGTGCGGGGCCAGTTCTCGGCGACGTTCCGCGCGGATCAGCTGCCGGAGCCGCTCCACATACGTCTCCACCGAGCCGGCGGTCAGCATCTCGTCGTGGGTGCAGTCCACCGGGTACGCGAGAACGTCGCCCGAGGCATAGGGCTCCCAGTATCGGGCCAGCAGCAAACCGCGATCGCTTTGATCCCGCACGGCGGAGAAGACGCTGATGTCACCGTCGAACAGCCCGGGTTCGTGAAGCCGGTAGAGCTCGATGTTGTCACCCAGGTTTCGGACCAGCAGATCGGCGAGCCATCGGTGCCGGGAACTGTCCGTGACCCCCGATTCGCGCAGGAGTTCCGCCAGCTGCTCATCGGTGGGCGGGCCGGCATGCCCGTCGGTGCTGATGTGGGTGCCGAGGTGATAGCCCCGCAGGACGTCGTCGAGGACGTGCTGCTCGCGCAGGGCGTGCTCCGACAGGGCGATGCCGTCGCCGATGCTGGGTTGGGCGTCGAGCAGGATCAGACGCCCGATCACGCAGCCGCGCCGCTGCAGCTCGATGGCGATCTCGTGGGCGACGACCCCGCCGAACGACCAGCCAAGGATGTTGTAGGGCCCGCCGGGATAGACGTCCTGGATCCGGTCGGCGTAATTCTCGGCCAACTCGCGGATAGACCGCGGCGCGGCCTCGTCCGGCCGCCGGGTTTGCTGGATGCCGAAGATCGCGCAGTTTAAATACTTCCCAAGGACCTGATACGGCCAGCTCACCCCGCCGGCCGGGTGGATGCAGAACAGCGGCACGCCGGGCCCGTCGCGCAGCGTCTGTACGGGCACCACCTCGTCGGCATCCGTCGCCCCGGTGTGCAGCCGCCGGCTCAACCCGCTGATGGTGGGCGCCTCGAACAGGGTCCGAACAGCCAGCTCAATGCCGAGGCTGGCGTTGATCGCGGCGGTCAGGCGCATCGCGGAGATGCTGTCGCCGCCCAGATCGAAGAACGAGTCGTCGACGCCGACGCGCTCGACACCGAGCACGTGGGCGTAGCTGGCCGCGAGGGCCTCCTCGAGGGCGGTGGACGGTGCCCGGTAGCTGCCTCCGGCGTACTGCGCTGCCGGCAGGGCTCGGATGTCGAGTTTGCCGTTGGTGGTCAACGGCAGCGCGTCGAGTGCCACCACCGCCGCCGGCACCATGTAGCCGGGCAGCCGCCCGGCCAGCGCGGTGCGCGCCTCGCCCGGGTCGGCCGTCCCGGTGATGTAGCCCACCAGGCGCTTGACGCCGGGCTGGTCCTCGCGGGCGATCACCACGGCCTGGTCGACGTCCTCGAGTGCGGCCAACGCGGCCTGGATTTCGCCGAGCTCGATGCGGTAGCCGCGGAGTTTGACCTGCTCGTCGGCGCGGCCGAAGTATTGCAGCTCACCGTCGCCGCCCCAGCGCACCAGGTCCCCGGTGCGATACATCCGCGCGCCCGGCCCGCCGAACGGGCAGGCCACGAACCGCGACGCCGTCAGCCCGGCCCGGCCGACATACCCGGCGGCCACGCCGTCGCCGGCCACATACAACTCACCGACGACACCGGCCGGCACCGGCCGCAGCCATTCGTCGAGGACGAACAGGGCCGCGCCGTCGACCGGCGACCCGATCGGCGGTGTCCCGGATCCGGGTGTCAGCGGCGCGCTGATCGCCACGCACATGGTGGTCTCGGTCGGGCCATAGGCGTTGACCATCACCCGTCCGGGCGCCCACCGGTCGACCACCTCGGCCGGACAGGCCTCGCCGGCCATCACCAGCGCCACCGAATCCAGCCCCTCGGGCGAGAGCATCGCCACCGCCGAGGGGGTCTGGGTCAACACGGTGACCCCTTCGTCGACCAGCAGGGTGTGGAAGTCCTGCGGTGAACGCGCCACCGACTCGGGCACCACGACGAGTCGCCCGCCGCGCAGCAGAGCGCCGAAGATCTCCCAGACCGACACGTCGAAGGCGTACGAGTGGCTCTGCGTCCACACCCCCACCCGCGGCAGGCCCGCGTCCAGCGACTCCAGCAGCTGGGTCACGTTGCGATGGGTGATCGCAACACCTTTGGGGACACCCGTGGTGCCCGAGGTGTAGATGACGTAGGCGAAGCCCTCGGCCGGGGGTGCCGGCAGCGGCGTGACGGGACGGTCCCCGATCCGCGGGTCCTCGATATCGATGACCGTCAGGTCGGAGCCGCTCAGCCGCGACCGCAGACCCTCGGTGGTGACGGCGGCGATCGGCGCGGCGTCGTCGAGCATGAAGCGGATCCGGGTGCCCGGTGCCGCCGGGTCGATCGGCAGGTAGGCCGCCCCGGTCTTGAGCACCGCCAGCATCGCGACGATCGCCTGCGCCGACCGCGAGAACAGCAGTGCCACCGACTCTCCCGGGCGCGCGCCCTGCTCGGCGAGCAGGTGAGCCAGCCGGGTGGCGGCCTGGTCGAGTTCCCGGTAGGTCAACGACATGCCGCTCCAGCTGACCGCCACCGCGTCGGGCCGGTCGGCGACCTGCGCGTCGAATATCGCGGGAATCGACGGCAGCACGGGCCGCGGCCGGCCCAGCACCGCGCGGTTGCCGATCTCGTCCAGCCGGGCGCGCTCCGGCGCGCCGAGCAGGTCCACCGACGAGAGCGGCCGACTTGGATCGGCGGTCATCGCGAGCAGCACCCGCTCCAACCGGTCGCTGAGCGCCTCGATGGTTGGCGTGTCGAAAACGCCGGTGTCGTACTCCACCCGCAGGCCGAGTTCCTCGCCGGACAGGGCGGCTTGCATCGTCAGCGGGTAGTGGTTGCGCTCGAACATGTTGACGTCGGAGATCGTCAGTTCGTAGTCGACCGCCATCGCCGAGGTGTCCAGCGGGTAGTTCTCGTACGCGAAGAGGGTGTCGAACAGCCGCTCCTGACCGGTGATCCGGTGGATCTCGCTGAGCGCCAGGTGCTGATGGTCGAGCGTCTCGGCGTGCCCGCGTTGCAGCTGGGCGAGCAGCTCGGTCGTGGTGGTCGCCGCCGTCATGCGGGCCCGCACCGGGACGGTGTTGATCATCAGGCCCACCATCGATTCGGCGCCGACGACCTCGGCCGGCCGGCCCGACACTGTAGTGCCGAAGGCGACGTCCTGCTGTCCGGTCAGCCAGGCCAGCAGCTGCGCCCACGCGGCCTGCAGCACGGTGCTGACCGTGGTGTGGCTGGAGCGGGCCAGCTCGCTGAGCGCCCGGGTGGTCTCCTCGGACAGCGCGAACGACTGGACGCCTCGACCGCCGAGCTCCAGTTGCTGCGGCGGCCCGACCAGCGTCGGGGTGTCGAAGCCGTCCAACACCTCGCCCCAGGCCGCGCGGGCGGCGTCCCGGTCGCGGTCGGCCAGCCAGTCGACGAACCTGCGATACGGCGCGGGTGCGGGCAGTCGCTGCCCGGTGTAAGCCGCGAACGTCTCGTTCAGCAGGATCGGCACCGACCAGCCGTCGAGCACGATGTGATGGATGGTCAGCACCAGCCGGTGCCGGTCGTCGCCCATGCGGACCAGCGCGGCGCGGACGGCCGGTTGGTCGGCCAGGTCGTAGACCGCGGCGCGCTCGGAGGCGCACAGCCGCTGGAGCTGTTCTTCGGGCCGACTGCCGTTGGTCTTGAGCTCGAGGTAACGCCAGGCCATGGCCGGATCCGCCGGGATGACCTGGACCGGCTCATCGAACTCGTCGCAGAATCGGGCCACCAGGTGCGGGTGCCGGCCGATCACGGTGTGCATCGCATCGCGCAGCCGGTCCGCGTCCAGCGGGCCGGTCAGGCTGAGGTCGAGCTGGACGACGTACAGGTGGTCCTCCAGCTGGCCCCTGCTGCCCCGCGTGGTGTCGGCGTGGAAGAGCAGCCCCTCCTGCAGCGGGGTCAGCGGCAGCACGTCGGCGATGCGCTGCCGCCGTTCGAGCTGGTCGATCTGCTGCTGGTTCAGGCGGGCAGGGACGATGTCCGACGGGGTCAGCCCGCCGCCGCCGTGACGGACGTGCGCGCAGATGCCGGCCAGGGCCTCGAACCACAACCGGCTCAGCCGGGCGACCTGCTCGCGGTCCAGCGCCGAGGCGGCCCACGTCCAGTTGGCGTGCAGCTGCGGACCGTCCGCGGTGTCCATGGTGCCGGCGTTGAGGTCCACGGTGTGCATCAGCGGCATGGGCACCGCCGTGCTGATGGCGGTGGCCGACGAGCCGTCCGGGCTGATGCGCCACAGCTCGTCGGAGAGCTCGGCCGCCGCGCCGCCCAACCGGCCCAGATAGTTGAACCCGATCGTCGGGTCGGCGCCGTCCAGGTCGACCTCGGTGTTCAGGTAGCGCAGCAAGCCGTAGGTGAGCGGATCCGGCAGCGCGCGCAGTTGCTCCTTGGCGTCCTTCACCAGGTCGCCCAGGATCGGTGCGCCGGCCGTGACCTGCGCCCAGGACAGCCCCCAGACGTTCAGTGCCACCGGGTATTTGGTGGTGAACCAGCCCACGGTGCGCGACAGGTCCACTCCAGCGGCCAGCTCCTCGTGGCGGCCGTGGCCTTCAACGTCGATGCCGATCGGCGAGCCGACTGCAACGTTGGGGCCCAGGAACTCGGCCCAGGCCAGGGCGAAGCCGACCAGCAGGATGTCGTTGACCCCGGCGTGGAATGCGGCCGGTGCCTCACCGAGCAGCGTGCGGGTGGTCTCGGCGTCCAGCGTCACCGACATGTTCTCGGCGGTCTCGTAGGTGTCGGCCTCGGGCCGCACCGCCGGTAGTGCCGGCGGCGTCGCGGCGACCCGCCGCCAGGCCTCGGCCTGCTCGAGCACGGCCGGCGACTGGGCGTGCTCGGCGAGCAGCGTGGCCCACCGGGCGAACGATGTCCCGCCCGCGGGCAGCGCGATCGGTTGCCCGTGATGGTGCTGGCCCCAGGCGATGTTGAGGTCTTCCAGCAGCACCCGCCAGGACACGCCGTCGACGGCCAGGTGGTGAACGATCAGCACCAGTTCGCGGGTGGCGGCCACCCACAGCGCGCTGAGCATCACCCCGGCGGTCGGGTTCAGCCGCGACCGCGCCTCGACGATCGCCGCGTCGGACAATTCGTCGACCGCGTGCATGCGCTGGGCCGCATCGACCGACCCCGGCTCGGGCACCTGAAGAGACCACTCGCCGGCGTCATCGTCGACCCGCAGCCGCAGCATGGCGTGCCGGTCCAGCAGGGCCTGCAACACCATCACCACGTCGGCCTCGGTGACGCCGGCGGGGGCCTGCAGCACCATCGTCTGGTTGAACTGGTCGACCGGGCCGTCGACGCTGCGCAGCCAGCGAATGATCGGGGTGGCGGAGATTTCGCCGACGCCCTCGTCGGCCGCGCCGTACTCACCGTCGGTCACGCCGGCCACAAGGGCCAGCCGGGCCACGGTCTGCTCGGTGAAGATGTCGCGCGTCCGCAGCACCAGGCCGGCCGCCCGCGCGCGGGTCACCACCTGCATCGAGGAAATGCTGTCGCCGCCGAGGTCGAAGAAGGAGTCGTCGATGCCGACCCGGTCGACGCCCAGGATCTGGGCGTAGATGCCGGCCAGGGTCTCCTCGACGGGCGTGCCGGGGGCGCGATACCGGTCGACGTCGCGGTATTCGGGTGCCGGCAGGGCCCGCGCGTCCAGCTTGCCGTTGGGCGTGAGCGGCAGGGCCTCGATCGCCACGACAGCGGCCGGGACCATGTAGGCGGGCAGGCGATCGGCCAGCCGGGCGCGGACCTCGACCGGGTCCGCTCCCCCAGTGATGTAGCCGACCAGGCGCTTGTCGCCGGGACGGTCCTCGCGGGCGATCACCGCGCCCTGCTCCACACCGTCCACGGCCGTCAGCGCCGAACGCACCTCGCCGAGCTCGATGCGGTAGCCGCGGATCTTGACCTGCTCGTCGGCGCGGCCCAGGTACCGCAGCTGACCGTCGGCGCCCCAGCGCACCAGGTCCCCGGTGCGATACATCCGCGAGCCGGGCGCCCCGAACGGGCAGGCCACGAACCGCGACGCGGTCAGCCCGGCCCGGCGCCAATAACCGACGCCGACGCCGCCGCCGGCCACATACAGCTCGCCGACCACGCCGTGCGGCACCGGCCGCAGGGACTCGTCCAGGACGAACACCCCCGCCGCGGGCACCGGCGAACCGATCGGCACCGTGGGCGATCCCGCTTGCAGCGGGGCGCTGACCGCCGCGTACACCGTCGCCTCGGTCGGGCCGTAGGCGTTGATCATCACGCGGCCGGGCGCCCACCGGTCGACCAGCTCGGTCGGGCACGCCTCGCCGGCCACTACCAGGGCCGCGGACTGCAGCCCCTCGGGCGACAGCACGTCCGCCGCGGACGGCGTCTGACTGATCACGGTGACCTCTTCGGCGACCAGCAACGCGTGGAAGTCGTCCGGCGACCGGACCACCGAGTCGGGGATGACCACCAGGCGCCCGCCCTGCAGCAGCGCGCCGAAGATCTCCCAGACCGAGACGTCGAAGGCCAGCGAGTGCCATTGCGACCACACGCCCTCGCGCGGCAGACCGGAGTCTCCGGATGCCAGCAGCGCGGCGACGTTGCGATGCGTGACCGCAACGCCTTTGGGGACACCGGTGGTGCCCGAGGTGTAGATCAGGTAGGCGATGTCGTCGGCGTTCGGCGTCGGCAACGCGGTGGACGGCTGGGTGTCGACGGCCGGATCGCCGACGTCGATGACGACGACGTGGTGTCCGTACAACCGCTCGGCCAGTTCGGCGGTGCTGATCGCGGCCATCGGCGCGGCGTCGGCGAGCATGAACCCGATCCGCTCCGCCGGCAGCCCCGGGTCGATCGGCAGGTACGCGGCCCCCGTCTTGAGCACCGCCAGCATGGCCACGATCGCCTCGGCCGACCGCGGGAACAGCAGCGCGACCCGCTCGCCGCGGCCGACGCCGAAGCCGGTCAGGCGGTGGGCCAGCCGGTTGGCGGCCTCGTCGAGTTCGCGGTAGGTCCACGAGCGGCCGTCGCATCGCAGCGCCACCGCGTCCGGGGTGCGCGCGACCTGCTCGGCGAACAACGCCGGGACCGACGCGTCGGTGGCCGGGGGCGCGGTCAGCACCGCGCGGTTGCCCAGGGCGTCCAGCCGGGCGTGCTCACGCCGGTCGAGCAGGTCGACGGTGGACAGCGCGCGGGTGGGATCGGCCGTCATCGCCTCCAGGACGCGCTGCAGCCGGTCGATCAGCGTGCGGATGGTGTCCGCGTCGAACACGTCGGTGCGGAACTCCACCCGCCCGCCGATCCCGGCGGGCTCGTTGTCCTCGGCCCAGCGTTCGGCCAGCGAGAAGGTCAGATCCATGCGGGCGACCTGGGTGTCCAGCGGCATCGACGTGACCTGGACGTCGCCCAGGGCCAGCCCGGCGCCGGGGTCGCTGTCCTGGCCGGCGAAGTTCTGCCAGGCCAGCATGACCTGGATCAGTGGGTGATGGGTCAGGCTCCGGGTCGGGTTGACCTTCTCCACCAGCACCTCGAACGGCACGTCCTGGTGCTCGAAGGCCTCCAGGCTGCGCGTGCGCACCCGGGTCAGCAGCTCGGTGAAGCTGGGGTCGCCGGCCAGGTCGACGCGCAGCACCAGGGTGTTGACGAAGAACCCGACCAGCTCGTCGAGAGCGGGGTCGCGCCGCCCGGCGATCGGGAAGCCGACCGCGACGTCGGTGCTGGCGCTGATCTTGGACAGCAGCACCGCCAGGGCGGCCTGCACCACCATGAAGCTGGTGGAGTTGTACTCCCGGGCCAGCCCGGCGACCTGCTGTTGCAGGTCGGCCGGCCAGTCCACCTCGACCGCGGCACCGCGCTGATCGGCGATCGGCGGGTAGGGCCGGTCGGTGGGGAGCTGCAACCGCTCGGGCATGCCGGCCAGCGCGTCCTGCCAGTAGGCCAGCTGCGCGGCGATGCGGCTGCCGCTGTCGGCGAGCTCGCCGAACTGGGCGCGCTGCCACAGCGTGTAGTCGACGTACTGCACGGCCAGCGGCTCCCAGTCCGGGGCCCGCCCGGCGCAGCGGCTGGCATACGCCATGCCCAGGTCGCGCACCAGCGGCCGCAGCGACCAGCCGTCGGCGGCGATGTGGTGCACCACGGCCACCAGCACGTACTCGTCGTCGGTGATGCGGAACAGCGAGGCGCGCAACGGGATCTGGGTGGCCAGGTCGAAGGTTTCGCCGGCAGCGGCGTCGATGGCCTCGCGCAGCCGGGTCGCCGACCAGCCGTGGGCGTTCACGGTCCGCCAGTCCAGATCGGCTTGCTCGACCGGGATCACCACCTGCTGGGGTGTTTCCTCGGTCGCGGCGAACACCGTGCGCAGGCTTTCGTGGCGGGCCACCACGTCGGCCAGCGCCGCGCCGAGCGCCGGCACGTCGAGGCGTCCGTGCATCCGCAACGCCGCCGCCATGTTGTAGACCGGGGACGGTCCCTGCAGCTGGTCCAGGAACCACAGCCGGCTCTGGGCGAAGGACAGCGGGATCACGGCCGGCCGCTCGCCCGCCACCAGCGGATCCAGCCGGCCGGTGTCCTCGCCGATGCGCGGGGCCAGCTGGGCGACGGTGGGCGACTCGAAGATCACGCGCACCGGGACGCCGACGTCCATGGCGCTGTTGACCGCCGCGATCACCCGCATCGCCGAGATGCTGTCGCCGCCGAGGTCGAAGAAGGAGTCGTCGACCCCGACGCGCTCGACGCCGAGCACGTGGGCGTAGATGCCGGCCAGGATCTCCTCGGTGGGGGTGGTCGGCGAGCGATACCCGGCCGCGGAGTACTCCGGTGCGGGCAGGGCGCGGATGTCGAGCTTGCCGTTGAGGGTCATCGGCAGCGCGTCGAGCACCACCACCGCCGCCGGGACCATGTAGGCCGGCAGGCGTTCGGCCAGCTGCGCGCGGGCCTCGGCCGGGTCCGCGGTGCCGGTGAGGTAGCCGACCAGGCGCTTGTCGCCGGGTCGGTCCTCGCGGGCGACGACGACCGCCTCGTCGACGCCGTCGAGCGCGGCCAGGGCCGAGCGCACCTCGCCGACCTCGATGCGGTAGCCGCGGATCTTGACCTGCTCGTCGGCGCGGCCGAAGTACTGCAGCTGCCCGTCGGGACCCCACCGCACCAGGTCCCCGGTGCGGTACATGCGCGCTCCGGGCTCACCGAACGGGCAGGCGAGGAATCGGGTCGCGGTCAGCCCGGCCCGGCGCGCGTAGCCGTAGCCGACGCCGCGGCCGGCGACATAGAGCTCGCCGACCACTCCGGCCGGCACCTGGCGCAGCCACCCGTCCAGGACGAACAACGCCGCGCCGGGCACCGCCGAGCCGATCGGCGGCGCGCCCGAGCCGGCGGCCAACGGTGTGCTCATCGACGAGAAGATCGTGGCTTCGGTCGGGCCGTAGACGTTGACCATCATCCGTCCGGGCGCCCAGCGGTCTACCAGCTCGGGCGGGCAGGGCTCGGCGCCGATAACCAGGGCCGCGGATTCCAGGCCCTGCGGTGACAGCATGCGCACCGCCGACGGGGTCTGGCTCAGCACGGTGACCTTCTCGGCGGCCAGCAGGGCGTGGAATTCCATGGGTGAGCGGGCCACCGAATCGGGCACCACGACGAGCCGCCCGCCGTGCAGCAGGGCGCCCCAAATCTCCCACACCGAGAAGTCGAAGGCATACGAGTGGAACTGGGTCCACACCTGGTCGGCCGAGAACTCCACCCCGACGGCCTGCGCGTCGAACAGCCGGGTCACGTTGTGGTGGCTGACCGCCACGCCCTTGGGCACACCGGTGGTGCCCGAGGTGTAGATGATGTGCGCGACGTGTTCCGGCGCCGGCGCGGGCACGGCCGTGCCGGGCTGGCGTGCCACCGCACGGTCGTCGATGTCGATGACGATCAGATCGTGGGCGTCTAGCTTGTCCGCCAGCGTCGCGACGGTGATCGCCGCCATCGGCGCGGAGTCGGTGAGCATGAAATCGATGCGCGCCGCCGGCAGCGCCGGGTCGATCGGCAGGTAGGCCGCACCGGTTTTCAGCACCGCCAGGATGGCCACGATCGCGTCGGCCGACTTCGGGAACAGCAGGGCCACGGACTCGCCCGGGCCGACCCCGCGGCCGATCAGCAAGTGCGCCAACCGGTTCGACTTCTCGTCGAGCTCCCGGTACGACATGGACCGACCCTCGAAGGTCACCGCGGCGGCCCGCGGGCTGCGCGCCGCCTGCGCGGCGAACAACGCGGGGATCGACGTGGCTTTTGAGGGCGTGCTGGGCCGGGTCAGCACGGCCCGGTCGCCCAAGTCGTCCAGCCGGTCGTGTTCAGCGGCGTCGAGCACGTCGATCGACGACAGCCGCCTCGCCGGGTCGGTGGTCATGGCGGTCAGCAGCTGCCGCAACCGCTCGATCAGCGTCCCGATTCGTGCCGCGTCGAAGACGTCGGTGTCGTATTCGACCTGGAGGCGCAGTTCCTTGCCGGGCTGGGCCTGCACAGTCAGCGGGTAGTGGGTGGATTCGCGGCTGGTGATGTCGGTGACGGCCAGCTCCTGGTCGGCCGACAGCGCGCTGGCGTCGATCGGATAGTTCTCGTACGCGAACAGAGTGTCGAACAGCTGGTCCTGGCCGGTGATGCGGTGAATCTCGTTGAGCGCCAGGTGCTGATGGTCGAGCGTGTGGTTGTACGCGCCCTGCAGTTGGTCGAGCAGTTCGGCGGTGGTGGTGGTCGCGGTGATGTTCGCCCGGACCGGCACGGTGTTGATCAGCAGGCCCACCATGGCGTCCGCGCCGACGACCTCTGCGGGACGGCCCGACACGGTGGTGCCGAAAACGACATCGCCGTGGCCGGTCAGCCCGCACAGCAGTTGCGCGAACGCGGCCTGCAGCACCGTGTTGACGGTGGTGTGGCAGGAGCGGGCCAGGTCGGTGGTGGCCTGGCTGAGCTCGGCCGGCAGCGTGTACGACTCGACGCTTTGCGCTCCGAACTCGGTCCGGTCCTGGGGGCCGACCAGGGTGGGGGTGTCGAAGCCGGCGAACACCTCGGCCCAGGCCGCGCGCGCGGCCTCGACGTCACGCTCGGCCAGCCAGGCGACGAAGCCGCGGTAGGGCGCCGCCGCCGGCAGGCGCTGCCCGTAGTAGGCGGCGAAGATCTCTCCGAGCAGGATCGGCATCGACCAGCCGTCGAGCACGATGTGGTGGTTGGTGAGCACCAGCCGGTACCGGTCGGCGGCGGTGCGGGCCAGCGCCACCCGGAAGGCGGGCTGCTCGGCGAGGTCGCCGCACACCGCGGCGCGCTCGGCGGCGCACAGCCGCCGAACCCGCGCGTCGGCGTCGGGGTCGCCGTCCAGTTCGAGGTACTGCCAGGACGCCGCGGGGTCGGCCGGGATGATCTGGACGGGCTCGTCGTACTGGTCGCAGAACCGTGCCACCAGGTTGGGATGCCGGCCGATCATCGTCTGCACCGCGTCGCGTAGGCGGTCGGGGTCCAGCGGGCCGGTGATGCTGATGTCCAGCTGTCCTGCGTAGAGGTCGTCGGTCGCCTGTGCGGTGTTGGCGTGGAAGAGCAACCCCTGCTGGACCGGGGTGAGCGCCAGCACGTCGGCGATGTGGTGTTGCCGCGCAAGCTGATCGATCTGCTGTTGGCTCAGGCGGGCGGGCGCGATGTCCGACGGCGTCAGACCGCCGCCGCCGTTGCGCACGTGGGCGCAGATTCCGGCCAGGGCCTCGAACCAGAGCCGGCCCAGCCGGTTGACCTGCTCGTCGTCCAGGGCCGAGGGCGCCCAGGTCCAGTTGGCGTGCAGCTGTGGTCCGGCGTCGGTGTCGATGGTGACGGCGTTCAACTCGACGGTGTGCATCAGCGGCATGGGTATGGCGGTCGCCGCGCGGGTGACCGACCAGCCGTCCGCGTCCGGCCGCCACATGTCGTCGGTGAGCTCGGCCGCACCGCCCTGGCGTCCCAGGTAGTTGAACCCGATCGTCGGGTCGGCGCCCTCGAGGTCGACGTCGGTGTTCAGGTAGCGCAGCAGCCCGTAGGTCAGCGGGTCCGGCAGGGCGCGCAGTTGTTCCTTGGCGTCTTTGAGCACCGCGCCCAGCGCGGTGCCGCCGGCGATCACCTGCGCCCAGGAAACACCTTGCACTGCAAGGGAAACCGGGTACTTGGTGGTGAACCAGCCCACGGTGTGGGAGAGGTCGACGTCGCGGCCCAGCTCCTCGTGGCGGCCGTGGCCCTCGACATCGATGCCGACCGGCGCGGCGGCGCCGCCGGCGAATTCGGCGCACGCCAGCCCGAACGCTATCAACAGGATGTCTTGCACCCCAGCGTGGTACGCCGCCGGCACGTCACCGAGCAGCATGCCGGTGGTCTCGCCGTCGAGTTCCATGGACAGGTGTCCGGCGGTGGCGAAGGTATCCACGTCGGGACGCAGCGCGGGAAGTGCGGGCGGCGTCGCGGCGACCTGCCGCCAGGCGTCGGCCTGCCTCACCACGTCGGGGTGGTGCGCGTGTTCAGCCAGCCGCGAGGCCCACCGGGCGAACGAGGTGCCCGCGGCGGGCAGCGTCACGGGCCGCCCGCTGTGATGCTGCGCCCAGGCGATGTTCAAGTCCTGCAACAGAATTCGCCAGGATACACCGTCGATGGACAGGTGGTGAACGATCACCACCAGTTGGCGGGTGGCGCTCGCCCACACCGCGCTGAGCATCACACCGGCGGCCGGGTTCAACCGTGACCGCGCCTCGATGACCGCCGCGTCGGACAGTTCGTCCACCGCATGCAGGCAGGCATGGGCATCCACCGAGCCCGGCTCGGGAACCGTCAGCGACCAGCCGGTGGCGGGGTCCTTGTCGACGATCAGCCGCAGCATGGCATGGCGATCCAGCACGGCCTGCAGCACCGCGACGACGTCGGGCTCGGTGACGGCGGCGGGGGCCTGCACCAGCATGGTCTGGTTGAACTGATCGACTTGGCCGCCGGCGTTTTCCACGTCCTGCAGCCAGCAGATGATCGGGGTGGCCTGCACCGGGCCGAGGCCCTCGTCGGCCACGGCGGCTTCGGCGTCGGCCACTTCGGCCACCCGGGCCAGCCGGGCCACGGTCTGCTCGACGAAGATGTCGCGCGTCTTGCACACCAGGCCGGCCGCCCGTGCGCGGGTCACCACTTGCATCGACGAAATGCTGTCGCCGCCAAGGTCGAAGAAGGAGTCGTCGACGCCGACGCGCTCGAGGCCGAGCACCTGGGCGTAGATTCCGGCCAGGATTTCTTCGATTGCGTTGTCGGGGGCGCGATACCGGTCGGCGTCCTGATAGTCCGGTGCGGGCAGGGCGCGGGTGTCGAGCTTGCCGTTGGCGGTGAGCGGCAGGGCCTGCATCACGATCACGGCGGTCGGGATCATGTAGCCCGGCAGCCGCTCGGCCAGCGCGGCGCGCACCGCAGCCGGGTCGGCGGTGCCGGTGACGTACCCGACGAGGCGCTTGTCCCCGGGGCGGTCCTCCCGGGCCACCACGACCGCCTGCTCGACGCCGTCGACCCAGGCCAGTGCCGTGCGCACCTCGCCGAGTTCGATGCGGTAGCCGCGGATCTTGACCTGCTCGTCGGCGCGGCCCAGGTAGTCCAGCTGCCCGTCGGTGCGCCAGCGCACCAGGTCACCGGTGCGGTACATGCGCGCCCCCGGCTCGCCGAAGGGGCAGGCCACGAAACGCGATGCGGTCAAGCCGGACCGCCGCCAGTAGCCGCAGGCGATGCCGGCGCCGGCGATATAGAGCTCGCCGACCACGCCCGGGGGCACCGGCCGCAGCCACTCGTCGAGCACGAACGACGCCGCGCCCGGCACCGGGGAGCCGATCGGCACCACACCGGGTGCCCCCGCTTCCAGCGGCGCGCTGATGGCGGCGTAGACCGTGGCTTCGGTCGGGCCGTAGGCGTTGATCATCGCCCGCCCCGGCGCCCACCGGTCGACCAGTTCGGACGGGCAGGCCTCACCGGCCACCACCAGCGTGACCGACTCCAGCCCCGACGGCGGGAGCGCGCCGGCCGCGGACGGGGTTTGGCTGAGCACGCTGACCTGTTCGGCCACCAGCAACGCGTGCAGGTCTTCCGGTGAGCGGGCCAGCGATTCGGGCACGACGACCAGTCGGCCGCCGTGCAGCAGGGCGCCGAAGATCTCCCACACCGAGACGTCGAAGGCCAGCGAATGCCATTGCGACCACACGCCCTCGCGCGGCAGTCCCGAATCCCCGGCCACCAGCAACTGGGTGACGTTGCGATGCGTCACCGCAACGCCTTTGGGGACACCGGTGGTGCCCGACGTGTAGATCAGGTAGGCGAGATCGTCGGGGCCCGGCGCCGGCAGTGCGGTAGCCGGCTGGGTGTCGATGGCGGGGGCCTCGATATCACCGACGTCGATGACCTCGACGTCGTGGCCGTGGAACCGGTCGGCCAGATCGGCGGTGGTGATCGCCGCGACCGGGGCGGCGTCGGTGAGCACGAAACCGATCCGCGACTCGGGCAGTGCCGGGTCGATCGGCAGGTAGGCCGCCCCCGATTTGAGCACCGCGAGGATGGCCACGATCGCCTCGGCCGACCGCGAAAGCAGCAGCGCCACAGTCTGTCCCGGGCCGGCGGCACCGGCCACCAGCAGATGCGCCAGCCGGTTCGACGCCTCGTCCAGCTCACGATAGGTCAGCGACCGGCCGTCGCACACCAGGGCAACTGCCTCGGGCGTGCGGGCTACCTGGGCGGCGAACAGCGCCGGGATCGACTCGGTGCGGGTTGCCGATCCGCTCAGCGCGGCCCGGTTTCCGACCTCGTCCAGCCAAGCGTGTTCGCTCTCGTCGAGCAGGTCGATCGACGAAACCGGTTGTGCGGGATCGTCGGTCATCGCCTCCAGCACCCGCTGCAATCGGTCGATCAGCGCCTCGATGGTGTCCGCGTCGAACACGTCGGTGCGGAATTCGAGGGTTCCGCCGATCCCGGCGGGCTCGTTGCCCTCGGCCCAGCGTTCGCCCAGTGAGAAGGTCAGGTCCATGCGGGCGGTCTGGGTGTCCACCGGCATCGGCGTGACGTCGACGTCGCCCAGGGACAGCCCCGCGGCCGGGCCGCCGTCCTGGCCGGCGAAGTTCTGCCAGGCCAGCATCACCTGCACCAGCGGGTGGTGGGTCAGGCTGCGGGTCGGGTTGAGCCGCTCGACGAGCACCTCGAAGGGCACGTCCTGGTGCTCGTAGGCGGCCAGGCTGCGCGTGCGCACCCGGTCCAGCACCTCGGCGAAGGTCGGGTCACCGGCGACGTCGACGCGCAGCACCAGGGTGTTGACGAAGAAGCCCACCAGCTCGTCGAGTGCGGGGTCGCGCCGCCCGGCGATCGGAAAGCCCACCGCCACATCGGGATTAGCGCTGAGCTTGGACAACAGCACCGTCAGCGCGGTCTGGATGACCATGAAGCTGGTGGCGTTGTGCCGGCGTGCCACCTCACCGACGCGCCGCTGCAGCTCGGTGGGCCAGTCGATTTCGACGGTGGCGCCGCGCTGGTCGGCCACCATCGGGTAGGGCCGATCGGTGGGCAGCTGCACTCGCTCGGGCATTCCGGCCAGCGCGTCCTGCCAGTAGGACAGCTGGGCGGCGATACGGCTGTCGCTATCGGTCAGGTCACCGAATTGCGCGCGCTGCCAAAGCGTGTAGTCGACGTACTGCACCGGCAACGGCGCCCAGTCCGGGGCCCGCCCGGCGCAGCGGCTGGCGTAGGCCACCCCCAGATCACGCACCAGCGGCGTGATGGACATGCCGTCGGCGGCGATGTGGTGCACGACTGCCACCAGCACATGCTGGTCGTCGGCCACGTGGAAAAGCTCTGCCCGCAAGGGGATTTGGGTGGCCAGGTCGAAGGTGTAGCGGGCCGTGTCGCCGATCGCCTCCTCCAGCTGGCTTGCCGACCAGCCGCTGGCGTCGACAACCTCCCAGCCGAAATCGGCCGCCTCCGCCGGTAAGACGACCTGCTGGGGTGTTCCCTCGGGCGCGGCGAACAGGGTGCGCAGGCTCTCGTGACGGGCGACCACATCGCCCAGCGCGGCCCCGAGTGCCTCGGCGTCGAGCCGACCGTCCAGCCGCAGCGCGGCCGACATGTTGTAGACCGGTGAGGGCCCTTGCAATTGGTCCAGGAACCACAACCGATTCTGCGCGAACGACAGCGGCACCACCGTAGGCCGCTCCCCCGCGATCAACGGCTCCAGCCCGCTTCCGCCCCCGCCGATCCGGGGCGCCAACTGGGCCACCGTGGGCGACTCGAACACGACGCGCACCGCCAGATCGGCACCCAGGCTCGCGTTGATCGCGGCGATCAGACGCATCGCCGAGATGCTGTCCCCGCCCAGATCGAAGAACGAGTCGTCGACTCCGACCCGCTCCACGTCGAGGATCTCGGCGAAGATGCCGGCCAGGATTTCTTCGGTGGGGGTCTCGGGGGCGCGGTACTCACCGGCGACGTAGTCGGGTGCCGGCAGGGCGCGGGTGTCGAGTTTGCCGTTGGCGGTCAACGGAAGTGCGTCGAGCGCCATCACCGCGGCGGGGACCATGTAGGCGGGCAGCCGTTCGGCCAGTGCGGTGCGCACCGACGTCGCGTCGGCGCTGCCGGTCAGGTAGCCGACCAGGCGCTTGTCGCCGGGGCGGTCCTCGCGGGCGATGACCACGGCCTGCTCGACGCCGTCGAGTCCGGCCAGCGCGGTTTGGATTTCGCCGAGTTCGATGCGGTATCCGCGAATCTTGACCTGCTCGTCGGCGCGGCCGAAGTACTGCAGCTGACCGTCGGCGGTCCAGCGCACCAGGTCGCCCGTGCGGTACATCCGCGTTCCGGCCCCGCCGAACGGGCAGGCCACAAACCGCGACGCGGTCAGCCCGGTCCGACCGAGATATCCCGCGGCCACACCGGATCCGGCCACATACAGCTCCCCGACCACACCTTCGGGCACCGGACGCAACGACTCGTCGAGTACGAACAGCGCCGCCCCGGGCACCGGGGACCCGATCGGCACCGGCCCGTGGGCCGCCGACCCCGGCGCCAGGGGCGCACTGATGGTCACACACATCGTCGTTTCGGTCGGCCCATAGGCGTTGACCATCACCCGTCCCGGCGCCCACCGGTCCACCACCTCGGCCGGGCAGGCCTCACCGGCCATCACCAGCGACACCGACTCCAGTCCCTCGGGCGAGAGCATTGCCACCGCCGACGGGGTCTGGGTCAACACGGTCACGCCCTGGGCGACCAACACCTCGTGCAGGTCTTGCGGTGAACGCGCCACCGACTCGGGCACCACGACCAGCCGCCCGCCGCGCAGCAGCGCGCCGAAGATCTCCCACACCGAGACGTCGAACGCCAGCGAGTGACTTTGCGACCACACCCCCGCGGACGGCAGGCCCGCATCCAGTGACCCCAGCAGCGCGGTGACGCTACGGTGCGTGATCGCAACGCCTTTGGGGACACCGGTGGTACCCGAGGTGTAGATCAGATAGGCGACACTGTCCGGCCGCGGCAGCGGCAGACCCGTGTCGGGCAAGGTGTCGAGGCGCCGATCGTTGACGTCGATGACGGGCACGCCCCGGCCCTCGAACCGCCCGGCCAGATCAGCGGTGCTGACCGCGACCACCGGCGTGGCGTCACCGAGCATGAACTCGATCCGGTTATCCGGGGAAGAAGGATCGATCGGCAGGTAAGCCGCCCCGGTCTTGAGCACCGCCACAATCGCCGCGACCGCCTCGGCCGACCGCGAAAACAGCAGCGCCACAGTCTGTCCCGGACCCGCACCGTGGGCCGCCAACAGGTGTGCCAACCGGTTCGACGCCTCGTCCAGCTCGCGGTAGGTCACCGACAAGCCCTCGCACACCAGCGCCACCGCCTCCGGCGCGCCGGCTACCCGCGCGGCGAACAACTCCGGCACCGACACCGGCGCACTCGCCGGCCCCGTCAAAACCGCCGTATTTCCAAGCTCTTTCAGACGCGCGTGCTCAGCCTCGTCGAGCAGGTCCACCGACGACAACGGGTGCGTGGGATCGGCCGTCATCGCCGTCAGCACCCGCTGTAGCCGCGCGATCAGCGTCTCGATGGTGGCCGCGTCGAACACGTCGGTGCGGAATTCCACCCGCCCGCCGATGCCGCCGGCCTCACCGTCCGCGGTCCAGCGCTCGGCGAGTGAGAACACCAGGTCCATACGGGCCGACTGGTCCTCCACCGGCACGGACTCGACCTCGAGGTCGCCCAGCGCCAGACCGGCGGCCGGGTCGTCATGCCCGCCGAAGTTCTGCCAGGCCAGCATCACCTGAACCAGCGGATGGTGTGTCAGGCTCCGGGTCGGGTTGACCCGCTCGACCAGCACCTCGAACGGCACGTCCTGGTGCTCGAACGCCGCCAGGCTGCTCGCCTGTACTCGCTCCAGCAGTTCGGTGCAGCTGGGGTCGCCGGTCAGGTCGACGCGCAGCACCAGCGTGTTGACGAAGAATCCGACCAGCTGGTCGAGGGCGGGGTCGCGTCGCCCGGCGATCGGGAAGCCCACCGCCACATCGGAACTCGCGGCGATCTTCGACAGCAACACGGCCAGGGCGGCCTGCACCACCATGAAGCTGGTCGCGTTGTGCTCGCGGGCCAGCCCGCGGACCTGCTCCTGCAGTTCCGCGGGCCAATCCACGACCACGTTGTCTCCGCGTTGGTCGGCCACCGGCGGGTAGGGCCGATCGGTGGGCAGCTGCAGCCGCTCGGGCATCCCGGCCAGCGCCTGCTCCCAGTAGGCCAGCTGCGTGCCGATGCGGCTGGTGCCGTCGTCGAGGTCACCGAACTGGGCACGCTGCCAGAGCGTGTAATCGATGTATTGGACCGGCAATTCGGCCCATCCGGGGGCCTGCCCGGCGCACCGGCTGGTGTAGGCCACACTCAGGTCGGCACCCAGCGGCGTGAGCGACAAACCATCCGCGGCGATGTGGTGCACGACGATGGCCAGCAGGTGCTCGTCCGCGGTTAGCTTGAAAAGCTTCGCCCGCATGGGGATTTCGCCCGATAAATCGAACGTGTAGCGGGTGGCGCCCTTGATGGCGTCGTCCAGCTGGTCTGGCGACCATGCCGCAGCATCGACGACCTCCCAGCCGAAGTCGGTGCGCTCGGCGGGCATCACGACCTGTTGGGGGGTTCCCTCGTGCGCCGGGAACAGGGTGCGCAGACTTTCGTGACGGCCCACCACGTCGGCCAGCGCCGCACCGAGGGCATCGGCATCGAGCTGTCCGCGCAGCCGCAACACAGCCGCCATGTTGTACAGGGGTGAGGGGCCCTGGAATTGGTCGACGAACCACAACCGGTTCTGCGCGAACGACAACGGGACGACCGCGGGCCGCTCACCGGCCACCAGCGGCTCCAGGCCGCCGGCGCTCTCGGCGATGCGCGGCGCCAACTGCGCGACCGTGGGTGCCTCGAAGACGACTCGCACCGGAAGGTCGCTTTCCAGCGCGGAATTGATGGCGGTGACCAGGCGCATGGTGGACAGCGAATCGCCGCCGAGGTCGAAGAAGGAGTCGTCGACCCCGACCCGCTCGACGCCCAAAACCTGGGCATAGATACCGGCCACGATTTCCTCGATCGCGGTGCTCGGGGCGCGGTAGTTGTCGACGGCCCGGTAGTCGGGCGCCGGCAGGGCGCGGGCGTCGAGCTTGCCGTTGACCGTGACGGGCAGCGCGTCGAGCACCACCACCGCGGCCGGGACCATGTAGGCCGGGAGGTGCTCGGCCAGCGCGGCGCGCGCCGCGCCGGGATCCGCCGACCCGGTGACGTATCCGACCAGGCGCAAGGCGGCGGGGCTGTCCTCGCGGGCGACGACGACGGCCTGCTCGACCCCGTCGAGCGCGGACAGCGCGGCCTGGATTTCGCCGAGTTCGATGCGGTAGCCGCGGATCTTGACCTGCTCGTCGGCGCGGCCGAAGTAGCGCAGCTGTCCGTCCCGGCCCCAGCAGACGAGGTCGCCGGTGCGGTACATGCGGGTGCCGGGTTCGCCGAACGGGCAGGCCATGAACCGCGACGCGGTCAGTCCGGGGCGACGCCAGTACCCGACGCCGACGCCCTGGCCGGCCAGGTACAGCTCGCCCACCACGCCGGCCGGCACCGGGCGCAGCCACTCGTCCAGCACGAAGAACGCCGCCCGGGTCACCGGCGAACCGATCGGGGGGAATCCCGACCCAGCCTGCAGCGGCCTGCTCTTGCAGGCCCACATCGTGGTCTCGGTCGGGCCGTAGACGTTGACCATCACCCGGTCCGGCGCCCACCGGTCGACCAGCTCGGGCGGGCAGGGTTCGGCGCCGATCACCAGCGACGTCCCGTCCAGGCCGTCGGTGGGCAGCAGCCCCACGGCCGAAGGGGTTTGGGTCAGCACCGTGACGCCCTCGCGGACCAGCAGAGCATGGAACTCTTCGGGTGAACGCGACACCGAATCGGGCACGACGACCAGCCGGCCGCCGTGCAGCAGCGCGCCCCAGATCTCCCACACCGAGAAGTCGAAGGCATACGAGTGGAACTGGGTCCACACCTGCTCGGCCGACAGGGCGAAACCGAGGCGCAGGTCGTCGAACAGCTGCGCGACGTTGTGTTGGGTTACCGCAACGCCTTTGGGCACGCCGGTGGTGCCGGAGGTGTAGATGATGTGGGCCAGGTCGGTGGGCGCCGGTGCGGGCGGCGCGGTGCTGGGCTGCGTCGCGACCGCGGGATCGGCGGCGTCGATGACGATCAGGTCGAAGCCATCGAACTTGCCGGCCAGGTCGGCGGTGGTGACCGCGGCCATCGGGGCGGCATCGGTCAGCATGAACTCGACGCGGGTGGCCGGCAGAGCGGGGTCGATCGGCAGGTACGCCGCCCCGGACTTGAGCACCGCAAGGATCGACACGATCGCCTCGGCCGACCGCGGAAACAGCAGCGCGACAAACTTTCCCGGGCCGGCCCCGCGGTCCACCAGCAGGTGCGCCAACCGGTTGGCGACCTCGTCGAGCTCCCGGTAGGTCATCGACCGGTCCTCGAATGTCAGCGCCACCGCGTCCGGGGTGCGGGCCGCCTGCGCGGCGAACAATCCCGCGACCGTTACGGGTTCCATCGGCTCGGCCAGGATGGCCTCGTTGCCCCACTTCGCCAGTTGGGCATGCTCGGTGGTGTCCAGCAGATCCACCGAGGACAGCCGCCGCTCGGGCTCGGCGGTGACGGCGGTCAAGAGCCGCTGCAGCCGCTCGATCATCGCCTGGACGGTGTCCGCGTTGTAGACGTCGGTGCGGTATTCGGCCGTCACGGCGATGCCGGCGCGCTGACCGGACTCAGTGAACCGTTCGGCCAGGGAGAACGTCAAGTCCATGCGGGCGGTGTCGGTGTGCAGAGGCATCGGGGTGACCTGCAGGTCGCCCAGGGCCAGCCCGGCCGCGGGGGTGCTGACCTCCCCGGGGAAGTTCTCCCAGCCCAACAGGACCTGGATCAACGGGTGGTGGGTCATGCTTCGGGTGGGGTTGAGCCGCTCCACCAGCAGTTCGAAGGGCACGTCCTGGTGCTCGAAGGCCGCCAGGCTGCGCCGGCGCACCTGGGCCAGCAGCTCGGCGAAGGTCGGGTCCCCGGCGACGTCGACGCGCAGCACCAGGGTGTTGACGAAGAATCCGATCAGCTCGTCGAGCGCGGGCTCGGGGCGCCCGGCGATCGGGAAGCCCACGGCCACATCGTCACTGGCGCTCATCTTGGACAGCAGCGCGGCGAACGCGGCCTGGATCACCATGAAGCTGGTCGCGTTGTGCTCGCGCGCCACCCGGCGCAGCTGCTGCTGTAGCTCGGCCGGCCAGTCCACCGCCAGCCGGGCGCCGCGGTGGTCGGCGACCGGCGGGTAGGGCCGGTCGGTGGGCAGCTGCAGGCATTCGGGCAACCCGGCCAGGGCGTCTGCCCAGAAGTCGAGCTGCGCGGCGATGCGGCTGCCGCTGTCTTCCACGTCGCCCAGATACGCGCGCTGCCAGAGCGTGTAGTCGACGTACTGCACCGCCAGCGGCGCCCAGTCGGGGGCGCGCCGCTCGCACCGGCTGGCGTATGCCACGCCCAGGTCACGTGCGAACGGCGTGATCGACCAGCCGTCGGCGGCGATGTGGTGCACCGCGACCACCAGCATGTGTTCGTCGTCGTCGATGGTGAAAAGCTCTGTGTGTAAAGGACTTTCGCTCGACAGGTCGAACGCGTACTGAGCCGCTGCCGCCATGCGCTCACGCACCTGGTCCTCCGGCCAGCCACGGGCATCGATGATCTGGCAGGCGAAGCCGATCTGCTCCGCGGGAACCACCACCTGCTGTGGGACTCCGTCGGCTGCCGCGAACACCGTGCGCAGGCTCTCGTGGCGGCCGACCACATCGGCCAGCGCCGCGGCCAGCGCGTCCGCGTCAAGCTCCCCGCGCAGCCGCAATGCAACGGTGACGTTGTAAATCGGTGAGGGCCCTTGGAATTGGTCGATGAACCACAGTCGCGTCTGGGCGAACGACAGCGGAATGACCGCGGGCCGCTCCCCCGCCACCAAGGGCTCCGGCCGATCGCCGTCGCCGCTTGCCAGGAGCGCCAGCTCGGCCGCGGTAGGCGCCTCGAACACGGCGCGCACGCTGAGATCCGAGTTCATGCTGGTGTTCACGGCGGCGATCAAGCGCATCGCCGACAGGGAATCGCCACCCAGGTCGAAGAACGAGTCGTCGACGCCCACCCGCTCCAGGCCGAGCACCTGGGCGTAGATGCCCACCAGGATCTCCTCGGCCGCGGTGGCCGGGGCGCGATAGCGGTCCACGTCCTGGTATTCCGGTTCCGGCAGGGCCTTGCGGTCGAGCTTGCCCGATGAGGTCATCGGGAATTCCTGCAGCGCCACGATGTGCGCCGGCACCATGTATTCCGGCAGCCACGCGCTCAGCCGCTCGCGCACCTCGCCGATCTTGGTGTTGGTGCGCGGGTCGTTGGCGTGGCTGGTGCGCCGCCGAATCCCGGTGGGCGGCAAGTAGAGATCCGTCAGGGGCGTGGTGTCGGCGGCATCGACGAATACGGCACTCAGAGTGCCGGATTGGGCGCCCCAGGTCACCGCGACGCGATATCCGAGCGACTCGCCGATGCGGTGCACCTCTTCGGCGACGGCGGTGTCGGAGACGGAGTCGGCTTGGGCGAGCGCGTCGGCCACGGGTTGCCCCTCGGCGAGCGCCGCTTCGACGCGGACGTCGGCGATGACGCCGGCGTGCGGGATGTCGGTGACGCGGACGACGGCGGGCCGTTGGGACGCCAACACGTCGCGCAGCCCTTCGGAGCCCGCGCATTCGGTCCACGACCAGGTGGGTGCGTCGGCGACGGAGCGCACGGGTGCCGGCGCTTTGCGGATGACGACGTCGTAGCGGTACCGGTTCAGCTCGTTGTCGGCGAATCCACGTTTGACTTGGATATCGACGCCACCGGCCGACGGGCAGTTGACAGCCCAGGTGGTGAAAAACTCAGGGGCCAAGAGCAATTCGGTCTCACCGAGCATGGCATGGCGCACTCGCTTGCGGAGTTCGGCGGCCTCGGTGGCGGCGGTGCCGCCGCGGGCCAGCGCGATCGCGGTCTGGAACGCGCCCTGCAGGCTGTGGTTGCGGACGTCACCGACGAACACGGCCCCGCCGGGGGCCAGCAGCTCCATGGCGTTATCGATGACCTCGGCCAGGTATCCCGCGTTGGGGAAGTACTGAACGACCGAGTTCAGGATGATCGTGTCGAAGTGACCGCGCGGCAGCCCGTCGGTGACGTGGGCCGGTTGGGTTCGCAGCTCAACCCGGTCGCGCCACGGCAACTGCAGCCGCTCCATCGAGCGGGCCAGGTTCTCGATCGCTACCGGCGAGAAATCGGTGGCCACATACTCATCGGACTGCGGGGCGATCTGCGACAGCAGCAACCCCGAGCCCGCACCGATCTCGAGGACACGCCGCGGCTGCAGGGCGGTGATCCGGTCCACGGTGGCGGCGCGCCACTCGACCATCTCCTCGCGCGGGATGGCGTCGCCGGTGTAGCTGCTGTTCCAGCCGCGGAAGTCCTCGCCGAAGCCGGACTCGAGGTCGGCGCCGTAGAGGTCGTCGTAAAGGTGCTGCCACTCTTCGACGTTGTCCTCGTCATGGTCGGCGCTGATGGTGTGGTCGAGCGTGACGTAGGCGACCAGGTGGGAACCGGTGCCGCCGTCGCGCACCGTGACGGCGGCCTGAGTGACCTGCGGGCAGGCCAGCAAGGTGTTCTCGATCTCGCCGAGCTCGATGCGCTGGCCGCGCAGCTTGATCTGGCTGTCGGCGCGACCGACGAAGTCCAAGTCACCCTCGCGCGTCCAGCGCACCAGGTCGCCGGTGCGGTACATCCGCTCACCTGGAGCGCCAAATGGGTTGGCCACGAATCGTTCCGCGGTCAGGTCCACCCGCCCCAGGTAGCCGTGCCCCAGTGCCGGCCCGCTCACATACAGGTCGCCCACCACGCCGACCGGAACCGGCTTCAGCCAGGCGTCGAGCACGACCGCGCACACCCCCGGAAGTGGGGTGCCGATGCGAACCGGGCCGTCGGCCGACAGCGGCGCGCTGGAGGTGACCCACACGGTGGTCTCGCTCGGGCCGTAGACGTTGAACATCCGCCGCCCGGGCGCCCAGGCCGCGACCAGTTCCTTGGGGCAGGCCTCGCCCCCGATCATCAGCTTGTCGAAGCCGGGCAGCCGGGCGCGATCCAGCGACGACAGCACCGTCGGGGTCAGGAATGCCGCGTTGACCCGCTGGCTCTGCAGCAAGGCGGTCAGCGGCTCGCCGGCGTACACCTGTGGCGGTGCCACCACCAGCGCGGCCCCCGACGCGGCGGCCATCGACATTTCGCCGACCGACGCGTCGAAGGTCGGCGAGGCCACCATCAACAGCCGCGTATCGGTGTCCAAGCCACACGACTTGCATTGCGCCGCAGCCCATCCCAGCAGACCGGCGTGGCTCACCAACACACCCTTGGGCGTGCCGGTGGAGCCCGATGTGAAGATCACGTAGGCGGAGTTGTGCGCGGTCAGGGGTGCCAGACGGTCGGCATTGGTGATCGCCGCGGCGCTGTGCGCGGACAGGTCCAGCCCGTCGATCCGCACGACCGGGCGCGACCCGGCGCCGGCGACCTCGTCGGTGCCACGCGTCAGCACGCACACCGCGTCAACGGAGTTCAGCACGGAGGCGACGCGGTCGACCGGATGGTCGAGGTCCACCGGGGCGTGGATGCCGCCGGCCTTGACCACTGCCCACCACGCGACCACGAGTTCGGTGCACCGGCCCATCGCCACGCCGACGGCGCGCTCGGGGCCGACGCCCGTGTCGATCAGCTTGCGCGCCAGCCGCGTCGACCATTCGTCGAGTTCGCGGTACGACAATTCCCGGTCACCGTCGACCACCGCGGTCGCATCCGGGGCGGTCGCCAGCGCGGTGGCCAACAGCTGCGGCGCCACCCCGATCGGCCCGGTGACACCGGCGCCCGACAACTGCGAGAGCACCAGCTCGCGCTCATTGCGAGCCAGCAGCTCGACCGTCGACAGGCGCTGGGTGGGATCGGTGGTCATCGCCACCAGTACGCGCTGGAATCGGTCCAGCAGCGAGGCGATTCCGGCGGTGTCGAACACCTCGGCGTCGTATTCGACGTGCAGGCCGAGCTCGCTGCCGGGCAGCGCCTCCACTGTCAGTGGGTAGTGGTTGTACTCGCGGTTGGTGATGTCGGCGATGGCCAGCCCGTCGGCGCCCAGCGTCATGCCGTCTTCGACAGGGTAGTTCTCGTACACGAACAGCGTGTCGAAGAGTTGGTCGTGACCGGTGACGCGGTGAATCTCGCTGAGCGCCAGGTGCTGATGCTCGAGCGCGTCGTTGTGGCTGTTCTGCAACTGGGCCAGCAGCTCCGCGGTGGTGGTCGTCGGGCTGATGTTGGCCCGGACCGGCACCGTGTTGATCAGCAATCCCACCATCGATTCGGCGTCGTCGACCTCCAGTTGGCCGACGCGGGACCGCGGGGTGCCGAAGACGACGTCGTGCTGACCGGTCAATGACGTCAGCACCACCGCCCAGGCGGCCTGCAGAACGGTGCTGACCGTGGTGTGGCAGGAGCGCGCCAGCTCGGTGAGCGCCTTGGTGGTTTGCTCAGGCACGCAAGACTTTTCGAAGCCGCGGCTGCCCTGTCCCAATCGGCCGTCCGGTGCGACCAGGCTGGGGGTTTCGAAGCCGTGCAGCACCTCACCCCAGGCCTCGCGGGCGGCATCGAGGTCGCGAGCGGCCAGCCAGGTGAGGAACGCCCGGTAGGAACCGGCGGCGGGCAGCCGCTCGCCGTAGTAACTGGTGAAGATCTCGCGCAGCAGGATCGGCAGCGACCAGCCGTCGAGCAGGATGTGGTGATTGGTCAGCAGGAACCGGTGCCGGCGGTCCGCGGTGCGGATCAGCGCCACCCGGAACGCCGGCTGGCCGGCGAGGTCGCGCACCGCGGTGCGCTCGGAAACGCACAGCTGCTCGATCAGCTGGCCTGCTTCGGCCTCGTCGGTGCCGCCGAGATCGAGATATCGCCATGCGACGACGGGATCGGCGGGGATGATCTGCACCGGCTCGTCGTATTGCTCGCAGAACAGGGCCGCCAGGTGCGGGTGCCGGTTGACGACGGTGTGCACCGCATCGCGCAGGCGGTCGGGTTCCAGCGGTCCGGTGAGCGTGAAATCCAGTTGCACCGCGTACATATCGTCGCTGCCCTGCGCGGTGCTGGAGTGGAACAGCAACCCCTGCTGCAGAGGGGTCAACGGCAGGATGTCGGCGATGTCGTGCTGCCGTTGCAGCTCGTCGATCTGCTGCTGGCTGAGGCGGGCCGGCGCGATGTCCGACGGGGTCAATCCGCCCCCACCGGCACGCACGTGCGCGCACACGCCGGCCAGCGCCTCGAACCACAGCCGGCTCAGCCGGGTGATCTGGCTTGCGTCGAGAACCGAAGTCGCCCAAGTCCATTCGGCATGCAGGTGTGGACCGGTGACGGTGTCGATAGTGCCGGCGTTGAGCTCGACGGTGTGCATCAGCGGCATGGGCACCGCCGCGGCGGCGCCGATCAGGGACAGTCCCTCCTGGCTGATCCGCCACCCCTCCCCCGCCGAATCGGACGCTGCGCCTTGACGTCCCAGGTAGTTGAAGGCGATCGACGGGTCGGGCCCGGTCAGCTCGACCTCGTTGTTGAGATAGCGCAGCAGCCCATAGGTCAGCGGATCCGGCAGGGCCCGCAGTTGCTCCTTGGCGTGTTTGATCACCGGGCCCAGCGCCGGGTCGCCGGCCGTCACCTGCGCCCAGCTCAGCCCGGCCACGCCCAGCGACACCGGGTACTTGGTGGTGAACCAGCCGACGGTGCGGGACAGGTCGACATCCGAGGCGAGTTCCTCGTGGCGCCCGTGGCCCTCGACGTCGATGCCGATCGAATCGGTTGCCTCACCCAGGAATTCGGCCCAGGCCAGGACGAACGCGATCAACAGGACGTCCTGGATGCCGGCGTGGAACGCGGTGGGCACGTCGCCGATCAGCGCCCCGGTGGTCTCGGCATCGAGCTGCAGCGACAAGCGCCCGGCGGAGGCGTAGGTATCCAGCTCGGGGTCGGCCGCGGGCAGGGCGGCGGGAGTCGCCGCCACCTTCTTCCAGGCGCCCAGCTGGCTCACGACGTTGGGGCGGTGGGCGTGGTCGGCCAGCAGCGTCGCCCACCGGGCGAAGGACGTGCCCGTCGGCGGCAGCTCCACCGGTTGCCCCGCGCTCTGCAGCGCCCAGGCAATGTTGAGGTCCTCCAACAGGATCCACCACGACACCGCGTCGACGGCCAGGTGGTGGATGATCACCGTCAGCTGGCCGGTGGACTCGACCCACAGGGCGCTCAGCATCGCCCCGGCGGCCGGGTTCAACCGCGACCGCGCTTCCAGCAACACCTTGTCGTTCAATTCATCCACCGATTGCAGGCAATCGGCGGCCCGCACCGACCCCGGCTCGGGCACCTGGAGAGACCAGCCGCCGGCTTCGTCGTCGTCGACTCGCAGCCGCAGCATGACGTGCCGATCCACCAAGGCTTGCAACACGATTGCCACGTCGGCCTCGGTCACCCCGGCGGGGGCCTGAACCATCACGGTCTGGTTGAACTCGTCGATCGGGCCGCCGGTGCTTTCGATGCCCTGCAGCCACCGCATGATGGGGGTGGCCAGCACCGGGCCGACACCCTCGTCGCTTTCACCGGCTGCCCCGTCCGCGACCCCGGCCACCCGGGCCAGCCGGGCCACGGTCTGTTCGACGAACACGTCTCGCGGCCGGCAGGTCAGGCCGGCGGCGCGCGCCCGCGCCACCACTTGCAGCGACAGGATGCTGTCGCCGCCGAGCTCGAAGAACGACTCGTCGACACCGACGCGGTCCACACCGAGCACCTCGGCGTAGATGCCGGCCAGGATCTCCTCGACCGCGTTGCCCGGGGCGCGATACTCGCGCGCGGTGTACTCGGGTGCCGGCAGCGCGCGGGTGTCCAGCTTGCCGTTGACCGTCAAGGGCAGCGCATCGAGCGCCACGACCGCGGTCGGCACCATGTGGGTCGGGAGTCGGTCGGCCAGCGCGGCGCGCGCCTCGGCCGGGTCGGCGGTCCCGGTGACGTAACCGACCAGACGTTTGTCGCCCGGACGGTCTTCGCGGACGATCGCCACGGCCTGGTCGACACCGTCGAGTGCGGCCAGCGCGGCCTGGACCTCGCCGAGTTCGATGCGGTACCCGCGGATTTTGACCTGCTCGTCGGCGCGGCCCAGATACTGCAGTTGGCCATCGGGGCCCCAGGACGCGAGGTCGCCGGTGCGGTACATGCGTGCGCCCGGCTCGCCGAACGGGCACGCCACGAACCGCGTCGCCGTCAGCCCGGATCGGCCGACATAGCCGCCGGCCACTCCGGTGCCGGCCACGTACAGCTCGCCGACCACTCCGGGTGGTAGCGGTCGCAGCCAGCCGTCGAGGACGAACAGGGCCGCGCCGGGCACCGGAGAACCGATGGGCGGCACGCCGGATCCCGCCGCCAGCGGCGCACTGATCGCGACACACATGGTGGTCTCGGTGGGGCCGTAGGCGTTGACCATCAGCCGTCCGGGCGCCCACTGGTCGACCACCTCGGCCGGGCAGGCCTCGCCGACCACCGCCAGTGACACGGACTCCAGGCCCTCGGGCGACAGCATCGCGACCGCCGACGGCGTCTGGGTCAGGACGCTGACTTCCTCGGCCACCAGGACGTCGTGGAGTTCTTCGGGCGATCGGGTTATGTCCTCAGGCACCACCACCACGCGTCCGCCGCGCAGCAGCGCGCCGAAGATCTCCCACACCGACACGTCGAATGCATACGAATGACACTGCGACCACACCCCTTCGGCCGGCAGACCCGCATCCAGCGAGCTCATCAGCTGAGTGACGTTGCGATGAGTTACCGCAACGCCTTTGGGCACACCGGTGGTCCCCGAGGTGTAGATCAGGTAGGCGATATCGGCAGGATTCGGCATGGGCAGTGCCGTGGCGGGCTGGGCATCGATGCGTGGATCGGCGGCGTCGATCACGGTCAGGCCGTGGCCGTCGAACCGTTCAGCCAGGTCCCCGGCCGTCACCGCGGCGACCGGCCGGGCATCGGCAAGCATGAATTCGATCCGCGCCTTGGGCGACGAGGGATCGACGGGCAGATACGCGGCCCCGGTCTTGAGCACCGCCAGGATCGACGCGACGGCCTCGGCCGACCTCGAAAACAGCAGCGCCACGGTCTGTCCCGGGCCCGCGCCATGGGTCAGCAGGCGATGCGCCATCCGGTTCGACGCCTCGTCCAGCTCCCGGTAGGTCACCGATACGCCCTCGCACACCAACGCGACGGCGTCGGGCACGCGGGCCACCTGCGTGGCGAACAACTCCGGCACCGACATCGGCGAATCCACCGGCTCGGTCAAAACCGCGGTGTTTCCAACCTCTTCCAGGCGGGCATGCTCATCTGCATGCAGCACGTCCAACGACGACAGGCGCCCTTCGGGATGGGCCACCATCGCCGCCAGGATCCGCTGCAGCCGCTCCCGCAGGTCCGCAACGTCGAAGTTCGAGAACGGTTGCCCGGTACCGACGGTGCTCAGGAACTGCTGGTCGCCGAATCCAAGGAAGAACAGCCCGAAGTGGCCCACCGGGCCATAGCTGGTGTATTTCGCCGTGGCCGGCACGCCGCCGAGACTGAGCGTGAGGCGGGCCGGGACGAAGTTGACGACGACGCGGTTGGGCGCCTGCCTCGGACCGCTGAAATCGCCTTCGCCGTCGAGCGTGCGTGTTGGAAATTGTTGGTGCCGCAACGCTTCTCGTGATCGTGTGTCGACGTGCTGGCAGAATTCGGCGAACGTCGTGTCCGGCGCGGCGTTCAACACAAGCGGCACAACTCCGGCAAGCATGCCGGGATGGGTCTTCGACTCCGGATCGACTCGCCGGCTGACCGGGAAGTCGAGCACGACCTCGTCCGAGCCGTCGGCGGACCAGCCGCGCACAAGAAGTGCGCAGGCGGCCGTCAGAACCGATGACCGACGGATGCCCAGCGCTTTGGACAGCTCTTTGAGCTTGCCGACAACCGACTGATCCAGTTGCACCGGCGGAGAGGGTGCATACGGGTCGCGGCCATCGTCGGCCGCGGTCGTCGGGTAGGCCGCCCCGTCGCCCTGGGGGCGGTGTGCGGTCCAATATTCTTGGTCCTCAGAGAATTTGGGCGATGCCGCGTATTCCAATTCGCCACTGACGAGGTCGTGCAGCGAGCCGAAGAAGGCGGGCGGAATCGGTTTCCCGGAGGCGAGCGCGGAGTAAATGGCCGCGATCCGCCGACCGATCAGCGCAATGCCCATCCCGTCGATGGCGATGTGGTGGAAGGTCGTGAACCAGTAGTACTCGTCGGGAGCTGTCCGGAATAAAGCGAATTTGATCATCGGGCCGGTGAGCGGCATCGGCGTGTTCTGAATCGATGCAGCCGTTTCACGAACTTCCCGCTCGGGATCACGTGACTCGGTCAGGTCGTAAAAGACGAGATCGACATCGTCGTATTCGACGACCCTCTGGAAGACCTGGCCATCGGCCTCGAAGAACGAAGCCCTTAGGCTCTCAGCCTCATTCACCACGTGTCGCATAGCTTGATGCAACAAATTGGTGTCTATTGCGCCTTCGATGTGTACGAGCACACCCAGCTGCCAGGCGGCGTCGAAATAACCCGTTTGCTGCGCCAGCCAGATGTCCAGCTGGCCTCGCGTCACCGGAAGTGCCCGGTCACCACGCTCCACTAACAGACCCCCACCAAAAGTTTGACCCCAGAATCCTTCATACCGACACCGGTCTACTGATCAGAAACCGACGCCCGGAGCGTGTCGCGCAAGCTTTTGGCCCGTATATCTGGCCAAGTTTCTTCGATGTATTGCAGGCAGCTGGCGCGGTTGGCTTCCCCAAAAACTACCCTCCAACCGGCGGGAATGTCGGTAAATGTCGGCCAAAGACTGTGTTGTTCTTCGTTATTGACTAAGACGAAAAAACGGCCATTGTCGTCATCGAACGGATTGAGCGGCAACGGATGGACCCCCTAACATCGAGACGCAGATTACAAGGTTACGCCGCACGCGCAGCACGAACTTGGTTGCGGCGCTTGAGGATTGAGCTGTCAGGCTCGGCCAGTATGTCAACGGGCCCAGGCGGCGGATTTTTGCACCGCTGGGCTCGGTCGTGAGGGGAAGCACCGCAACGCGGCAATCGCGGTACCCATCCCGACCCTTCGGCGACAGTCGCCGTTCACCCGGCTGTGCAGCCTTGGCGAACGGATTGCGCGACTCTCGCCGTCGCGACCCACGGTCGCGGGGTACCCACCCGCTCTTGCCCGAAACATGCGAATCCCGTTCTCACATAACCAATCAGCTTTCACACTAACTATTCCCCCGGATTTTTGCTACTTAGCGAAAGTAATGTGTCGCGCGGGCGGCCGGGTTCATCTCCACGTCCCGAACCCGCCACCGACCGCTCCCCACCTCCGAACACCGGCTGTCGCCGTTTGCCGTTGCCGCCAAGCGGAGTGATGCTTACGCAAACGCAAAATATTTGCCCGTGCTGCTGCCGCGGCCCCGACGCCGGCGATCGCAACGATGACGCAACCGGTTGAACTGGCCCAAGCGCGTGATTCATGCCCGTCTAGCTGCGTATCTCGAATTCACCACTGGCGCAGCAGGACTCCGGATCGGCCACGGCAACTACCATGCAAAAACGTACGGACGATTGCTAGCCCGAAGTCCAGCGTCATGCGATCGGCGATCGCCACTCAGCGCGATCCCGTAGCTGCGACCGGTTAAGCGTGGCCGGCGCAACCGGACCCCAAGATCCGTCCGCACATACGAATGCCGGCGAGCGGGATCCACCGTCGGCCCCACCCCGGCGCGATTTGCTAAGCGGGATCTGCCGTTTCGACACGCCCGCACGCAGGCAGTTTGTGATTGTTCTCACGCAGCTAAGGCATTGACGGCGTTCGCCGACGATGGGGCGTCGAGCCGGCCGGCTAACACTGGACTCCGAGAGCGTCCACCGCGGACGGGCGGTTTTCCGGCCTGCGGATCCAGTCTCTCACCAGGCCTGCAACGCGTCGCGCAGTGCTATTGAAAACTGTTGAACGAGATCATGATTAGGCACACACAGCTGATTCATAGCCGGCTTTGCCGAAAAGAATTTTCGCAGCGCTGATCCAGCTTTCGGGCGGCGTTTAGCCCCCAACGTTCGCGGGTAGAGCCGGGAACCATGTGGGGGTCAGTGCTGGGCTTGGGGATCTTGGCTGCGCTCAATCCGGTCCGTCTCGGTCTAGCCCTGCTGATGATTTCGCGTCCGCGGCCCGGGCCGAGCCTGCTCGCCTACTGGCTCGGCGGGTTGACGGTGTGCATACCCGAGCTGCTCATCCCGCTGATCCTGCTGAATTTCACGCCGATGTTCGGACATGTCGCGCACGGTTCGGCCGCCCAGTCGACGAGCTCGAACCTCGGGAAGATCCAAATCGGCCTTGGTGTGGTCGGCCTATCGATCGCCGCACTCATGACGGTGCGCTTCGTTACCCGGCGTTCCCAACCCGCACCCGACGACGACCGATCTCCCGCGTTGTCGACGGTCTCCGGGGCACCGATCGCGATGCCGCGGCTGCTGACCCGGGTGCGGGATGAGTCGACCGAGGACCCATCCCCGTTCCGGCGACTCCTCGCCCGCATGCACAACGCCTGGGACAGCGGCTCCTCATGGGTGGCATGGGTGATCGGCATCATCTCGGTGCCCATCGACGGCGTCCTTTTCATCGTCGCCATCATCGCGGCCTCGGGTGCCTCCGTCACCGCGCAGGCCAGCGCCTCCGTGGCGTTCATCCTCTTGATGTATGCCGTCGTCGAGGTCATCCTGGTCGGCTACGTCGCCACGCCGGCGAAAACTCAAGCCTTCTTGCTCGTGCTGCACAACTGGGTGCGGACCTATCACCGGCACATCCTGGTGGCCCTGTTCACGGTGGTCGGGATTTCCCAACTCGCCCAGGGCCTGCACGTCCTCTGACCGGCCGGCGAAGTCTGATCGGCCGGCGAACCGCTTAGCTCAAACGCGGCGGAAGGTCCGCGTGCACCAAGTTGCGGGCGATCTCCTCAACCCTGGTGTTCGTTTCCTGCGAGAGCCTGGTCAGCAGGCCGAAGGCCTCATCGGCGTCGATATTGAAGCGCTCCACGACCATGCCCTTGGCTTGGCCGATCATGTCTCGGGTCGCGATCGCGCGCATCAGTTGCTTGTTCTCCGTGGCCAACGCCCGCTGGCGCTGGAGGTGACGGCTGGTTTCCACGGCGCTCACGGCCTCGAGGGTGTGCAGCAGGTCTGCCGGATCCCAGGCGACACCGTGATCGATGTCGCGCGCCACCTCGTCGAGAAGTTGCCGGCTCTGCGCGACTTCCTCCACGCGGTGCACCACGCCGACCAGCTCGCCGTGATCGAGCAACGGAGAGTTGGTAGGACTCCACACCTTCGGCAGAAATTCGTCGGGCGCCGCGGGATCGGGAATGTCGTAGCGCTGCATCCGCATCGTGTGGGTGTGGCCGCTTTGCATCGCGGTCTCCAGCGACGACGCGAGCTTCGCCGTCCCGTCGGCGTGCGGATCCTTGGGATTGTCCGGGAAGGCGTCGAAGAGGTATTGCCCGGGAAGTTCGCCGTGCTGCCGCAGGGTGACGCGCTCGTAGTCCGTGCTGGCCGCGCGGATCCGCAGATCGCGATCGAGGAGCAGGCAACAACCGCCCGAAGCCCCCTGGACCATCTCTCGGGCGATCACATCGAACCGACCTTGGTTACGCACTGCCTATGCTCTTACCCCCTCGTCGCTGCGCCTAACCCGTCGAATCCGTTGAAGCTCAAGGCGGGCTGTGCCAGGTTCGTTTCACGCCGACCTAGTCACGCGAGACATGTTCGTCCCTCGTCGAACTCAACTCATGTAGCTCGGATTGACCGGATGCGGGTCCCCAGCCGACGTAGGTCAGATACAGTCCGAGCCCGCCGAGGATGGCGTAGATGGTGCGGTGCGCCCCCACGCCCGTCACCGAGCCGACGATCGACGAGAAAGCCCCGGGAAAGGCCAGCAGAGCGAACCCGCGCAGGGCCATCGACCAGCCCATGACCGAGATGATGACCGCCGCCGCGCTTTGCCAGTGTGGATGCAGGGCGATGACCACCAGACCGATCATCAGTATGGGCGCGGCCGTCGCCCACGGCCATATCCCGACATCAGAGAGCAGCGGCAACTCGGACGGCCTGCGCACCAATCCGGTGATGCAGACGATGGCGTAATACGGACCCAGCACCCGGGAGAAGATGCGCGTCGCGGTGTCGACCTTTGGCGAGAATTTCATCCGATTGCCTCCATCTGGTGCTGATCGTCCGACGAGGCACCGGCCGAGACTTTGTGTCGAGATGCTCGAATTTCCGTGATTGATGCAGTAATTCGACCATTTAGCAGAAACTCCCCGATAGGGACCGAAGTCCCCCATTAGACGACGGTCCGAGGAGGCGACGAAGGGTCCGACGCGGGAGGTCTTTGGCCCCTACCTCCCGTCGGAGTGCAGGACGACAGTGAGATCACCCGACTTCGTGGCAACCGGGAACAGGAGAAAGAAATGAATCGAGAAGCCTGCAAATTCTTCAGCGGAGCGTTCGCCGGAATTGCATACGCACACGCCGGCTACGCCATAGCCACATCGAGCGGCATCATCGACGAGCCGATCTTCCTGGGTAGGAAGTGGGGGGTCGGATTCATGTGGACCGAGGCCATTGTCTGCGCGGCGATAAGCGCGGCACTTGGGTATGCCGGCTGGCGCTCTCAGCCCGTGCAGCTCCGCGACGTGAGCGCCCCGGAAACGAATGGCCAGAGCACGCAAGCCGCGACCGCGGCACAGATGCCTCAGTCAACGTTGCGTTGACCGGCTCACCGGGCGGATGCACTCGAGAGCCGGATTCTTTATCGGCGCTTCGGTGGCAGCCTATTGCCCGCAACACAAAGACTCGATCGATCTTTCCCTGGTCTGGCTGCTGCCATTTCTCCCAATGATGTAAGCAGCGGTGCAGCGCGAGAGGCGGCGGAACAAGCCCGCCGGGAAGCACCATAGTCTGGTGTCCTGGACGCCTGCGATTCCTCGGGAGGTAACGAAATGCCCGCACCGTCAGCCGAAGTCTTCGACCGCCTGCGCCAGCTGGCCGCGATCAAGGACGCCGCAGCCCGCCAGACCAAGACGATCGACGAGGTCTTCACCGGCAAGCCGCTGACCACCATCCCCATCGCCACGGCCGAAGACGTCGAAGCCGCGTTCGCCGAAGCGCGCGCGGCCCAGGCCGACTGGGCGAACCGCCCGGTCACCGAGCGCGTCGAGATCATCAGCCGCTATCGCGACCTGGTCGTCCAGAATCGCGAGTTCCTGATGGATCTCCTGCAGGCGGAGGCGGGCAAGGCCCGCTGGGCCGCACAGGAGGAGATCGTCGACCTGGTGGCGAACGCGAATTACTACGCGCGCGTGTCGGAGGATCTGCTGAAGCCCCGCACGGTGCAGTCGCTGCTCCCGGGGATCGGCAAGACCACGGTGGGTTACCAGCCCAAGGGCGTGGTCGGGGTGATTTCGCCGTGGAACTATCCCATGACGCTGACGGCGTCCGACTCGGTGCCGGCCCTGCTGGCCGGCAACGCCGTGGTGCTCAAGCCGGACAGCCAGACGCCGTATTGCGCGCTGGCGTGTGCCGAGCTTCTGTACAAGGCCGGACTGCCGCGCGCGCTCTACGCGGTCGCGCCCGGGCCGGGCTCGGTGGTTGGCACAGCGATCATCGACAACTGCGACTACTTGATGTTCACCGGTTCGACGGCCACCGGCCGGCAGCTCGCGGAACACGCCGGCCGTCGGCTGATCGGATTCTCGGCCGAGCTCGGGGGCAAGAACGCGATGATCGTCACCCGGGGGGCGAACCTCGACAAAGCCGCCAAGGCGGCGACCCGCGCGTGCTTCTCCAACGCGGGCCAGCTATGCATCTCGATCGAGCGAATTTACGTCGAGAAGGACATCGCCGACGATTTCGCCGGCAAGTTCGGTGCCGCAGTGCGGAACATGAAGCTGGGCACCGCGTATGACTTCTCGGTCGACATGGGGAGCTTGATCTCCGCGGGCCAGCTGAACACCGTGACCGATCACGTGGACGACGCGAAAGCCAAGGGCGCCAAGGTGATTGCCGGCGGCAAGGCCCGGCCCGACATCGGGCCGCTGTTCTACGAGCCCACGGTGCTGACGGACGTCACGCCGGAAATGGAGTGCGCGGCCAACGAGACGTTCGGGCCCGTCGTCTCGATCTACCCCGTCGCCGACGTCGACGAAGCCGTCGAGAAGGCCAATGCCACCGAATACGGGCTCAACGCCAGCGTGTGGGCCGGCTCGTCGGCGGAAGGCCAGCAGATCGCCGCCCGGCTGCGGTCGGGGACGGTTAACGTCAACGAGGGCTACGCGTTCGCGTGGGGCAGCCTCAGCGCGCCGATGGGCGGCATGGGCCAGTCCGGCGTAGGCCGCCGGCACGGTCCCGAGGGCCTGCTGAAGTACACCGAATCGCAGACGATCGCGACGGCGCGCGTGTTCAATCTCGATCCGCCGCTTGGCATTCCGGGGACTCTCTGGCAGAAGTCGCTGTTGCCCATCGTGCGGACGGTGATGCGGCTTCCCGGCCGGAACTGACGCAGCCGGTCTAGACCGCATTTAGTTCTGTCGGCGACCCGGCTACCCGCGCTACGCTCTTCGATGTCAGGGGCACATCGCACGTCAGGGGTCCGCTATGAAGGCAGACGCGAAGCGATACGAGGAAGACGCTCGTCGGCTACGCCGGTACGTCACGTTCGAAAGCTTCTCGGATGCTGAACTTCAGCGCCTCGCCCGAGCAGCCCATCGAACGTCGACGTCGGCCCCGTTGCCGCTGATTCATGAGCAGACTCCGTCGGACTCGGTATACGTCCTGCTCAGCGGGGAGGTCGGCGTGTACGTCGGGCGAGACCGCGTCGCCGCGCTGGGGCCGGGCGAGGTGATCGGCGAGTCGGCGCTACACCGTGGGAGGCTGCGTTCCGCGACCGTGACGACGATGGGGCCGGCCGAGTTGTTACGTATCGAACGCGACGATCTCGCCGCGTTGCTCGACGAGATACCGGCACTTCGCCAAATCATCGACGCGTCTGTCGCGCGGCACGTCCCCGTCGACCTGCCGCCGAAGCCAAAACCGTCGCACGCCAGGTTGGGCGTCTCGGTCCGCACCGACCTGGTCGAGCGGTTCGAGCAGGCCGCTGACAGCGCCGGCGTGGACGTCGCGACCGCACTCGAAGATGCGCTCACCCACTGGATCGAACGGAACGGCACGGCGTAGTCACCGCCTTCATTGCCAATGACCTACTACAGAACGTAGTATTTGGGCCATCTTGCCGCGCACAAGGGGGTGCAATGTGAGGTGGAGTTTCGCCCAGATCGGGCTGCTGATCATCTGTGTTGTTCACGTCATTCAGGCGGTGGTCGGCTTCATCATCAATCCCAGCTTCGCGACCGGGCCCAACGCGCCGACCGTGCAGCTGTTAGGAATGGACTACAACGGCTGGCATGCCGTCGCGGGCGTCGCGCTATTCGCTCCCGGCCTGGTGTTTGCGATGCGCAAGTCGTGGGCCGTCCTGTACCTACTGCTGGCCGCGATAGCCGGCGCGCTGCCGGGCATTTGGGCCTTCTTCTCGCATCAGGTCGCGTTCGTGTTCACCTTCCCCAACAACGTCACCGACGCGGTGGTGCACCTGGTGACCGCCGCGATCATGGTGGCGGTGGCCGCCGTGCAGATCCGGATGGACGGCGGGCTTCGAAACTCGCTCGGTGATCTCCGAAAGGCGCCGTGAGAGTCAAGTCGTCGGGGTCCTCGCTGCTACTCGCTGCTACCGGGGGCACCAAGGCGCTCGCTTATTCGGGCCAGCGCCTCGTCGAAGATCTCCACCTTTTCGCCGCGCTTTTCGTTGGCAGGCTGGGCGGAGCCGCGGGCACCTTCGGCCGTCACCCGCGCCGCGCCCTGACGCCGCAACAGGCTGGAATTCTTCTCCCGCGCTTGCCGAAGCCGGCTCTGCAGGTTCTTCAGCGACTTCTCGTCCATGCGCGTCAGGGCCTCGGGATGACTCTCACCGATCAACGAGCTTTCCTGCGGGGTCAGGTTCACATGGTGGTTGCTCACTCCTAGATTCATAGCCCGCACCGGCCGCACCAACGCGGCGAACGCCGAACCGTCACGCCAGGGCCATCTCGAGTTCACGTCGCCGGACGCATTAGGCTTGGCGGTACGGCTTTTCGCAGTCCGGCTGCTGTCCTCGGGGCCTTCAGACCGTGCCGCTGCGGGTAGTCCTCCGGCGACGAAGGAGGTGGCGATGGCCAAGCATTCGGAGCGCGAGGATTGAACGGTTGCACATGACGGGCCACGGACCGGGATCCGTTTCGAGCGGTCACCGGGACAAAGTGGCCGGGATGTCTCCGTCGCGACGAAAATGGGCAGATGCCATCTGAACAGGCGCCGCTCCCGCCCAAATCAGCGCCGGGCTGGTACCCCGATCCCGCCGGGGTAGGCCACGGGCTGCAGCGGTACTTCGATGGCACCAGCTGGACCAGTGAGTGGGCGTTCTCCACCGAGCCGCCGAAAAAAGGCCTCTCCGCAAAGGCGGTCCTGGCCGTGGCGTCGCTGTGCGTCCTTGTTCTCCTCGTCGTCGTCGGCAAAAGCTGGATCTTCGACCCCACGAAGAACGGCCAATCGACTGCATCGAGCAGTTCGGCCACGGCGGCAGCGCCGACATCGACCGAGGCTGCTCCTGCCGGTCCCAAGAAGCCCGACGGAGTCACCTTCACCACCGCTCCTGGCCCGAACGGTGACGTGGTGGACGCCCGATTCGCGATTCGGGACAACTACACCGAGCAGCTGATCAGGGACGGTGCCCGGTTGGACACCATCGGCATTCTCAAATACGCAAGAGCGACCTACCCCGACGCGGCCGCGGTGAACGTGCAGGGCACGTTCCCGATGACCGACCCGTACGGCAACACCTCGACGCAGGTCGCCATCGACCTCACGTATTCGCGAGCGACGTTGGACAAGATCAACTTCGACGGCATCAGCAAAGCCAGCATCTGGGAGATCCGCGATTCCGGCAACGTTCTTCCGGCCTTTCAGCCGTAGGCCGGCGGTGTGTCGAATCACTTCGAGGAAGTCTGGGAATCCGCGAAGCGGATGGACGCCACCAAAGACACGGTGAGCAAAAACAGCAATGGCACGAACACCAATGGGTAGGCGGCGACTGCTGCCATGGCGATGAGCGCGCCCGGCACGATCAACGCCAACGCGGCCGTCGGATGCTTCTCGCTGAGGCTGACGATCCTCGCGGGCGCCGCGAATGCTACCGCGACCTGCTGATACCGATCGGGCCGATCTCCGTAGTACGAGCGGCGGGTCTCTAGGCCGCAACGCGTGCAGTTGCGCCCATAGGAGTAGCGGGTTTTCAGGCCGCAGCCCATGCAGGTGTGGATGGTCATCCGGCCCATGCTCTCATCGCGTCGAGCGGCCGTCGCGGGCGAGGGTTGCCCGCCCGCTGCTGGGATTTCTGCCTCAGTTTGCTCTTCGGTACCACGGGTCCGGAAGACCCACCTGGTCACCTGGCGCAGTTCTGCATCATCGGAAGCAACTTCTCGTATGGAGACGTGCCGCCCAGCGTGTTGCTGTTCGGGCTGGCGTTGTAGTTAAGGAAGGACAGCGGAACTTTGCAATCGGCACCTTGGCTGATCAGGTAATTGATTACCTGAATGTCCTGGTCGGTGGGACCCCACCCTGCAGCCCGCTGGACGATCCAGAACAGCAACGAGCCAACGAATACTCCGTCCTGGTATCCACCCGTGTAGCCCTTGGGCGTCAGGTCCGTGTGGAATGGCAACGGAAAGAGGTCGACAAGCTTATGCATGAGATAGCCGTCGTGCAGTTCATCATCGATCTTGAATCCGGCCGCCTGAAAGGTCTTGACTAAGGCAACAGGATCGCCGTTCTGGGAGGCGACGCCTTGAAATCCGTACAGGATGGCACTTGCGCCGTCCTGCAGGGTCGTCGCCTTCATGCCTGACTGCAGATACAGACCCACGATGCTGGTGTCGCGATCGACAATCGCAGTCACGAACCCTTTCGTGGACCAGGAGCCGGTGAGTTGGACGATCTGCGCGCGAGGGTCATTACTCAGGGGATTGGGCGCGCCCTGATTTACGGTGTGCGAGCAGTCAACTCTCACATTTGCACTGCCAGCCCCGTTCGCGCTGCAGTCGCTCACTTTGGTCTCGGCGGGCGGTCCGTCCGGCTTCGTCAACTGCATGATTGCAACGACGAGCGCCAAAATAGTTGCGATCGCTCCGATCCCCGCCCAGATCCCATGCGACAAAACCCAGCCAATACTTCGGCCCACCACGCCTTGCGGTGCCGGCGAGCCACCGGTTGGCAGGTCAGCCGGATCTGAAGAATTCCCCGAATTCGACGACATAACTTGGCGCTCCTCGAAAAGCAACGAATTGGCCACAGCTGTCTTTAGCGTGATGGACACGAGCATCAGATACCAGTGACCCAGCCTTGCGAAGATCATCCCGCACGACATTCACATCCGCAGGTCGTTCGCCAGAACAGGTCGACCCTCGCTCTCATGCACTCCGATCTGCGCTCGGGTGTGAGTAGCGCCGCCGTTTCCATCACTCAAGTTATTCGACGTCGTTGCCGCCGCAGCATCTCGCGGTGTGGAAAGTCGACGGGGTAGACGAGCACGGCGACGAGTAGTAATCCGAGGGCGAGCAAAAGTAGCTGCGCGCCTCCCAGCTGCTCGGGGATTTCTGCAGCTGGTGCGGAAACCACCGCCGGAAACCCCGGGCGGGCATACGCTTTTCAGTCATGACGAGGGGGAAGAAGGTCCTGTTTGTGCTGCTGCTCGCGTTCGCCGTCTCGACGACGTCCGTGAGCTGCCTACCGATTATCAACATACCCACCTGCCCAGCGGGCGGCGGCCCGGTCGGCTGCTGATCACAGCGGCTGGTGGCAAAACGATCTAACGTGCGTTGACCAACGGTCGGGCTGACAGTGTTTGATTCCAGGACATAGTTGGCAGCTGTCTCGCGACATAGTTGACACCTCTGCAAGCTGGGGAGGTCAGCCATGTCGAACGCGCAGCTCGTCATCACCGCTGTGGTACTGGAAGGACGCAGCAAAACCGAAGTCGCTCGCGACTACGGCGTCTCCCGGCAGTGGATCCAACAACTGTGCAAACGCTACGAGGCCGACGGCGACGCGGCCTACCTCCCGCGTTCACGGCGTCCGCACCACAGCCCTCAAGCCGTCACCGTAGAGGTCGAAGAGCGCATCGTACGGCTACGCAAGACCCTGACCAAACGCGGTCTAGATGCCGGCGCCGACACCATCGCCGCCCATCTCGCCACCAACCCCACTATCACGAATGTGCCTGCCGTCTCCACCATCTGGCGAATCTTAAAGCGTCGTGGCTTCGTCACACCCCAACCGCACAAACGGCCCCGCTCCTCCTGGAAGCGCTTCTGCGCCGACCTGCCCAACCAATGCTGGCAAGCCGACGTCACCGATTGGCACCTCGCCCACGGCGGCGGCGTGGAAATCCTCAACATCATCGATGACCACTCCCGTCTGGCCATCGCCAGCCTGGCCGCCGCAACATCAGTGGCCCCGACGTGACCGCAACCTTCACCACCGCCTTCACCACCTGGGGCCCACCCGCCTCGGTGCTCACCGACAACGGCGCCATCTTCACCGGAGCACCCCGACGCGGCGGCTGTACCGCCCTGGAAATCACCCTAGGCACACTGGGCATCACCTACCTGACCAGCCGGCCCTACCATCCACAGACCTGCGGAAAAGTCTGTGAAGACTTATCGACGACGCTGCACCGGTCGGCCTGACCCCGGCCAAGGTGTGACCAAGGTGTCCTGCGTTCGATTTGTCGGTCGACGCCGGTGCAGCGTCGCGGTGCGCACCGGCCAGACGGATCTGACCTGATAGGAGCTTGGACTAGAAGCCCCGTCACAGACCTGTCGCTCCGTCCGGCCGGTTCGCCCAACCGTCAGATTGGCCCTAACGGAGGAGCGAATTCCATGATCGCAACAGAAGTCGAGACTGTCATCGGTGGCGTTGACACGCATAAGCACACTCACTACGCCGCGGTCATCGACCAGCACGGTCGGTTGCTCGGTCATCAGGAGTTCCCTGCGACCGACGCTGGCTACCACGCGCTGCTGTCTTGGATGCGCACGCACGGAGCACTTGAGGCGATCGGCGTCGAAAGCACCGGATCATTCGGTGCAACGCTGACTCGCGCCCTGACGACCGCCGGCGAACGAGTCATCGAGGTAAACCGACCTAACCGCATCGCTCGACGAATGGACGGCAAGTCTGACCGTCTCGACGCCGAGCAGATCGCCCGTGCCGTACTCGGCCAAACCTCGACCGCGACACCAAAGTCCAAGTGCGGCATGGTCGAAGTGATCCGCACTTTACGTGTCACCCGCAGCAGCGCAGTCAAGGCCCGAACCCAAACTTTCAACACCTTGTTCGGGATCATGATCGGCGCCCCATCGCCGCTGCGCGACGAGCTCGTCACGCTGACCAAGCGAACCCTGATCAATCGTTGCCTCGGTCTTCGGCCCGAAACCACCGACTTCGCTCACCTGTGTGCTCACCCCGAGCGCCTGCTGATGGCCAGCATCAAGACCGCCCTTCGCGACCTGGCCCGCAGGTGGAAGGCTCTTGACGGCGAAATCAAAGCACTCAACAAACAAATTGAGGTCGTCGTTCGCGCCGCCGCACCTGATCTCGTTGAGCTCTTCGGCGTCGGTGTCGAGCTGGCCGGCCAGTTCCTCGTCACCACCGGAGACAATCCAGAACGCATCCACGACGAAGCCGCTTTCGCCAAACTCTGCGGCGTGGCACCACAGCCCGCCAGCAGCGGCCGCACGACCGGCCGACACCGGCTATCGCGCAGCGGCGACCGACAGGCCAACAGTGCCCTCTACATCGTTACGATCGTGCGACTGCGACACCACGAACCCACCCGCGCCTACGTAGAACGCCGCACCAACGAAGGACTCACCAAACGCGAGATCATCCGCTGCCTCAAGCGCTACATCGCCCGCGAAATCTACGCCAATCTCCCACGCCCACAGGCAACCTCAACGCCAGCAGCTGAACCCCACCAAACCGCCGCTTGACAAACATAGGAGCATCGAGCGCTTCCACCAAACTCAAAAGAAATGCCTAACTGCACATCCCGCGGCCACAATCGCTGAACTCCAACACCTTTGCGACCAATTCCGCGTCTACTACAACCAGCACCGACCACACCGTGCACTCCACAGACGCACTCCGACCCAGGCCTACACTCACCGCCCCAAAGCCACCCCAACCGGCTACGTGATCCCCGCCCACTGCCGCATACGCACCGACACCATCGACGCCGCCGGCGCCATCACCATCCGCTACAACAGCCGCCTGCACCACATTGGCCTGGGCAAGCGCCGCACCGGCACCAAAGTCACCGTGCTCATCGACGACCGCGACATCCGCGTCGTGCCGAGATCCTTCGCCACCAGATTCCTTGTTTCGGGGGCTGGCATAGCCGCCGCCTGACGCATGCCGTGGCCGGTCGCGTGGGGTCCGCCCCAGGAATCCCAGTTGATTTTGCGGATTGTGCTCATTGCGGTTGCTCCTAGTGAGAACACCGTTGGGCATACTGTGCCCAGCCCGTCCGCGTAGGGCGAGCCTGACGGGTGGGCGACGCCCAATGTCGGTGTCTGGTCGGCGTGGGCAGGCGGTGCCAAACCCAGCCCGGCGGCGATGCCCGCAAGTGCGTGTCTCAAGCTTTCGCTCCTGGGCAGTAGATCTTAATGGCGGCGTTGATGACGACATCGGTCTGCGCGGGAGACCCGTCGCCTGCGATTGTTCTGAGTTGTTCGCGTGTCGCTCCCGCATTCGCGTGAGCGCAGATGGCTTTGGCTGTGGCGACAGCTTGGCGAACACTGTCGGGCTGGATGCCGCCGCGACGCAACTCATTCATGAGGTACTGCGGTTGGCTTTCGCCGCAGTCCTCAGTGCATTGCGGTTCGGCGTGGGCTGCTGGTGGGCTCCCGGCCAGAACGATTCCTGCGGCCAATGCCGCGACAGCAATCTTCATCAAGACCTCGGTGGGTTGTAGATGCTGCGGCACTCCGGGGCTGGGCCTTCCCCACGTCGGTAGAGCTTCTTCGCCTTCGCAAATGAGGCAAAGCATTCGTGATTGACGTCCGTGTAAGGCACACACGCCACCCAGACACCGTCGTTGTGCGAACTCCACGACGTGTCGACATAGGCCGTTGTCTGGTTGGGGTCGGAGCACCCGGCTGGCTGGGCCGCTGCGTGCGGTGTGAAGGTAAGCAGGGAGAGGGCGGCTGCCGAAGCAGCTACCGCTCCCATTAGTGCGGCCCTCATCACCACGTTCCCGAGCGCAACGCGCCGGTATTGGGGTAATACTCTGCCCAATACCCACCGACTTTGCGACCTGGGGCAGCTAACCACTCACGCGTAATACCCTGTGTCAACTGGTCGCATTGGTGCCTATCTGAAACGCCAGGGCAACCTCCGTGGTAGTTCTGGTCATACCCACCAGTATGATTGGGATGAATATTCATTTCCTGGTAGCCAACTTTGATCCAAGCGTGTGGATTGCCATTGTGGTCAAAGCCGCCCTGGGCTGCAGTGGCTGGGGCTGCCGTAGCGATTGCGAGAGCCGCCGCGCCAGCGCCGATGATTGTTGCTATCTTCTTCACTCGTTTTCCTCCTAGTTATGTTGTTTCAGTAGTTCAGCACCAAGTGCGGTGCCCTAACGCAGTTCGACACGGGCGTCGGGTGGGCTTGCGCACCAGCTGCAACGGCCAGTGCCTCCACACGTCCAGGCAAGGGGTTCGCCCGTGATTGGATGCTGGACCGGAACGGTCATCACCATGCTGTGCCGCATTCGCTGGCGCGACAACGCCGGCCGGGGCTGCAGCCAGCGCAGCAATAGCGATGCCACGAGTGTTTTTTGCTTTCATTTTTCAGTACCTTTTCCCTCGGGGAGAGGGCATTTCTCCTGCCGCCGTAGCGATCAGCGTTTTCCTCATGGCCGTCTTTTTGGGTTTGGTCACGGTCAGTAACGGGCCTTGCGTCACCTGTCTGCACCATGGAGTCGATACGGCAAGGCTTTTAGCGGAGGCGCACCCCGTCGCGCTCCGCACCCAGCCATCTAATGGCTTCCCCCAAGAAACTGCTGTTTCGAGCAGAAACGTTTGCCGTGTCTAGCTTCTCGATCACACCCGACGTGATTGTCAGCAAAGTAACAGGTGGTATCTATCACTCGCACGAAAATCAGCAGATTTGCCCGTCCCCAACGGGTTAGTCGGCTCGGCTCGTATGTAGCTGTCACGATCGACGCCAGAATGAGATCAACCCCCGCCGATAGATCGATGGTAATCGGCGCCGCCCCTTCCGATTTGGGAGGGCGTGTCTGGGATTAGCACAGGTCGAACCCGACGATCTGCATGTAGGTCACTCTCTCTTGCTGCGTCTTTGCGTCGACGTCCATGGGCATCCCCACCTCCTCGTAGAAGGGATCGGTGGCCTGCTCGTAATGATGTGGATACCGAGCCAACACAGCGCACGCCTGGTAGACGTACTTGAGCACTGAGCCACCGGGCATCCACGCGGAAGGGTCGCCCATGTACGCACCGTGACTACCAGGAATCGTGGCGTAGGAGACGTGCTTCGGCCCCGATAGCGCCGCCGCCGCATCCAGCCCGGCCAGAAAACTCTTCTCACGGGCGGGATCGTGCGCCGGTGCTGACGCTGTCACCGTCACTGGCGGCGGGGCAGTAAAGGATAGTGCTGCCGTCGTGGTCCCGGCGGGGGTGGAGGTGGTCGGTGCGTTGCTCGATGAGGTGATCGTGGTGTTGGACTCCGGGTGCTGCCATGGCCGCCAAAGCAGCCCGACAACTGCGAATAACAGCAAGATCGCGACGACGGAGACGTCGGCCAGCCTCCGAAGCACCAAGTCGTTTTGCGGCTCGCCGCCTCCGGCCACGGCATGCTTGTCAGCATTGACAACGTCTCGTCTTTTTAGCCGACGCTGCGCAAGCGCACCTCGCCATCGCGACCCAGATGGATGCAAAGCAAGCGGAAAGCCCAACGATTATGGGGCGCTTCGCGATTGCCAAGTAGCCGGTCATCACTGCGATAGACCCGTCAGTTACCCATCCTGAACCCGCTCCCGGCTAGGTCGCATTCCCCATACGAGTCAGCATGTGTGCGGCCCGGAAGTATAGGAATCAAGCATTGCCACCCTTCGACCGTCGCTTCGGCACTCGACCCGTCGCTCTTCGGCACGGACGGATCGTGGAAGTAGCGGTTTGCGATGCGTATTGCTGTCGAGCAGTCGACATCACCTTTGAGCACAACCACTGGTTGTGTACGGCCGGGTACATCAGTAACCGTTCCGCATGTGGTGCCAGGCGGCGCGGCGGCGGCATTGGGCGCGAACCCAACAGTGCCCCAGAGCAATACGCCTAGGCCAGCGCACGCCAGCGTTGACGTCGTAACAAGGCAACTTCTGCGACCCGTCCGCGCGGACTGCTTCATCCGTGCGTAGCTAGCGACACGCGACATAACTCAACTCCGGTGTTGTCGTGCGGAAATCGTTCCCCATACCCGAGGCCATCAATGTATCCGCGTCGGCCGTCTGTGTAAGCGGTTTCGTTGGGACCGGTTCGCCTAGCCGACATCTAATACTTGGAATCGAATCAATCACCTTGGCAGAGGCCGGACGGGGCTAACCCATGACTGCCGCCTCCCATCTACCTCATTGGCCAGGTATCCGACCTGCCTGTGTTTTGGTCGGCGATTACCGCGGTGGTGTAGCGGAAGTCGGGAGGGGTAGCGCCGGTGAGCGTAACCGTCACCGGAGAGTAGGTCGGCGAGCCTTGCGCACAGTTCGGAACGCAGGTGACCTTAAATTCGATGCCGCTGCCGGTTGCGCCATCAGCTCCCCAGCTGCGCCAGACGAGGTTGTCGATTGCCCAGGTGTTGTCAGCGCAGGTCAAAATAATGTGTTCCGGCCTGACTTGCGGCTGACCGCAGTCAACCACCACTGGTGTGCCTTCATCGGCAACCGCGATAGGCAGGTCCCAACCGGCGGTCAGCAACGCGACCGACAGCAGAACCTCACCACCGAAAACTCCTCCTCGAAAACGGCGTGCTGATCGAGGGCTTCTTGTGCTCGACGCTGCCTTATGCCGCAAGAGAATTTTCACGGGTGATAAGACGATTGTCATCATTGCCCTGAGCACGCTGACGCGCTTGCGTTGGCCGGTAGCGGAATCGACGTAACTGAGCCGGGCTTCCCACCGTCCGTCTGGACGGTGCCGAATTGCTCCGCGACCATTTGCTGCCCGCTTTGCCATGGACTGATCTTACCGGCCAATTGGGGTAAGAATTGGGGTCAAAGCCTTTTCCAAGGCTATTTGCCAGAGGTGAAATACCCTCTGACCTGTTGTCGGGCTGACAGGATTTGAACCTGCGACCACTTGACCCCCAGGCTTAACGGCGGTATACGCAGGCGTCCGCGAATGTGTGCTATATCCCTTGCGGCACAGCGGATTACCGCACACAGACACAGCCGCGGACATCTACGGAAAGTCGCGGTCAATCGACCCTAATGGCGGTATGAATGGCGGTACGGACCGCGCTTTCATACCCGCCCGAGCCACGGTCGGCACTATGCTCACCGCGGCATTTGTGCGCGCTCGCCGACCTGCGTGGGGTGGACGCTCGGCTGGTCGCCGCCGCGGTGTCGTTCGATGCCCGCCGGCATCGCAGGTGCGCTCGACGTCGCCGCGGCCGCTCTGGACGTGATGTGAGCGGGCTGGCGCCGCGACCGCTCCCGCCGCATAGTCCAGCATGGTCGGGCCCTATCGCGGCGGTACCCCGCTGCCGAGCGGCCTCCGGTCGTTGGGCGAGACTTCGTCTGATTCAATCCCAGTATCGCGCACCAGTATTACCGCAGTTCAAAGGGTGTTTTTAGGAATCTGAACAGGTGCCATGCCCAATACGTGCTCAACTGATCTGAAGGGCTTGGCTACCGGATCGCGATACGAAAGGGTTAGCCATGACGGACACCGCCCATGACGACAACGCGACCACCTGGCGCGACCTCACCGATCAGCTGACCCCTACGCAGATTCGCCTTTCGAACAGATGACGCAATCGACTGGAACCGATCAGCGCTGACCCGCGTCCTACGGTGCTCGGCCCGCCCCTGCCGCTCCCCTGTGGCGGGCCGATCCATCGGTCCACCCCGTCAGCGGGCGGGCGCTCCAGTTGCGACGTGCGGACTTGATCACGACGGCCGTCGTTGCGTCGGGGCTTTATCGGTAGTTCGGCGGCGGCGACCGTGGCCTAGGTGCGACCATCGTTGATCGATGGCTGATGATTCGAAGAACAGCAAGCTTCCTGAGGAACGACAGTTTCAACTGGTGCTATGGGGCACATGCCTAGCGGCTTTGTTGTTCCTGTACTTGTTCGTAACACTGACGCTCTCAAAGGCGCGGCTCTCCCCGAGGGACATAACTGCGAACTGGTTTGCCGCCTGGGGCGCCTGGGCTGGCGGATTGGCCACTGGCGCAGCGTTTCTCATCGCGGCGTTCAGCATCTCGGTCGCAAGCGCACAAGCTCGAGCAGATCGACAAGAAGCCGCGCGCATCCGCGAAAACAATGACATGGCGCAGGCAAGGCTACTGGTGATCTTCAAAGTAGAGATGCCTGGCGGCCTTGAGTCGCTCGCAACGTTTAGAGTCGAAAACCGAAGCAAAGACTTGTTCTTCGATGTCACCGTGCCCTACGTCGATTCGCCAGACAACTCGGCCGCAGGCTTTGAACGGCGCACACCAGAACTGGTCGAGGCGGGGAACAGACTCCATGAATTCCTACCCTCTGGCGAGTTGCTCACGCCGTATCGAAGCAACACCGAACATGAGGCTTGGTTCACGTTGGTGACTGTTCACACAGCCAACTGGCGCGATATCAAGTTCGCCGTCGAGTACACGGATGCGGGTGGCCGACGATGGCGCCAGCACTTGGGCGGACAGATCGAACCGATATTCACCGCCGAGGCGATCCCTATCCGTGAGGCCGACCGGTTCCAGCCGAGCCAGCAGATCCGACGACTCACCCCCGTGGAGGCACGCCGACTTGGCGGTCAATTCGCCCGCGATTTACCGCCGCTCGAATCGGATGAGGAGTATCTGGAAGTTCTTGAGCCGATACGGGTGGCGCGTTGGAGTCGTATCCAACGGGTCGGAAATATCACCGAACGAACCCCGTCTGACAGCACCGGTCAGCCTCAGACGGCGGTGACTTTCACGCCGGCCGCACCTCCGTTTTGGGAGGACCACTTCAGGGCGAAAGTGGGCGAAGCCGGCATCACGATCGGGGGTGGGCAATCCGATGGCCGAAGCCAATCGATCTATTTACGATTGCCGGACGAGCATCCGCCCGCGGCGACCGTCGAACTCATTGATGCGGCAATCCAATACGCAAACGACCTATTCGAAGCGAATGAGCTAGCTGCTGCTCGACGAGCGCTGCAAGCCCGACGTGGCGGCCACACCTGAACGACGGACGTAGCTCAACGGGCCTATCAAGCGCGCTTCTAGGTATTCGTCGCCAAGTAAGCAATCTTTGCTACGCGGATTTCGTCCGCCGATACTGCGAGATAAGTCCAGCCCTTTCCAGGCTCCTTTAATTCACCGTTTGGGCTACCAATTTTCAACGGGCATAGCGAATTGTGCTCAAGCACGATCCAGTCCAGCTCAGAGTCCTTGTTAAAACCGTGTGTCTTCACTGCACCCATGACGCGCCCGCCCTCTTTTAGCTCGAGGAGGACACCGACCGCTTCGCCAACTTTGTCCCTCGCTTCTCCGATGAGAATTTCATACCAAACCGGGAAGGGAGTGACTGGGGCGCGGCGACGGAACAGCTGGAGTATCAAGTCCCAGATCGCCGCTATCCCCACCGCCACCGCCACGAACGCCACGATGAGTCCTACAACGCTGCCAAGATGATCGGGAGCATACTTCCCGGGACTCTCTGCCAACTTTTGCAGGTCGGGAAAGGGTCGTGGCTCAAATCCGTGGATCAGAAATAGAATTACAATCGCTGGCAGCGAAAATAGTACGCTCGCCGCGATTATTACACCAGTTTCCCGGAATGTGCTGTATGTCCGTGGTGGCCGACGCCGCTCGCGAAGTAATTCGAAAACCACACCCGGCGTGACAAAGCAAATGAAGATTATCAACGCGAGTAGAGATGTCGGCAATTCGCCCTCGCTAAATTGCTAGGTCTAAGTCGCGCTTACGCGGCGGGAGCTACTCGCCTTGTGTCGCTGGCTCCGTGGCGGGGGTCCCGGATGTGCTTGGCGGAGCAGTAGGGGCGCTGGACGGCGGATCTGTCAGCCCTGGCCCCGGCTCAAGCGTTGTGGTCGTGACTTTGGGCTGGATTGGACTTACCGCGGGGGTATAACCCCGCTGACCATCGGGATCAACTTGATACTGTGTGGTTTCGACTGGCTGTTGATACTGCGTGGTCTCTACTCGTTGTCCTACCTGCCCACTTGTCTCGTCGGCCATATTCATCCTCAGTCTTAAGGGTCGCGTGGGTCGCTTCCCCGGTGTACAACATCGTACCCACCACGCCCGCTGCAATCTGTTTGCTGGCTGAGAACTTCACCCCTGTGTAAAAAAATTCATGACGGGCACGGGGTCGCTTGGTGGCCGGGGCTGGTCCGATAATTATCGGTGGGGTGGCCTGGCTTGGAATCTCATCCTGTTCCGGTCTGCAATGCGGCTCGAAAAGTCAACTCGGCGATGACGACCCCGATGCCCGCTGGCGCTTCAGGGGGGTTGGGCTCGTTTGACGTTGGTTCACGTATTGGCGTAGTCATGTTCTTCACGACGACTCCCGCGAACTTCGCCTCACCTGTTCTCTTATCGATGAACATTAGTGGCCCACCCGAGAACCCACGATTGACGATCGTATCGACGTAGAAGAGGTCTATATCTTCGATTGTTGCCCTCCCTGCGATGACGCAACTCTTCACCAACGGCAGCGTCTGGAGATCCCCTTTCCCCTGCGTACCCCACCCGTGGGGGTATCCGATGACGAAGGCCGTCTGCGGGATAAACATGCCCCCGGTGACCAAAGGAATGTCGTCGCCAACATGGATGGGGTTCTGCATTCGGAACACCGCAAAATCGGCTTTCGATGCAACGTCTCTGCCCACTCGGATGAGCGTGGTTTGGTAAGCGAAACCCTTGTTGGTCCACGGGTGGCGTAGATAGACGACCTCTTCATGTTCGTCGTTACACAGATGTCTGGCTGTGATGAGGCGCTGATCAGCACCGGTTCCAATCACGAACGCTGTGCCTGGTCGTTCGCGCTCACCAGTGAATTGGAGGACTCGGCTGATGACGGACGTCGGAATCATGTCTAGCTGAGGCGTTGAAGTCATGCTTGTGATGATGCCCGCACCAGCGAGCGTTGCCTTCACAGGCGGACCTTCTTTTTAGTCGCGCCGAGATGAGTCCTTCTGCCTAGCGGAACCACTCGGTCGTGCCAACGGTCTCGCCACGCGCGGGGGGCTGGGGCGACTGGTCTCCGCGCCATCTTGCGGCGGTGCGCGTAGTTCTCGATGGCGAGATCGTCGCGCTCGAGAGCGAGGGCGTTCCGTCGTCCAGCCGTCTCCAACTGCGGTGGCCGCAGAACTGAACCGCCCCGGCATGTCCGGAGACTCCACTTCTTGGAAAGGATGGAATCATGCCAGCGAATTCGTCGAGGAGGTACCCGCCGGAGCTGCGTGAGCGGGCGGTGCGGATAGTCGTCGAGGTCCGCGAACAGCATGAGACCGAGTGGGCGGCCATGCGCGCGGTCTCGGAGCTGCTCGGGATCGGCACCACTGAGACAGTGCGCAAGTGGGTTCGCCGGGCAGAGATCGACGCTGGGTCGCGTCCCGGCGTATCGAGCGAAGAGTCCGCTGAACTCAAACGGTTGAAGCGGGAGAACGCAGAACTCAAGCGCGCCAACGCAATTCTGAAGTCGGCCTCGCTTTCTTTGCGTCAATGTCATCCTGATGAGGTCCGGTGGGGTTCGCTCGTTTCTTCGCTGCCCCAGTTTTGGCTGGTGGCCTTTCCGGCGATGTGCGGCCCCGCCGGGCCTGCTCTGAGCAGCGACGTGGCTTGATAGGAGCCTGCCTGCGCTCGATTGATGCGTGCCCGTGCTGCTCGGTGCAGAACCGCCTGCTGTCGGGAACAAGGGAGTTCTGCATGGTCGTGATTGGCGCGGATTCGCACAAACGCACCCACCGTGGTCGTGGTCGATGACGTCGGACGTCGCCTTGATGAGAAGACGGTGGCCGCGATCAGCGAAGGCGATTCTGTTGTTGGTCCAATGGGCCATGCAGTGGCCGGACGTGACCTTCGCGTTGGAGGACTGCCGGCGTCTGACCCGCCGCCTAAAGCGTGACCTGCTGTATGCCGGGCACCGGGTGGTGAGAGTTCCGACGCGGCTGATGGCCGGTGCCCGCCGTGGTGGCCGACAGCCCGGCAAGTCTGATCCCATCGACGCCCAGGCCGTCGCGGTGGCCGCGTTGCGGCATCCTGATCTACCGGTAGCAGCATTGGATGGACCGACACGCGAGGTCAAACTGATCGTGGATCATCGCCGCGATCTGGTCGCCGAGCGCACTCGTGTCCACAACCGATTGCGTTGGCATTTTCACGAACTGGACCCGACACTGCAGATACCCAGCCGCGGTCTGCGACGCTACTGCGTGCTCACCAAGCTGGCTACTGCCCTGGAGGGCAATCGCGGTGTGGTCGCCCGGCTGGCCTGAGAACTCGTCGATCGAGCTCGCCAGCTGACCGAACAGATCAACGCTTTGGAGGCGGAGTTGCGCCCACTGGTGCGCCGACTGGCGCCTACTCTGCTGGCTATCCCTGGCTGCGGAATCCTCAGTGCGGCCATGATCTTGGGCGAGACGGCAGGTGCGCACCGGTTCCGAAACAAAGATGCCTACGCTCGCTTCACGGGTACCGCTCCGATCCCCGTCTGGTCGGGCACCAGCAACGGAAAAGTGCGACTCAACCGCGGTGGCAACCGAACCATCAACTACGCGCTGCACATGATCGCTGTCACCCAGTCACGTGGATATGGGCCGGGCCGGGCTTATCTGGACAAACTCGCCGCCTCAGGCAAGGGCCCGCACCGAAGCGGTCCGGCTGCTGCGTCGCCGACTCTCGGATGCCGTGTTCAGCGCACTGCGCACCGACGAAAAGCGCTCTACGGCCCGAGCTGAATCCGCGGAGTCGGACCAGCCGGCGACCGCGGCTTGACATAGGAGCATCGCCGAGCTGGACCGGCCACACCACTAGTCTGCCGGTTCATCGCCGATCATCAGGGCCGCCGTGAGGGCCCTGATGGTTTGCGGTGGGGTGTCCAGTCGATCTGCGCTGTACTCATCGAACTCGGCGTCCAGATCGCCCCCTCGACCTACTACGACCAGGTCAACCGTGAGCCCAGCCGCTGCGACGTCCGTGATGAGGAACTCAAGCAGCACATCCGGCAGATCCACGCCGAGAACTACCGGATTTACGGCGCGCGCAAAGTGTGGCTGGCGCTCAACCGCACGGGCGTCGCGGTGGCCCGCTGCACTGTCGAGCGGCTGATGGCCGAGCTGGGCCTGACCGGGGCGGTGCGCGGCAAGGCTCGGCGCACCACGATCGCCGACCCGACGGCGGCCCGTCCAGCTGACCTCGTGGGCCGCCGCTTCGCCCCGCCAGCACCCAACCGACTGTGGGTGGCCGACCTGACGTATGTGTCGACCTGGTCGGGCGTTGCCTACGTAGCGTTTGTCACCGACGCCTACGCCCGGCAGATCCTGGGCTGGCGGGTCGCGGCGACGATGACCACCGCGACGGTGCTCGACTCCATCGAACAGGCCATCTGGACCCGGCAACGAGAAGGGATCTTCGATCTCAAAGATGTTGTGCATCATACGGATAGAGGGTCGCAGTACACCTCGATTCGGTTCACTGAGCGGCTCACCGAAGCGGGCATCCAGCCGTCAGTCGGCGCGGTCGGCAGCTCCTACGACAACGCCCTGGCCGAGACGATCAACGGCCTGTACAAGACCGAGCTGATCAAACCGCGAAAGCCCTGGCGCACCGTCGAGGAGGTCGAGCTGGCCACGGCGGAATGGGTGGACTGGTTCAACCACCGCGGACTCTGCGAGTACCGCGGCGACATTCCACCCGTCGACCTTGAGGCCGCCTACTACGCTCAACACCGGAGACCAGCCGCCGGCTGAGTCCTCAAATCACGAAGTCTCCGGACTCACCGGGGCGGTTCACACGGCACCGAGACTAGAGGTCACGCACTTGCCGCCGTCGAGACGCTCGATACCTACAGCCAGCTTTGGCCGCACTCCGATGACCGAACGCGGGACGCGATTGACTCGGTGCTCGGAACTGCTGCGGACGCGCTGCGGCGGCCGCCCAAACAAGCTGAACTTGCAGGTCAGGGGGTTAGGGCGGACGAGTTGGCCTGTGAGCCATCTGGGCGTTTGTACCGTCAAGCTGCTTTGGCTGTTCGACAAACAGCCTGTTCAGAACGTTGGTTGCGTTGGCCAACGAAAGCTGCCGCTAAATCTGCTGCGGACTGGTTGCCTACTGGCCAGGGTACGACCGACTGTCTGGACAGCCGCAGGCGCAACGCGCGCAAGCCAGTCGCGAGATTAGCGGCAAACTTGTTCGGTCGTCCGGCAGGATTACTCGTTGTGAAAGCCGTCGACGCCAACTTGCTGGACTTGTTGAAGAAGGCAACCCAGTTCGTGGTGCCGATCTACCAACGTGTCTACTCCTGGGACGATTCCGAGTGCGATCAGCTTTGGAGAGACATCGTTCGCGCAGGAAGCAGCGAAGTCATCGGCGCGCACTTCACCGGCTCGATCGTCTATGTCGAGAAGGATCAGGGAAACATCGCGCAAGCCGAGCCCGCCCTCATCATCGACGGCCAGCAGCGCACAACCACGGTGACTCTTTTGCTCGCGGCACTGGCAGCCCATCTCGACCTCCTGCCGATCGCCGAGCAGGAGCCGGTGGACAGCTTCGCACCGCGCAAGATTCGCGGCCTCTGGCTGACCAACGAGTACGAGAGCGGCGACAAGTTCTTCAAGTTGATTCTCTCCAAGGCCGATAAGGAAGCGCTCAAGGCGGTTGTCCGCAATGATCCGCTGCCGGCCGGAAATGCATCGCGGGTTCTCACCAACTTCCAATTTTTCGTTTCGAAGTTGAAGGATCCGGCAACGGACATTGTCGCCGTCTGCAAGGGCGTCTCAAAGCTCGTCGTGGTCGACGTACATCTTGCGCGTGGGGTCGACAATCCACAGCTGGTCTTCGAAGCGATGAACTCCACCGGCAAGAAATTGTCGCAGGCGGACCTTATTCGCAATTTCGTCCTCATGGACCTGGAGCCCAACCAGCAGACCAAACTCTATGAGGGTTATTGGTTCCCGATGGAGCAGGCCTTCAGAGGCGTCGACGAACGCCGCTTCGATGAGTTCGTGCGTCACTTCCTGACCGTGCGCACGGGAGCGATCCCACGGCTCGAAGACATCTACGACGCTTTCAAGGACTTCAGCTTTGCCCAGGCCGAGGTGGGAGTGAACCAAGAGGCCGTCGTCATGGACTTGAGTCGAAGCGCGAAATACTTCGTGGCAATGGCAATGGGCCAGGAGACGAACCCGAAACTGGCGACCCGATTCATCGAGATCGAGCAACTCAAAGCAACGGTGGCGTACCCGTTCCTACTGCGGGTGTATCAGGACTACGACAGCGGCAAGGTGTCCGACACTGAGTTCGCCCACATCCTCGACGTCGTCATCTCTTACCTGTTCCGTCGGACCATCTGCCGCATCCCGACAAATTCGCTTAACAAGACGTTCGTATCACTTGGCCTCCAGGTGAATCCGCTGAACTACGTCCAGAGCGTATTCGGACGATTCCTGACTCTCGACACCTACAAACGATTCCCCGATGACGAGGAGTTCGGGAAGTATCTATGCGAGGAAGATCTGTACCACCTCCAGCGTGCGCCCTACTTCCTCGCCAAGATGGAAAATGACAGCCATAAGGAGCCGATCAGCGTCGGCGATTACACCATCGAGCACGTCATGCCTCAGAACGAGAAGCTGTCGCAGTCATGGCAGGACATGATCGGCCCCGACTGGGTGAACGTGCAGGGCCGATGGCTTCATACTCTGGGCAATCTCACGCTGACCGGATACAACCCAGAACTGTCCGACCGGCCATTCCTCGAAAAGCGCGACATGGCAGGTGGATTCAAAGACAGCCATCTTCAACTCAACAAGAGCCTGGCCGCACTGGACACGTGGAACGAGGACGCCATCGTCGCCCGTGCCAAGGCGCTAGCCGATCAGGCCATCAAGCTGTGGAAGCGGCCGTCGCTACCGCCAGAGGTACTGGCCGACTACCGAAACCAGTTCAAGCAGGAGCAAGGGTTCGACTGGAGCCTCACCCATGAGATCCTGGCCAGGATTCCCCAGGGCAGGTGGACGGGCTACTACTATCTTGCCGAGGCCGTGGGCACATCCGCGCAGGCCGTCGCGAACCACGTATCCAAGTGTCCGACGTGTGTCAACGCCTACCGAGTGCTCACCTGGGATGGGCACGTCGCCGAGGGATTCGCCTGGACGGATCCAAACGACACCCGCAAACCCAAGGAAGTACTGGAGGCCGAAGGCGTTTCCTTCAGTACCGGCGCGGCCGACCCTGACGCCAAACTGGCTGCGGAGGACTTGCTCGCGCTCGTCGAATTGGGCGAGTAACTAGGCGGCTCAACTCGCTTTCACGGCACCGGCCAACAAAGCCAAGAGATCCGCCGTCGGCAGTACCGACCACCCCTCTGATCCAAGTTCGTCGCGATCCTCAGGTTCCAGACCGATCTCGGCCGCGATCAGACGATCGGGCCAGGCAACCGATATTGGCACACCGCCTGCACTCTCGAAACCTAGTTCCGGTCGAGGCGCTCCGGCCTCAGCAAGAGCCACCAGCAAGTCGCGTTCAGTGCCAAAAGCGTCCTTGTACAAGCCGATCCAGTCTCGTGGCAGGCATTCAGGGATCACTACCACCTTCTCGACGTGGACAGGAATGTCGATCTCGCCCCCGTTATTGATCAGCCGGCGCAAGACTTGCTCGGCGGCACCTCGCGACAAGTTGTCGTGGTCCCTTTGATTCTGGTAACTGCGCAGACAGCCGTAGCAGGAAGTCTCAGGGCCGCACTCGCATTCGCTCACTCGACGAAGAGCGGCGGCAAGAACCTGGCTGAGATTCTGTTCCACCTGCAGGACATGGCCTGCGCCACCCGGCACTGCGTCAAAGAGTGTGATCGACCAATGGTCAGCGCCAGCGGGCGTGAGCGAACCCCCGATATCCTCGCGGGCAATTTCGAGGGTCTCGGAGGCGGCTTCCACGATCGCGTACATGACTGACTGCCAAGCGGATTGGGTTGCGCGATATCCGAAGACATTCCCGTCGATCGACAATAAGTCGGTTTCGTAAACATGCCCTAGATCGAGGAGGCGCTGTGGCCCATTGCATGGCTGGTTCTTCAGCAAGTGACTATGCTTGGGCGGCCTTTGTGGATTCAGCACCCTGGGTGACCCGTGGCCGCACCAGTCGCACACCCAAAACCCCATCTTGCTGGGACCGTCGGCGAGGGCGATGAGCCTCCCGCGTGGACCGGCAGATACAGCGGCGGTTCCGCCGTTCATCTGGACGGTGTACGTGCGCGCCTCCGGCGGTTCCGCGAGGACATGGACAGCGCCGCTCCAGGAACGGCGGGGCGGTCGCGGGCCAGGTTTCTCAGGGTCCGGCGCCGCCACGAAGCCGAATTCGGGAATCGTGATCGTCCGCGCGGCACTTTGCGATACTTCGCCGCAGTGCTGGCACTGCTGTTCTGCTGATTCGATCCCATAGCGGAACCCGCCGCAACGCTTACAGACTTGGTACAGGTACTCCTGCAGTTCCCGCCCAGGAAGACGGTAGATGCCCCGTGAAGTCCAGAGATGACCGCCCGCAACGATTTCCGCTTCTGGGGCGTACTCATAGATAGCCTGTGACAGATCCCTGCTGAGATCCAGTAGTGCACCTGAAGTGGTGCCTCTGCCGAAGTTCGTCCGTAGCTCAACCGAGTCGACGGGGAAACCGTACTTCGGCAGCACATTGCGGTTGGCAAGGAATCCGAGTAGGTCGCGCTTACGGAGCGTGTTTCCCACCTTCTGATACCGCTGGGCGAGAGCATGTTTGCCTTCGTCGGAGGCTTTCTGTTCCAACTCCTTCATGGTGCCGACTTCGGTGCGTAGCTCGTCGCGAACACGGTCGATCAATTCGATCAGTACGCTGGCCCATTCTTCGCTCGCCAGGTTCAGCTCGGTAGCGACCTCGGTCGGCAGTATCCGTTCTAGTGCTTCCGTGACATCGTTGGGAACGGGCGTCAGAAATGTTTTCACCAGGTCTACAGAGGGTTCGTTTCCGTCCTGGTGAAGGAAGAACTCCCCCGCCTTCCGGTCGATTCGGCCGGTTGTTTCGAACAGCCAACGAAAGAATGCCGCGAGCGCCACCGAATGCGCATGCCTGCGGTCGATGCGGGTGTTCACGAGCGGTACGTAAGGGGCACGTACCTGGCCCGAGATCAGGATCTCAGGTTCGTTGAACCGCGTGAGGTCGTGTGAGCGTCGCATAGCGTAGGTGACTACAAGGGCGGCCGCGCCCGAACGACGCCCCGCTCGGCCGGCGCGCTGAAGATAGTTGGCGGTGCTCGGTGGCATGTTGCGCAACATCACTGCCTGCAGTTCTCCGACATCGACGCCGAGTTCGAAGGTGGTCGAACATGACAACGCGTTGATCTCACCTCGGACGAACTCATGTTGGATCTTCGCCGCTTCCGTATTGATCCACTGGGCGGTGTGCTCTTTGGTTTTCAACGGAACGGCGTTCATCGACCGGTACAGAGTCCGGTAGTGGTCGCGATCTTCATCCGGCGGTGGCGGTACGAATTCTTCAAGGGCTCCGTCGCACCCCAACGCAGGACACACTCCTCGGACAGAGAAAGGTGCTACGCGCCGACACACTCGGCACTGAAAGACGGGAGAGTCCTCATTCACCCAGGTGAGTTGTAAGCATTCATGGTCAAGCTGGTAGACCCGCCCCAGCCCTGTTTCGGTTGAGGATGTCAGCCAGTCCACTGGTGTCTCCGGGCGAGTGAGGTAACTCCACACCCCTTTGAGTAATTGTTCCACGTCCATCTCACGGCCGAGAGCCGCGAGGACGCGCCTGGCGTAGTCGACGCGCCGGTTCGTCCCTCTGCCGGGCAACCAGGACAAGACCTTTCGGATCGCTTCCGGACCCGATTCGCGCACGCGTATCGGACCGAGGCGAGGTGCGAAGATTTCGTCATTGGGAGGAACGTCCTCGGGCATGGTGACAGCGCCTTGCTGACGCAGTGTCCGCACAAGCTCCTGAAGAAACGACCAGGCTTCGTCCTCGGTTAGTCCCAGTTGCAGAAGTGGAGCAGGCGCGGGCCAGTGCGGGTCGCGGAACAGGCTGATACTGATGAGGCCGAGGCCTTCGAGCGACTGGCGGTCATCTGTCGCCAGAACCTCTGCCATCACCCACGGCGCCACGACGCGGCCGGCCTGTTGAGCGGTCATGCGGGCTGGGAAGTGTTTGACAGCCTGTGCTTTGGCGCGGGTTTTGAAGATGATGTCTTCCACTGCGACCGGCTCTTCGTCGGCGTGTGCCGCAATCATGCCCTGCGAAATTAGTCTGCGCCGTTGGAGTCGTGAGTAGGAGTCTTCGAGGTAAGGAGCAAAGTAGGCCGCTGCCTGGCGACTATCGCTGAATGCCAATAATTTCCGCCCCTCACCAGGCAACGTCGCGCCGTGCGGGCTATCCGCGACGGGGAGGTTCTGATAAAGAGCGGTGGTTATGACGGCACCGCTGGCGTCCGAACCTGTCTCGAAGACACGGACCGTGGCGGCCCCACGTGCACCGCATACCAAACACCCGGCGATCTCTTCACCGCGTTGCTTGAGCTTTCGCACTGAGCGCATGTCCGAGTTCCCACAGCCAGCGCAGGTCTGGGCGTCCTGGGTCGCCAAAGCACCGCAATTCGTGCATAGCTTTGCGGTGTCCGCCGAGATGTCATCGCCGTCGTCAACGGAGGCCGTTTCGTCCTCGTCGGTCAGACCGTCGTGGTCGCCGAGCACGAGCCAGATTCCTTTACTCATTGCCTTGCGAGGGCGCAGGTGTAGGACGCCCTCCTCCTGAGTGGGGGTGCCGTGGACGTGGACGGCGCCGCAACGCTTGCAAGAACCGATTTCGAATACCGGTGCATCGCAGTCCGGGCAGATCTCGTGGCGCGCGAGATGAACGTGCGGACCGCTTGGTGATAGGCAGGTGAAAGCGCCCTCCGTCGCCCGGAGGAACAGGTGGTAGCGCGCGGACAACGGAGTGGTTCCGTCGGCTTCGCGCAACGAACTGGCGAGGTCGACCATGGCGGCTAACCCTTCGCGGCTTCCATGGGATCTCCCGAAGGTTGCCGCCGCAACTCTGTCAAACGTCTGCGGGCCGTCTGCCAACGTTTCGCGCATCACCGCGAATGACTTTTCGTGCGATAAAGCTGTCGCCGCGGTGGTCTCAGCCGAGTCCGCCCGCACCCAGCCGGCCTCTCTCGCGGCTTCAAGAACCGCGTTTCCAGTTTCAGGTGCGTTGACAAGCGTCTCGTAATCGGCTGCAGACAGTGGGCCCCAGTAAGGACCGGGAGGGGCCTGCACCCTCTGGGCCATCACCACGTCCCGCCGAGCCGAATCGTCGGAACTCCATTCGAAGGGCTCACCGAACAGATTCGATGCGAATTTGGTGACCGCGCTCGGGTTGCTATCGCCGCCGACGGTGGCCGAGGTTGCGATGCACTGGATGGAACTGTTCGGCGCGACCCGGTCACGAACGCGCCGGAGCAGCATCGCGATCTCGGCGCCCTGTGTTCCGTCGTAGACGTGTGCTTCGTCGACGACAATGAAGCGCCACTTGGAATCAGCACCGCTCTGGAACAAGTCCATGTCGAGCGGCCGCAGTAGCAGGTATTCGAGCATGGCATAGTTGGTCAGCAGCAGATGCGGCGGGTTCTCCCGCATCTCCTGTCGGCTCAGAATCTCATTCGGCAACTCAGGCTCGTCGATATTCAACTCCGAGAAAAGCTCTCGTGCCCTCCGCGGGTCCGTCTCCGTCTCACCGGTATAGCGCCCGAAAGTGATCGCCGGATACTCGGCCAGTAGTTGCCGCAGCCTCTTCATCTGATCGTTGGCCAGTGCGTTCATCGGATAGAGCAGCAGCGCACGGACACCGAGTCCCAGCTCGCCTCTTTCCCGTTCTCGCACAAGGCTGTCCAGAATCGGGATCAGGAATGACTCGGTCTTACCTGAGCCTGTGCCGGTCGCCACTACGATGTTCCGGCCGTCGGCGACCCTTCTGATCGCCTGCTCCTGATGAACGTAGAGCGGGCGGTCGAGCGGGAGAGCCATACTTGTGAGCTCAGAAAATTCTTGTGTGATAACACCTTCCGATATGAGGTCCTGAATGGACTTTCCAGGCGCGTAGGGAGGGGTCGCCTCGAGATACGGCCCGCGATCGAGCATTTCGGTGTTGTCGATCGCTCCTCGAAGGGCGGCATCGATTTTCGGATCCCGCACGGCCAAAAGTGAGGAAAGGTAGCGCCGGTAGGTTCCCTTGATCGACTCTGAAGTCTCGACAGCGTCAATGCTGGAGTTCATTGTGAGATCCCCACCTCTTCGTCTACTCGTCGTCCGACCACCAATTCAGCGATGATCATGTCGATGGTGACCAGTTGCGGGGCCACCTCTGCAAGGGCCTCCCACGGCCGCTTTTCCCTGATGACCCAGCTGAGTGCTGCTTCGTGGCCACGCGAAGCATGGCGGGCCGCCAGCGCCAGAGCCATCGAGATTGCCGGCACGACACGCCAACCGCCTGTCGCCGAGTGATGGCAGCGGGCGTCGAAGACGGTCTGAGTCGCCGGGTCCCCGATGATCCGCACAAGCCTTTCGGCTTCATTGAGGACACTGCGAGCATGCTTCATCAGCCACTCAATGCGTGTATCACGACGCTGCCCGACGAACTCCATGGCGGCGAGCACCCGCGAATCTGCTGACAAAAGCCCTTGCGGCACGAGCCCAGCAGCGCGGATCAACTGCTCTCTGACAGCAGGCTCCCGGTCCAACAGTTCCGCCGACTCGTCTAGTCGACCGGCAGTGGGGTACGGGTCATGTCCGTCCAGAATTCCACCGACCGCATCACCGCAGATGCCGATGGCTGCCTCGATCTCCTCCTCCGACCACTGCGAGTCTGCCGCAGATAGCAATGCCGCCGGCAACGCACCACGTAGTGTCCACGGTGGGGCACTACTCTCATGCGCATCGGCCAAGTTCGCCCACGCGAGGCCAGAACGAATCATCAGGGCCGGAACAGCATTTGCCGGTATTTCGGAGCCTGATAGCGCGAGGAGCGCGGGGGCGGGACTCGCATAGATCCGGGCATCGATTTCCTTCGCCACTAAGGAGTTTCGTGGTCCGAGCCATAGTCCGGATAACAACGATCGCGCAGTCCACAACCGCGCGAAGTCTTCGATGCCTTCTGGCAGTTCGGCCTGACCAGCCAAGAATGCCGATACCGCAATCTCTTCCGGGTCACCCTGGTCGACCCATCCGTCCGCCTCGATCAAAGTTGAAGTCCCGGCCTGCGGCCACTCCGGCGCGGGAAGTGGCACCCACGGATCGTCGATACGTGCGACCACCCGCAGCGGACCGGCGTCTACCAATGAATCGGGCAATGCAGCACGGCCGTCAATGACCGGAATGGAAGTCGGATCTCGCCAGGGCGCGCGTGTGGGGAATACGTAGGCGGTGAGGCCGTCGACATCAACGCAGTCAACCAACCGAAGTTCGCCGCCCTCCAGGTAGATGCTGCTGAACAACGACCGAGGACGGACAGTAGCGATGACCAGCTCGCCGTCGGGGCTCAATGTCAGCGCGACCTGGGCTTGGCCTCGAAGGGTGTCGACAATCTCCGCCAAATTGAATCGGTAGACACCGGCCCGCCCGCCCTTTGACGCAACCGTCTGGACGATACGGTTGTTGACCATCACGTGCAGCAACGGCTCGGCCGCGGCACCTACATCGAGAATCAGCTCGCCGGGGCAATCGCGCACATCCTCGCGATACATGGGTAAGGGCCGAACAGATGGGCTGATCGCGGAGTCGGAAGCCTGGTAGGCAACGGTCATGTGAGGTGGAGACACGATGAGGGTCCGGGATTCCGACGGTGTACTGATACGAAGTCGCTGTTCGCGGTCGCGTTCGCTGAATTCAATCTGATCGCGCGGCAGTCTGATTCCGTCAGACGCCCGTACTTTTACTACGCATGGCTGCAGCCCTATGGCCACGAACCTGCGCCAAGCCGGCGTGAAGGAGAGCGAAAGGCCTTCGACCAAAGTGAATGATCTGGTGGCTCCGCGGCCCCACGGGCCGCGGACACGAATGGAGAATGTTCCGACCAGCGGCCGAGGAACACCTTTCCAGATGGTCTCCACATCGCCGGACCCGGTTATCCGTTCGCGCGAGATGACCGCACCGGCGCTGTCCTGCACCGTGATGTCCCAATCTGCATTGAGCATGTTGTCCGGAAGCACAACTCTGGGTAAGGCAGCGAGAACGGGAAGACCACTGGTTGTCCGAACCCCCTGAACCGGCGCGGCCGTTTCGATGCGCGCCGCTTGGAACAGGCGAACGGTGCGACGGCTGTTCCCAACCGAGATTGCAGTGGCCTCGGACAAGTCCACCTGAAGAAGGCAGTATCCCGACCACCGGGGCGGCAAAGCGCATTCTGCGACAACGTTGATCGAGCCAGATACCCGAAGCGAGTCCGGGTCACCTGGAAACAGCATCCACACCTTTTCAGCCGGCAGTGGTAGGCCTGCTGCAATCACCTCACAGTCATCCCCGAATACCAGCAACGGGTCGTTGTCGTCGACGACGAACATCGGGAACTGCAGGTGTTCGCGATCGGCAAGCGCCACCGATGCCGCACGGACCGGCCTGCTCACAGCAACATCGGTTTGTGGCGCCGGTTCGGTAGATCCTGGCCAGAGCGATTCAGTCGCAACACGCTGAATCTCGTCGTCTAGCGTCACTACCCAGACCGCTCTGCCGTCCGGCGCATCCCCGACGGGAGGAAGTCTCAAGAGCAGGCCCTGGCCGTATGGGTCGAGCACCAATCGCGGTCGGAGGACAACGCTCTGCCCATCAACAGAGCCTCGATCCGCAACAAGGTCGATTTTGTTCTGAACGTGCAACTTTCGGGCGACAGCCCAGAATCTCTCCGGCAACAAAACATCTTCGGCAGAGGCGCCGGCCGACACCGCGTCGAGCAGGTCGAAAGAGCGATCGACAACATCCACCGCGAACTCATCCGCGTAACGAAGAAACCTCTGGACCGGCATGTCGAGACTGCTAAACCCGGATGAGGCTGCTTTGGCTGCGGCCCAGGAAACGAAATCCTCCGGCGTCAACCCGGGTGTCCGACTCCGCTTCCACGACAGGATGCGGAAAAAGTCATCAAGACAATAGGTCGGCATGCCCGAATGAAGCAGGATTCGCCCAACATACCTCGACCCTGCGTCCTCGTCGCTGTCGAACGTGGGCATCTTGAGCGTCTGGAGGTTGTCAAGGAAGGCCTCGCCCCAGACCCGCTGAAAACCGGGGTCCGGCGATATGTTGATGACGTCGATCAGCTTCGGCCAGAAAGTCCCTTTCTCGTAATGCTCAGCGGCAACGCCCGCCGTGGCGAGCACATGTACCGCCGGCCAGCGCCGAAGGTATCGTTCACATTCCGGCCCTGGGCCCACCTGCTCGCAGACCCAACCGAGCGCGGCGAGTGCCTGTTCGCGGCGCGCCACCGGAATCTCGTCCAGCGTTTCCGCAGCGAGTGACGCCGCATCTGCCCGCGGCCGCCAGCTCCGCTCCCGGATGTCGAGCAATTCTCGTCTCGACACCTTCCTGACTTGCTGCGGCTCAGACATGGTCTTCGCGCCTCACGATCAACCACGGCATCATCGATCCTTCTCCCGTTTCACCAGCTCCGCACAAAAAACGTGGCACAGACCACCGGCAAAAGTGGCCATCTACGGCAACAATGCGCTCGGCTCCCCCACGTACATAACGACAAGTTCGTCCCGCGCTCGGGTGGCAGCCACGTAAAGCAGCGAACGCTCGCGTCGCAGGATGTCGGCGCGCTCCTCCTCTGGTACCGCATCGATTAGATAGCTTCGCGGCAGCGACTTCTCGCCGACTCCGACGAGCACCGCCTTAGCGAATTCCATACCCTTCGCGCGGTGCATGGTCATCACCACGGGGGTCTTAGGCGGGCCGGTTTTATCCCTGTCGACGAAGGCCACCGTCACGTCTCGGTCACCGAGTGCTCGAGGCAGGCTTTCGGCTTCCTTACGGGTCGGCACCAACAGTCCAATGCTCTCCGGGGCCGTACCGTCGTCGATCCAAGACTGTACGAGGTCGGCAACCTTCTGGTATTGGTCGGTCAGAGATTGCGCTTTGATGATGACGGGTTTGGGCCCGCGCCGAGCTGACCGGTAGCCGGTCGTGCTCTCGGGTTCTTCGTCGAGATCGGAGTACTGCTCGCCGGACAGGACGCCTAGCGCGTAGCGCAGGTTCTCCTGTGTGGTCCGGTAGTTCAGAGTCAGACGCCGGGACCGACCGACGATGTTGATTCCATAGCGGCTCAACGTGATTCGTTGGCCGTAGATGCGCTGGTGGGAATCCTCGGCAAGGAACAGGTCGTCAGGGCCAGCGGCGGCCAGCGCCCGCACCAACAGCAAGCGGCACGGAGTGAGATCCTGGGCCTCATCGACCAACACGTGATCCGCCGGCCGGTCGGCGCCGCCGTCAAGGACCTGCGCCGCGATCGCCGCTTTCTCGTCGAAATCGGTCGAACCTTCGGCCGCCGCACCCGCGCGGTAGGTCTCGATGATGTCCCACACCGAGTTTCGGCGTGTCCGATTGAGTGCCACACCACGGCCAGGCCGACGCACCTTTAGATACTGCTCTCGGGTGACGACGTGATTGGGCAGGACGACCGTCGCATACTCGGCCTCCAGGAAAGAAGCCGAACGCAGCGCGTCCGGTAGCTCACCGACATGCTGCTCGGCCGCGGAGTGCCAGGCTTGCGCCGGCGTCACCTTTAGCACCTCAGCGGTCCGTGGTCCCAGCGCCTCGGCGACCGGGCCGGGTTGTCCGTTGCCGCCGCCGAGTCCCGACGCGGTAGCCAGCACTCGGCGAGCGATGGTGTCGACGCCAGCCACGTAGACCCCGGGGCTGCCGAGGTCGTCCGCCACCACGATGTCGGCGTCGAGGATCCTGAGTTGCTCTGCGAGGCTCTGTGCCAGGGTCTGGTTGAAAGTGGTTAGTACGATCCGCGCTCCGGGGTTGCGGCGCTGCAGTTCTCGCGCGCGGTGCAGGAGCACGACGGTTTTTCCGGTGCCTGCGCCACCGGTCAGTCGGAAGGCACCGTTGGTGCGGTGGGTGGTGTAGTTGCGCTGCTCAGGATGTAGGAAGATGCGCCACGCCGCGAAGTCGGGATTCTCGATTGCCGCGCGCAGGTCGGCGTTGTCTTCGATGAACGCAAACTCCATCCGGGCAGCCGGGTGCTGCATCGCGGCGAGTACGGCGTCGTCGTTGGCGGTGTCCACGGAAACGGGTTCGGACAGTTGGTATTTCGCGCGTACATCGGCGAACGAGTCGCCGGTGTAGAGATCGATGAGTGCTCCGCCCTGCCATGACGCCGGGGCGGATTCGGCGTACTCGAGTACAGTGTCCTCGCCGAGGAGATCGAGCGCGCCCTCCGCGAAGGCGGCGTCGATACCGAGGTCGGTGAGGTCGTCGACGGTGTACTCACGCTGGCGCAGACTGTGTTCGGCGCGCTGAGACTCCATCGGTGAGCTTGGCGGCTCGACGATAGCTGCCGGGGGCGGGCTGAACTCGTCGACAGGGATGAGTTCGGCTACGCCGTTGCGGGGGTTGATGCTGATCTTGGATTTCTGGGCGACCGCGATCGCCTCGTCGTGCGGGTATGTCCCGGCGAAGACGTAGGAGGCGTCCTCCTGGCTGCCCTGCAGCTTGAAAAGGACTGCGCGGAAAGAAAGGTCCACGCGGCCGGTCCGGGCGCGCGGGTCGGCCGAATTGTTGATCGGTTCGATGTGCAGCCCTGGGGCGGTGTCGTCGGTGGCGAGTTTGGCCAGGAAACTGTAGGTAGCCTTCTGCAGGCTGCCGTCGAGTTTCTTGAGCCCGGGGCCGAGGATGATTTGGGGCACTAGGAACCTCCGTCCAGTAGAACCGCGCTCAGGTTGGGTACATCCGCGGCGCACACTGTCCAACCTGAGGAGGTGAGGTGGCGGCGTTCGTCGTCGTCCAGACCGAGATCGACGACGATTCTGCGGGTGGGCCAGGAGATCTCGACCGGTATGCCATCGACCTCCTCGCCGACGTCGGGTGCGGGGAGGGCCGTTTCGGCGAGCTTCCTGATCAGCTCTTGGCCGGCGGCGTCGGCCTGTTCGTAGGCGTCACGCCAAGCTCCCGCAAGTGAACCGGCCTCCAAACCTTCTGCGCGGACGGGCGTTGCCGGTTGCGATACGCCGTGGGCGGCATGGCGGCGGGTCGTGATGACAGGGGGCACCGACCGGAAGTTCAGCAGGTTCGACCAGCGCAGCCATTCTCGCCATCCGTCCCTGCTGTCGCTGTGCAGTGCCGCGTCGTTGTCGTCGATGACGATCGCGGCCTCGGCCGAGAACGGTTGTCCGGTCATACGAACCGCGAAGGCGAAACCACCAAACGCCCACACCGACGTGTTGCCCGACGGGTCCGCGACCGGCCCACCATCGAGCGATTGCACGGCCAGCGTCGTCAGTGGTTCAGTGTCGGTGGTGCGTGTGCCGGTCTGCATGGTGCTCATCAGGCCCATAGCTGGCAGCCAGTTCGCCAGCCGTTGACGGGCGTCACGTTGCGGTTGTTGGATCCACGCGACGAGCAGGTCGATCGCGGTTCTGAACACCAGATCGACCATCCCCCTGGATAGTTGGTCACCCGCGGTGGTCAGCAGTGTGGCCTGCATATCGGTACGCAACGCCGGCGACACGTGAGGTGTGTCGTTGACGTCGTCGTGGGTCACCGCGATGACCTGATAGCCGGCGTCGCGCAAGTTACGTCGTTTCTCCGCGTCGTCAGCGAGACGGTTATGGGCCGGGGAGGCGTGGTAGAGCCAACCGTCGGTGAACACCGCGGTCGGCGAGATCCCGCCCCCGGCGTAGGTGAGGATGAAGTCGGGTTGGCATCCCAGCACGTACTCCTGGGGCCGCAAGGTCCAGCGGTGGGCGGAGCCCAGCGCAATATCCCAGGCCACGCCGCTGTCGGTGGGTTTCTCGGTGATCGCCGCTCCAATCGCCTTCAGCCGTTTGGCGAGCGCGACGCGGAACCGCTTCTCCAGGTTGGATTCCGGGTCGTTGACACCGGGCTCTTCCATGGTGAGCATCCACGGCATCGAATCCGGAACTTCAACGTCCTCGCCGGGTTTGGGTTCACGACCGATGAGCAGGCCGGTGAGATGCCGTTCAGCCACCGAACGTGAGGTGTGGGTGACCTCAGGTGGTGCGGCGAAGGGCAGCAGGCAGCTTTCGCAGGCCAGTCGGCCGTCGTGGCGGCATTCGCAGTCCCGCAGGATTTTCCAGGCGCGGTGCAGCAGGTCCCACACCGTGGCCGGGTCGGTGAAGTCGCTGAGGTAGCCGGTGCCACCGGGAACAACGTCGTGCAGCAGCAAAGCTTGCTCGGTGTTGCCGCTGGGTGCGGGGTCGACGATGGTGATGATCTGCAGGTGGTCGGGATCGCCGCCGATCTGCTCCCGGAGCCCAAGCAAGACGGCGGCCGACAGCGACGGGATGGCGAACGCGTCGCCGAGGGTGATCGATTGCGGTAGGCGTAGCACCAGTCCCTCGGTCGTCAGGCGCCGCGCCAACGCTAAATCCGTGGTGGACTCCTCGTGGGTGGCCCGCCGCGAGCACCAGGGGCGGTGTTCACGGCGGTGGTTGACCCCGCTGGCGATGTCGAGCTTGCCGCACTCCGAGCACACCCGGAACAGGGCGGCGTCAACCTCGTCACCACTGATGAGCCGTTTCGCTCCGCCCCCAACACCCGCGCGGCCCAGGTTGACCCAGCGGATCGTCACGTTGCGCAAGTGCTTGGCGCCGAAACCGTGGGATTGGACGTACCAGTATTTGGTGACGTGGGCGTGGTCGATGTCGGCCAGGGGCTGCACAGTAAACCGCTCGCGCGCGCGTTCGTCGGAGCCATCATCGATGGTGGCTTCTTCGCGGCGGATGATCGCCGACACGCTGGTCAGTTCGGCGACCGGCAGGCGCTGGCTGACGTCGGCGATACCGTGGGAGCCGCACCGTGGGCACTGGGTGGGTGCATCGCCGCCGTCGGCGTCGATTTCCCGAACGTATCCGCACCGCGGGCAGCACACCCACGCGCGGACCTGTTCGCCTTCGGGGCCCAGATCGATCGCGTCGATGGCGATCGCGAATCCGTTGGAGTAGAAGGTGGATCCGGGGGCGAAGTCGCGCAGCGCCTGCGCTGAGCCTCGGGTGAGTTCGAACTCGGAGTGCTCGTACTCCTGGGTTTCGGGGTTCTGCCAGTTCACCGACACCGACAGCGTGACGGAGTCGTCGAGCAAGGTGTAGTTGGGCAGAAGTCCGCACGATTCCAGCGCGCTGATCCAGTATTCCGAGCGCAGGTTGGCCAGTTGCTTGCCGATGAGCCGAACCGACGCCTGCGCGGTACGCAACTCACGTTTGTCGTCGTCGGTGGCCGCCGGTGAGGTGGCCCGTTCCAGCAGGATCGGCAGCGCCTTCTCGGCGGCGGTCTTGCGGTGGGTCAGGGTTTCGATGCGCCGGTTCCACACCTGGCTGGCGACGTGGCAGCGCCAGGCGAACTCGCTGCTGCCGCCGTCGTCGGGGTTGGGTCGTGGGAAGCGGCGCAACCGGGCGACCACGTCGTCGTCCAGCGGCGGCATGCCGGACAGGAATTGGTCGACCAGTTCGTCGCAGCGGGTCTCGGCCTCAGCGATGAGTGCGCCGAGGTAACTCCCGGAGGTTGTGGTGCGCAACGCTTCCGGGGTGTTACGCGGGTGCGGGGCCCCAGGGCGGCGGGCGAGCACGTCGGCGACCGATGCGGTGAATTGGCGGCGAAGGATCTCCTCGGCGTCGAGGTAGGTGGCGGGCGGTCGGACTGCGCCGTTGATGATGCGCCCCGGGTGGTTGAACCGGGGCAGTTGGTCGCCGCGGCCGGTGACGAACGCCAGGGCCAGCGCATTGCCGGTCAACCGCCCTGCCCGGCCAACCCGCTGCAGGTAGGACGCCACCGAACGCGGCAGCGAGGACAGCATGACTGCCGACAGGTCGCCGATGTCGATGCCCATCTCGAGTGTCGGGGTGGCTACGAGCACGTTGGGCGCGTCGGGCGGCGGGTCAACTTGTTTGAATTGCGATTCGTAGAGCAGCCGGGTCTCGGCGGGAAGCAGGCTGGTGTGTTCTCGGGACACCACGCGGCGGATGTCGGTGGCCGCGTACATCTGTCGGTAGAAGTTGTCCTCGACGCGATGACGGCGCATGGTGCCCACACAGCGGGCCACCAGGCATGGCGCGGCGACGAGCTGGGCGATGGTCTCGGGATAGCTGTGCACCGTGTTTCGGCAGGTGTCGCAGATCAGCGCTAACCCGTCGGACCCGATCTCCGAGTTCTCAACCACTCGGGCGACGACCGCGCTGGCCGGCAGGTGAAACGTCTGCCCGCCGGAAGCGGTGACGACCTCGCCGAGGATCTCGCGGGCCCGCAGCCGGGCGAACACCAGCCGCGACAGCACCGTCGCCTCACCGGTCCCGACGCCGAGCACTTTGGCGGTCCAGGACGGGTACCAGCCCCGCGCGGCACTCACCGGCTCCAGGTCGGTGTCGCGCGCCGAACCGCCCAGCACGGGGAATCCCGGCGCGGAGTTGCCCCTCCCGAAGCCAGGCATACCCTGGTCACGGCGCCGACCGCCGGTGACCCACCACCGGTTGCCGTCCTCGCGCCGGAACTTGTCGAACCATTCGTGCTCGACGGCGCCGCGGCTGCGCATCCGTTCCAGCACACCGCGCACCCACGCGGTCAACACCGCGTCGTCGATGTCGTCGAAGCTCAGCTGAACCTCGGCGGCCAGCAGCGCTTCGGCGGCGCAGGCGCGCAGCACCGATGCCGCGACGTCGACGTGCGCGACGGCGCTGCCCGTGGTCTCCAGCGTGCGGCCGACGCCGGAGCGCAGGCCGAATTCGAGCTGGACGTCGAGCAGCAGGCGGCGGCGGACGAGGTTGCGGGTCTTCGCGGACACGGTGCGGGGCTGCCAGAACGCCGAAAACGCTTCGCGCTCTGCAAGTTCGGGAGGAAGTAGCCGGTAGCGGGCACCGGCGTCGTTGCCCGCGAGGTCGATCATCCGGTGAGCCAGCGAGGCGAGGTCGGTCTCGCCGCGGTCGAGTGCCTGCCGGGCCAGGGTGCGCAGGGTCAGCGCGTGGGAGCGCGCCTGCACGAATCCAGCGCGGTGGGCGGCGTCCTGCACGCTGTCGGTGAAGACCAGGGCGCGTTTCTCCGCCGGGTTGAGGTTGGGCGTGCCAAAGAGAGTGGACAGCGACACCGAGAGCATGGTGGCGATCGCCGAGCCGAGGAACCGGATGCCGTCGCGCTGCCGACATGACGGGCAGGTGTCGTTGACCGAATCGTCGCCGGCGGTATCAGAGCTGTGTACGAGCACCGGCAGCGCGGCGCCCTCGGCGAGTTTCTCCTCAGCGGGCATGGTGAAGGTGATGTGCCGTTCGGGCACCATCAGCCAGCCCAGCCGCGACGGCGCGTTGCGCTGCGACTCTTCGTCGGCGGGGTTGTACTTGTCGGCCTCGACCGGGGCGTGGATGAACGCGCGGAAGCGGTCGTCGTTGCGCAGTTTGCGTCGACGGATGGTGCTGTCGTCGGCGTCGAAGTCCCACCCCGTCGGGGCCAGGGTGACCGCCCAGCCCGAGCGGTTGCAGTGCCGGCAGTACAGGGCCGGCAGATAGGCGGCGGAGTGGTCGGTCTCGCCGACGTGGACGCCGTCGTCCTCCCAGATGAAGTGCGGTGAACCGGTCGCGGCTCGGGCGATGCGGGTGAGCTCGCGGATCCACAGATGCACGTCGACCGACAGCGCGCCGCGTCCGTGGCGAGCGCGCACATGGCTGAGGGTGTCGATGAGCGCGGTGGTAACCACGTGGCGGCGGGCGGTGTCGTCTGGGTCGTCGCGGCCGGGGTTGAACAGCCGATGGCTCAGGTCGTCGATTCCGGTTGCCGCCGAGGCATATTCGGCGAGTCGGCCGAACACCGGGTGCGCCTTGACCAGATCCAGCACCAACGCGCCGTCGTCGGTCATGGCCGCCGTCAGTGCGGTGTCGTCGCCCCCGTCGTGCAGCCCCCGCAGCATCGCCAGCGCGCGGACTGCCGGATCGGCTTGCGCAGGCACTGATTCGGCGAGGTCAGCGATGCGGGCCTCGTCCAGTTCGGCGGGCCGCCACCCGCCGGTTTGTAGCCGATCGGCCGCGTCACCTGCCCATTCGGCGACGGTGAACAGTGACTCGGTGATGACGGCGTCGGGGGTGAACATGTCGCCGAAGACGGTCGCGGCGAAATCCAACATGGCCGTCGGATCGCCGCCATCACCGAGCGTGGCCGACGTGGCAACCGGGGTGATACGGCCCAGCGGGCGCTGCCAGTCCTCGTCGGTGACAGCGGGATCGTTTGGCGTCCAATGGCTTTTCAGGGTGAGACCGAGGCGGCGCAGCAGCATCGACACGTCGGTGCCCTGCGCGCCGTCGTAGGTGTGAAACTCGTCGAGCACGAGGTACTGCAGGCTGTGCGCGCTCTGACGCCAGATGTCGGCGTCGGCGGAACGCAGCAGTAGTTGGTCGAGCATCTTGTAGTTAGTGAGCAAGATGTCGGGTGCGAGGTCGCGGATCACGGCGCGGTCGGTGATGAGCCCATCGGCCGTGACCTTGGTGCGCTGTGGGCCTGCCTCCCCGGTGTAGAGGGCGGCGGTCACCCCGGCCAGCGCGGCGTGTTCGGTGAGCAGGCTGGTCAACCGCAGGGCCTGATCGTTGGCCAGAGCATTCATCGGGTAGAGGATGAGCGCCTTCATACCGGTTACGCCTTCGCGTTTGGCGCGTTGGACGTGATCGAGGATCGGGTAGAGGAACGCCTCGGTCTTGCCGGATCCGGTGCCGGTGGTGACCAGGGTGGGCTGCGGGCGCGGCCGGTCAGCAGTCAGTCGGTAGCTGCTCAGACGGGCGAACGCCGCGGCTTGGTGACCATAGGGCGGGAAGCCCCCGTACCACTCGAGATGATCGCGCCAGCCTTCGGCAGCGGGCCGAAACGGTAACCGCACCCGTACGTACGGTCCACGGAACATCCCAGTCTCGGGGTGCTGCAGGAATTCGGCGAGCACGCGGCGCGCATCGGGGTCCGCAAGCGCGAACGTGGTACCCAGGTAGTCGAGGAGGCTGTGGGATATGGCGTCGGCCTGGGCCAGGGGAAGCAGTTCCGCCATAGTCAGCTCGAACCTGTTTTCCCGAGCCGTTGTTCGAATTCGGCGTAGGCGGCGCGCATGTCGGCCTCGCGGTCGAGGAACTGGAACGGTGGCTCGTAGGTGTAGGTGTTGCCGGCCTGGTTGGTGGCGGTGCGTTCGTCGACACTCAGACTGTCGCCTTCGGTGCGCCACAGTTTGAGGACCTCCTGCGGCGCAAGGCGGCCGTTGGCGTCGTACAGGTAGGTGTTCCGGTCATAGCCGTAGAGCACAGGGAACTGAGTGCGGTAGACCGTGCACAACTCATCGGCGGTCAGACCAAGCCCAAGGGCGACCAATGCGTCGATCTCTACGAGGGCTTGGCGACGATCGGCGGCGATGCGTAGCGGAGTGTCACGTGTCCACTCGGGCCCCACGTCACCGAGCGGGCGGCGGCGGGCGTGCTCGAAACCGCCGGCCCAGAAGTCGGATTGCATCGCCGTGTCGAAACATTCGACCCATAGGTCAGCAAAGGCATTAGTGACACAGTTAAGGCGAAGCGCCCGAAGCCTGAGCCATTGCTGCACGAGGGAATGCTCGACATAGGGCAGGCGATTAATGGTGAACAGTGGCACGCTCGACTTGGGTGCAACGCGCACCAGAAGGTCGGCAACCAGAGATGCTAACACCCCGGATACGAGCACCGTAGCTGCAGAATCTTCCGCTGCAGCCGAGTAGACCGATTGCTTGACGTGGGCCGGACCAGGTGGAATGAGTGCCGAAATCAGTGTTCTTTCACCGGTATTCGCTGCCATACTGCGCCACGAGACCCGATAGAAGTTCCGTGCCGAGACGAGATCGCCGTCAAGTTCCCACTTAGTGTAGGCGGCGTCATATCGGGCGCTGTCAGCAGCCGGCCGATATGTCGTCGCAGGTAAGGCGTGCGGATTGAGCCCTTCGAAGTCCGTCGTAGACCAATCGCGATTGCTTTGCATCGTCGAGTTCGGTGTCTTATACAACGGCGTAGCGACATGCATGTGCGGCCCTTGCAATATGACCTCATGCCATGAATCGGGTACACCCCATTGCTTCGTAAATAGGCCTCGTGCGAAATCTTCGGTTTCATTCCAGCCCATTGAGTACCGCAAGTCTAGGATTTTCAACCGTTCGGCATTGCAGAGCTTATTCAATACATGGGCCACCGACTGGTTGACTGAGTACACCATGCGAGTGTGTTCAATCGGCACATCCGGTGGTTCGAGTATGTCCTTCCACACGGAGAGAACCTGTGAATTGACGGACGTGAGCCGATTAGCGTGCGGACGGAAATCCCATTGGCCGTCAGAGTCTTTGAGACCTGGCGCAGGGCCGGAGCCATCGTGGTCGAATGACCGTACGACCGTGTCAGGATGGTAAAGTGATGCTGCCTGCAGAAAAGCAGGCAATCGCGGAATCCCATAAACATGAACGCCATACGAAACGTGGTTAGATATTTCGAACAGCTGCAGTTCATTAATGAACTGCCAGTGTCTGCGCAGACGCCGGTACGTAGTCTTTCGTAAGTGACCAGCCTTCTCGTCGGTGAAGTGTGTCTCAGGATGGATCAGGGATACAATGCCAAGCGAAGACATGTTTCGCCACGTGCATTCCATGAAGCACCGGTACAAATCGGGACGTAAGCCCACAAGACTTGGGTAATTACCAGCATCTGAGGCAAAGGCCCTCATGCCAACTGCCAAAGCGAGTTCGTCGACATAGAAGGGCCGCGCCGCCGGCCTCGCTAAAGTTTGTGCTTTTAGTGGCTTATAACGACTGGTTGCGATTTTGGTCTCCAGCGCCCACGCAACATCGAACTCTGCGAGAGCCGCGCTCTCGTCAAAATCCGGTCGCACCCACGGTGGGTTACCAACCTGTAGGTCGAATCCGCCTAGGGCGAATACCGGTGCAAGGTCGAGCTCCCAGTGAAAGAACCCATACCGGTCAGAGAGTCGCTCACACACCACCAGCCACGGGTGCGCTGCAAGCACCTCTGCGGGATCCTTTGCTTGCGCGAATGCGAGGTCATTGGCTTCTGCGACGTCGAGGTCGTGCCAGTCGTCGATGTCTGTGAGGCTGTGTTGGTCGGCGTCGCGGGCGCGCACCTTGAGTTCGATACCGAGCAGCTGCTGCAACGCATCAATCCACTGCTCGACGCTGGGCGGTCTGGCGAGTTGCCCATCCACAGTCGCGATCTCATCAGTCAACGGCCAGAACCACAACGCGCACCAGGCGTCCATCACGCGGCGGAGCCGACGGTAGGCGCCGCGCCCGTCGGCGAGCGACTCCTCGATCTGCTCGCGAGAGACCTTACCTCCGACAGGTAGGTCGTCGGCGCCCCAGACGTCAATGGGTCGTCGGATCTGAGACTCGGCGATGTGAAGGCGCCGCAGCGCCAGTTGCCAAACCCGGTCGGTGCGCCGCGCCAGCGCAGCAAGTGTGCCGATCTGTGTCTTGTTGAGCTTCGGCCGCAGCGCTTTCCGCCAATCCTGGACCCGTTCTAGCGCTTCCGGTGCGAGTTCCTTGGCTTCCTTCGCGTCGGCGGTGCTGCCCCAGCCGTCGGTAGGCAGCAGAAAGTGGTGCACACCGCCAGCGAGGTCGTCGCCGAGCGTAGAGAGCGGCTTGTCGACAGGAGTGGCTTGCAGCCAACCCTTTTCACGTAGCGAGGCAGCCGTGATCACGGCGCGTCGCGCTCCGACCAGCGAGTTACCGCGGCGCAGGTGCAGGCCGAACCACGGCGCTGAAAGGCCCTCGCCCATGGTCGCAAGCCACAGCGAGATCTCCGCAAACTCGACCGCTGTGGCATTGAGATCCACCCCGTAGACCTGATGCAGCGCGATATAGGCCTTGACCCGCTGCAGCTCGGTGGGATAGCGGTCGGGGTCGATGCGCTCACCGAGTTCGTCCTGGCGCCGTGACAGATACTCTTCGGCGAGTTGGCGCACCGCTTCGACGGCGAACGCTCCTGAACCCAAAGCGGGTTCGCACACCGTCAACTCGAGGATGTCACGGGCCGAGGTGCGCTGGCCGTCCTGGTCAAGCAGCTCGGCCAGAGCCTGGCCGACGACGAAGCGGGTCAGTACCTCCGGCGAGTAGTACGACGCCGACTGCTGGCGTTCCCGGCCGGCCAGCCGGTAGACGAAGGTGCCGCGTCGGTGTACGACGGGTTTGTTCTCTTTGGTGTCCTCGTCGAGGGTGCGCACGAAGTCGGTCTCGGAGATCCCTTCGATGCGGGTGGCCGGCACCACCCAGGATCCCTTGGACGCGTCACCGTTCTTGGCGACCTCGTAGAGGTCTTCGGTGGCGAAGAAGCCGGTGTAGCTCATCAAGCCCTCGTACACCGCGCCGAGCTGGTTGATGCCCAACTGCGCGTAGGAGATGAAGCCGCGGTCGCGGCTTCTGACCTCCTTGCTTAGCAGCAGGTGGCGGAACACCTGCTGCAGAGCGGCGTTTCCGAGCTTGGTCTCGTCGATGAGCGCGGTCGCCTCCGGTTTGAAGAGGTCGGCGCGCAAGGAACGGAATGTCAGGCCTTCGGCGGCGGCCGGATCGTCACCGCTGCCGTCGTGGCCGCGGTCCACCAACCCGAACAGCACATGCAGCGACTCGTAGAGGTGGGTGCCGCTGCGCCCGCGCGGGGTCACCAGCTCGGTGAGGGTCAGTTCGCGTAACCGGTCGAGGCTGTACCCGCGTTCGTAGGCGGGGTCGCCGACGGGCAGCACGCCGAGCTCGGGGGCGGCTTCGGCATAGAGGAGGAACAGGATTCGGTACAGGAACCGCAGCGACTGGCGCGCCAGTGGCTGGGCTTGCTCGGGCGGCAGCGCTGCCAGGTTCTGTTCCGCGCGGCGGGTCACCACCTCGTTGGCGATGATCTCGATGGACAGCCGCACACCCTCGCGCAGGTCCTCCGAGACGCCCACGGTGTGTTTGATCGACTCGTCGATCACCGTCGACCACCACAGGTTGCCTTCGGCGTCGGGGGCCAGCGAGTCAGCGGCCAGGCAGCTCAGCGCGTGGTCGATCTCACCGCCGCGTTTGTCGTCGTTGCGTTCGCCGATCAACTGCAGGTTGACCGCCAGATAGCGGCCTTCGAGCCACCGTTCCCGTTCGGTGATCAGCGCCAGTTCGCCGGCCAGTACCAGCGCGAACTGCGGTCCGTCGTCGGCGACGAAGAGATGGGAGAGCAGTCGCGCGGCCGAGACGATCTCCTCGTCGTCGGTGTGGAACGTGCGCAGCAGCGTCTTTTCGTCCTTGGCCAGCAGATCTTCGAGCGCCAAGGCGCCTCGGGCTTCGATGATGACCAGTGGCGCGGGGCCGGCGAGTCCGCGGGTGCGCACCGCGATCGCGGGGCCGGGTTCGTCGTCGCGGCCGCCGATACGGTGGGTCTCCCAGCGGACCGCGTTGTCGAATCCCAGAATCTTGCGCAGTCGGCCGTACAGCGGATCGAGGACATCAACTTCGGCGTTCTCAGCCAAGCCGATGAACGCGCGGCCGAGGTCGCCCCGGGCCTCGGTGTAGCGCGACCGCGGAGTGGGATGGCCCTGCTCACGTTCGGCGTCCCAGCCCTTACGGCGTTCAATCACCTTGGCTTGGAACGACTGGGAGCGTGCGTCGGTGGTGAAGTAGTGCTCGCTGAGGAAATCCTCGCCGAGGATCAGTGCGTCGGAAGTCGCCATCGTGGTTCTCTCAGTTTCCGCCGGTGAAGTGGGTGGGCACGACCACGATTAGTGGGCGTACCAGCCGACGGTCGGGGTTCATGTCCTGTGCCAGCGCCTGCTCGTCGTCGATGCGCCGCGTGCGCTGACGCAGTCCGCTGTGCTGGGTCATGCTCTGCGCCTGCTGTTTCCACTGCTGGGTGCGGTCCAGCCAGTCCTGAATCCGCTGAGCGGTGTCGGCGCGGATGGCCTCGGCGTGCTGCTCGGCCGCGGCGTCGGCAACCGTGACGGCGGTGGTCACCAGAGGTTGCAACCCTGCGGCGTCGGAGAAGTCTCCGGCGTTGATCGCGCTCAAGCTCAGCGTGTCGATGGCGGCGTGCGCGCTCGCATGCGGGGTGGCGAACCCGACTGCGGGTTGGTCTGGGTAGGGGAACTCGACGGTGTAGTAAGACGCGGCCACCACCTGTCCGCGCAGGTTGGACTGTGTGACCAGCACCAGCACCGTCGGCGAGGCCACCTCGCCGCGCACCGCGAAGATCTCGTCGCGGCTCAGTTCGGCCAGCGCCCGGTCGGCGGCCCACTCAATCACCGGATGCAACGGGGCAAGGAAGTGCGCCTCCGGCCAGCTGGACTGCGAGGTACCCGAGCGGGCCTGCACCAGTTCGTCGCGGCCACGTGCAGGGGTCAAGGCGAGCTTGAAGGATTCGACGACTTTGCGATCCCGTAGATAGGACTGGGGCAATACCTGCAGTCGCTGCCGCAGGTCGGGTGGCGGCACCAGCGAGGCGATCGAATGTAGTTGGTGGACTTGCCATTTGATGCCGTTAGGCGGGGCCTGATGCGGGGTCGTGACGAACTCCTCGACTGCATCGGCGAGGAACGCGAAATCGGTGTCGTAGACACCGTTGCCGTCTGGAGCGGGCGCAGCGACGGGTTCGGTGGCCGGCTGGCCGATGACCCCGGTGGACAGCCCAGCGAAGAAGGCGTCCATCCCGCCGGCCGTGCGAACCTCGTCGACGCTGCGCACCACCGCGTCGAGGTCCGCGCTGCCCTCGAGCACCCGGCGAACCGCCTCTTCCTCTGCCTTGACGTCGTAGGTGCCGATCAGCGACGCCGCGTCACCCAGGGCGGTGTGGGCCTCGTGTTCGCGTTCCACCAGGCGCGTCAGCACCCGGATGTCTCCGCTGAACCGATCGGTGGACGGGGTGAGCAGCAGCGCGGTGATCACCGGGCGGTGCCGCTGCCCGTACCGGTCGATGCGGCCGTTACGCTGCTCGATGCGGATCAGGCTCCATGGGATGTCGTAATGCACGAGGTGGTGGCAGTGGGTGTGCAGGTTCACGCCCTCGGAAGCGACGTCGCCGGTGACCAGTACCCGGATCGGGGAGGACTCAAGTTTGAACGACTCCACGATGTCCTGCTGATCCTTATCGCTGAGCCCCCCGTGCAGGACGGCCACCTGATCGGCGGCGAGCTGGAGGTCCCGCACCAGGGCTTTCGCCAGCCAGTGCAGGGTGGCCACCCGCTCGGCGAACACCACCACTCGGCGATCGCTGGTCCGTGCCACGCCGATCTCGCCGAGGTACTTCAGTAGCGCGTCGTACTTGGCTGACTTGGACCTGAGTGCTTTGTCGTTCAGTTCGGAGAGTCGTTGCAGAGCTTTGCGTTCCCGTGCCGCCTTGGGCTCGTGGTCGTCCAGGCGGCGCGTTCTTTCGCGGATCGACTCGGCCAGCGCGGCCGGCGAAGACAGGAACGCCTTGGCCAGTACCCATGGGAACAGCGCGCCGGTGCTGCCCGAGTAGGGCGACCCACCCGAGGTCGGCCACAGCCAGACGTCTTCGAGTTCGCGGGCAATGGCGTCTTCAGCGGCAGATGCCGGCACGGTGACGTTGCGAGGTGGCTGCCGTTCGGCCCAGTCCGAGCCCACCTCGGCGGCCACGTCGGGGTGATGGCGGTGTCGGCGGATCACCAGTTTGGCGACCTGGTCGAGGTCCAGTTCGCCTGCCGGGTTCACCGCGCTGGGGTCGAGCATGCGCACCAGCTCCGCGAACGACTCGGCCTTTCCGTTGTGTGGGGTTGCCGATGCCAGTAACAGCGCGTCGGTGCGTTCGGCCAACAACCGGGCCAGCCGGTTGTTCTGCGACGCGGTGTTGGTGACGTTGTGGGACTCGTCGACGACGACCGCATCCCACCACTGCTTCTGTAGGTGGGCGACGTAACGATCGCTCTTGAGGGTGTCGATCGAGATGATCACCCGCTTGTAGTAGGTGAACGGATTGCGGTTGCCGGGCAAGACCTGCCGGATCCGCTGGATGCCGGTCGAGTCCAGCCGCACGAACGGCAGCGCGAACCTGGTCCACAACTCCATTTGCATCTGCTCGAGCACATGTTTGGGCGTGACGATCAGGATCTGCTCGCCACGGCCGCGGCGTACCAGTTCGGCCAGGATCATGCCGATCTCAATGGTCTTGCCAAGCCCGACCGCGTCGGCCAGCAGGATCCGCGGGCGCAGCTTGTCCGGGTCGAGCGCCTTGCGTACCGCTTTGAACTGGTAGTCCAGCGGATCGCTCAAACCGCTGCGCGCGACGGAGAGGTCCGGATCGGAGGCCGCGATAGGCGTCTTGCGCAGTGTGGCCTCTAGCCACAGCCGCGACCGGCGGAAGTTCGACGACCTGTCTGCGACCAACCCGACGTTCGCCGGGTCCACGGTGACGACCTTTTCGATGCCGGTGGAGAAGGTGGCCTCGGTGTCACGCACCAACTCTGAAAGCCCGATGACGTGTACGAAGAAGCCGTCGGTGGCTTGCTCCACCTTGGTGACGAGCCATTCCGCGTCGCGCACCAGTACGACGGAGCCCGGAGCGGCGTTGAAGCCCTCAATGTCGGGGGCCGGCCTCATGACGGGGTGCTTCGCGAGCGTCACATCATTTCCGGGACTTGGTGTGCGTGTTTGTTGTGTCAGCTGTTTGGGAGAGTTGGGCGGGACTGCGCCTTGCGGTTTCGGTGCGCGATCGGCCTTCCTCGAATCGATTGGGGGAACAGTATCGCCGTCCGCTCCGACAACAGCTCGGATGGTGTCCTCGGATACACCGAAGAACTCCGCGGATTTCGTGACCATCTGGGCAACTACGCGGCGTCTCTGGTTGACGTCCGCGGTGGACACCGCCAAATCGAACTCTCTTCGGATCCGATTCCTTTGCCCGGAAGTCAGTAGCTCCTCGGGTAGCACCTCCGGCAGTTCGTTGTGAAGCAGGTGGTCAATGGTGTCGTAAGAGATCCCGTACTTCGCTGCCAGCTCAGCACAGGTGTTGCGCATCGCCCACTCAACGCCATGCTCGTCAACGGCATCCTGAACTGCCCGACGGATCGTTGAGCGCTGACCTGGTGACAGATGGTCGGCCTCTTCTTGCCGTGCGTCCCCCACGCGACCCCACGCTAGCCGTGCTGGTTCGCTGGCGCCCGAATTTGCCCCGCCGCGCTCTCGCATCAGCACCTTCCCACAGAGGTGATGCTCCTATTTCTGTCACGGGTCAAGCGGCGTCGATTTGGTGGGTGACGAGCCAGTTGCGGTACTAACGGCACTATTCCAGGGGGCGTGCCCAGTAGAAGGCAGCAGAGAGACACGGCAGTGGTGGAATGCCGAAATGCGTAGCGGACGCGTGCAGCCACATTGCGCAATGTCCGATGATCATCCGCTGGTACGACGACCCGTGGATTGGCACGTTCTGGCCGGCGCTGCGAATGTACCGCCTGATTATCCGGGAGACGGTGTACCCCGCCATCTCACCCGTCGCGGGAGGAGCGCGCGTGGGGACGATGGTCCCGAGTAAGCTCAAAGATCGAAATCGGGCGGTCCTCCAAACGGCGAAGGCCGGGGGGTCCCTTCTGTAGCGTTTCAGATTTGCGACTCGTCCCAAGGCTCGTCGGGTGTAGTGGCGATCGCCGACTTCGGCCCTGATGTCGACGAGCCTGCATCAGCGGCTAAGTCGATCGCCTGAATCCTGGCCGCAATACTCATCTGCTGCCGGATCAACGCCGCCAATGCCGGACCCGCTGTCTTCGGGTCGTCGATCGCCTGCGCAATCCGATTTCCCAACGCTACAAGCAGCTGGCGGCGATCGCCGCTCGCCGCAGCGGCAACAACCGACTTCGGCGCCGCCTTCCGCGGAGCCCGCTTCGCGGGCGCCTTCTCACCCGCCTTCACAGCGCGCAGCCTGCGCTCAGTCACGTTCGAAAGTCCCTTCTGCTCATTTGAAAAAATCCTGGCGGAGGGGGCGGTGCATATGCCATGGGGGGCGGCGTGACCCACCCCGGGGGAGCCTCCCCCTGGTCGACTTGTGGCCTGTCGCAACCGTGCGGTGCGGGTTGCAGGGTTTTGGTTCGATGACGGCAGCATGCCCCGGGACGCCTGATGTACAGCAGACAGTGTTGTGAAGCCCGATGGTTCGCTCGGTCGACACATCGCGTAGCCCTGCCATCCGGGTCGACATCATCGGCGCGGAATGCCTCGCTCATCGCGGAGTCTCGACGTTGGTCGTGGGGAAGGTGTTGTCATCAAGCGCTGTGGGGAGAGTCGCCGACGGCCCCTCTTCAGCGACGACGCACCACGTTCCCTCGACCAAGGTCGGGAAGCCGTGTTCCCTGAGCCAGTCGTTATGTTCACTTAGCCACGCTTCGAGTCGTCTCCGCCACGCGTATTCTTCCTCTACCTCTTGTAAGTAACGCTCGTGTTCGAATTGCTGCAGAAGGCCGCGGCGCCGCACAGCGAGGGCAAACACTATGCCCACCGCTGATGGTGCGACGCCGATGCCGCCCTGGGTTTCAGAGGCGAATTCTTCTCGCAGCCAGGCGAGGTTGTGCCAATCGTCAGAGGCGACGTCAGAGACGCCGCGGCTATGTGTCGCCGAGTCGACCTCAGAGCCGAGGACGAAACGTTCCTTCAGCCAAGCGAGGGCAACCGGCTCTGTCAATTGATGTGTGGCCAAGGCCTCAAGGCGCGGGTCGCACTCCGCTTCGAACAACAGTCGAGACTGCACGTGGGTTCGGCGGTGTTTGGCGTCATCGGCGGCTTCGGCGGCCTCCTTTGACTCCGCAAACCATGGTTCCGAGGGCGGTTCGAGGGAAGCGAAGGGGTTCGTTGGGGTCATGGGTGGTTCCTTTCAGTTGGGATGGAAGCTGATTGATGTTCAGGTGCACGTGAAGGGTGGACTCCGGCAGCAACATTCAGGTCGACCGATTAATCGAGGCGTATGGCTCACCGGTCGGGCTTGTCTCCGCAGTCGAGACAGACGCCGCGCCGACCGCGGGTGTTGTGTCCACAATTCGCGGCGCGCTCGGCTTCGTCGAGGTCACGGACAGCCGCCCGCCACTCGCCGACTTCAGCGGTCATGTGTGCTCGACCCGATCGGCGTCATCGTCGGTGCCCGTAGTCCTGGTCCGCGACCACCGACCGCGCGTGAAAGCCGGCTGGAGGTCGACGCGCACAACGCTGTGCACGCCTATGCACAGCGGGCCGCATGGAGTGAGTTCGGCTTCGGCCTGCCGTGCTTGCCCGGTGGTGTCCCAGTAGGTGCACTCGACCGCGATGGGCCCGGCATAGTTGCGGCGGTGGCAGACCAGCACGGCGTGGCCCGGTCGCGCGGTTGGCGGGCTCATCGGAGGTCTCGTTTCAATGCGGCGTACCAAGGGCAGCTGTCGTCGTGCTGCACGGCGCCGCGGAAGTGTCCGGGTGCGACCTCGACGACGGCCGAGACACTGTTGCAGTCCGGGCATTCGAGGGCTGCCCTGACGTCGATGCCCGGTTCGTGGCGACGGATTCGCACGCGCGCACGCCGACGCTCAGCTCGGTTCACTTGACACCGCCCGGACGGGCCACGGCGCCCGGCGCCCTGGGTCCGCGGGTGTCCCTTACGGGACACGCCCGCTGGGACACGTTGGGGCGCGCCGTGTCCCGGTGTGTCCCCGGCGCGATGGGGACACATCTGACCAGCGGAAATGTCGAACGGCCGATGCGCGGTTCGGGGACACGTTCGAGCGATGTGTCCCCGCGGAATCGGGGACACATCGACCTGCGGTTTTGGTGCTGGGACGGAGTGCTGCTTTCGAAGCTCGGGGGCACATGCGCAGCGATCACGTCAGTTCCTCTTGGACCGAACCGTCGGCCAGCGTCGCTGCTGCTTTCCGCGCCTTCACGGCGGCAGCCACTACGTCGTTGCGCACCTTGAACCCGCTTAGCCGCAGCGCGTCGCGCGCGCGGCGCGCTCCGGTGTCGACAGGCAGCAGAAGCTGGATCATGGCGTCGATGCACTCCCCGATTCGCCTGCGCTCGGCGTCGGGCATCGACTTCGGCCGGACGATGTGCCGTAGATGCGGGTCGTACTGGCGCAGTAGCAGCACTCGGTCGGGATGCGCATTGCCCCGCTGCCGTTCGAGGCCAAGGTTGACGAACATCTCGCCGTCCTCACCACCGGGTGCGGTGTCAAGAGTCCACACAGCGTCCACGTCGTCTGCCTTGGCGCTCGACCCCCGTGCGGTGGTCTTCACGCCGTGCCCGCGGTGGTCGAGCCGCACGACGGCGCGGCCGGCGCCTTTGAGTGGCGCCAGCGTGTGCCGATATAGCGCCCGATAGGTGTCGGCGCTGTTCTCCTCGCCGGCCACCACGCGGGCCACCGTGTCGATGACTATCAAGGCAGCATCGTGATAGTTGGCAACGTCGACAAGGTCCAGACCACCGGCGGGCCCATCAAGCGGTGGCATCGACGGAAACGACAGGAAGCGCAGGTTGCCCAGTTCGTCAGCCGTGTAACCCATGTCGCGTAGCCGTTCGATGAGGTCGAAATTGCTGTTCTCGTGGTCGACGTAGAGCACCCTGACCGGTGGCGATGGTCGGCAGCCCAGCGCAGGACGTCCTGTGGCGATTGCGGCGGCGACGTCGAGCATGAGCAAGCTCTTGCCGGCCTTCGCCGTCGACACGAGCGCGTAAGACTGCCCGCGAGCGATGAAGTCGGGGACCAGCCAGTCGACTTCCTCGCGCGCGCCGTCGAATGCTCGTTGCCAGTCGACGACCGGGTACCGCTTGTGGGCTGGCGTCGGGGCCGGGCCTGCCCCTCCAGCCGAGGCGCCGTCCCCAGGTGGGCCGGGGTGGTCGGACCTTTCGAAGTTGGCGACCGCGGCCATCTGCCGTGCCGAGACGAGGCCGGGATCGACGCGAGCGGTCACGCGAGGGCTCCGTCTGTCAGTGTGTACAGCAATTCGGCGAGCTCACGATCCTTGCCGCCGCGTCGCCAAAGTGCTTGCAGCACCTCATATTCAAGCAGTGGAACGTTGCCGGTGGCGAGGACGTGCAGCGCGGCATCTCGGCCGGCGTCGATCCGCTTGTCCGACAGCGGCGGTACGGTGCACCGGCACGGCCAGGGATCGCGGCAGCCACAATCGAGCGGGTTGAGGCGGCTCGCCGCGGCGTGGCGCCGGTGCCAGGTGGCGACTCCTCCGCCGCTATCCTCTGAGCAGTCCGCCGCTGTGGATTCTGATGAAGCCGCCTTGGTCTCCGACAGGCGGCTTTTTCTTTCGTAGATCATCAGGCCGGGGCGCCGTCGAGCAGGCTAGCAACGAACGCATCGACGTCAGCTTGCGGGATGAGCGCTCGCGCACCGACTTTCACGCGTCGCAGCGTGCCGCCGTCAATCAATCCGTACACGGTGCTGCGGCCGACGCTGAGTTGTCCGCAGACGTCACCGATGGTGCACAACTTGCGCTGAACGAGGGTTGGGGTCGCTTTCTTCAGCACAGGGACTTCCCTTCTGAAACGGGAACGCCGAGCAACAGACAAGACCATCTGGATCTTGTCCGTGCTCGGCTGCCGGTTCAGCAAGTCCCGGTTCGGGACTCAGCGGGTGGACCCCGGTTCGGGGGGTGCGCCGTTCGTCTCAGCTTCTACGATCTCGCCGGTCCGGGGTTCCCGGTGGGTACTGCGCCGGTCGAATCTGCCTGTCTAGCAGCGTGTCGCCTGTAAGCCTTGATTAGCGTTCGGAGTTCGGTAGCGGTCACTGTACCCGCCCGTCCCAATTTGTCGGTGCATGGCGTGGCTGCGCGTGTCCATCGCTATCCTGCGGTGTGCGACCACTTGACCTTGGAAGGACGGTTTATGGCTACGCGGCGTGCTGATGGCGAGGGTTCGTACCGGCAGCGACCCAACGGACTCTGGGAAGCGTCGACTCGCTACACCGCGGCCGACGGGGAGCGGAAACGGCTCAGCGTGTACGGGAAGACCCGCGCTGAGGCGCGCGGCAAGCTAAACGACGCGCGCAAGCGGATCGCTGAGGGCGCTCCCCCGCGCGACGACAAGCAGACGGTCGGGTCGTGGTTGGAGTCCTGGCGCACGACGGCGCTGCCGGCGTCGTCGCGCAAAGGAACCACTCAGGAGCTTTATGCGAATCTGTGTCGCAAGCACTTGGAAGGCGACGCCAAACTTGCCGCGCTGAGGCTCGACCAGATTCGGCCGACCCACATCGAATCGCTCGTAATGCGTCTGCGCGGCAGAGAGTTATCCGACAGCACCGTTCGACAGGTGTACACGGTGCTGCGGGCCGCGCTCGATATCGCTGTCCGCGACGGACTGCTGGCGGCCAATCCGACGGCGAAGGTGAAGCGTCCCGCTGTCACGCGGAAAGAAGCGCGCTATCTGTCCACCGAAGACGTGCGGCGACTCCTGAGCCATCTGGACGGGCTTCGGTACCGGCTAGCGGTGCTGGTCCTCGCGGCAACCGGAATGCGCCGCGGCGAAGTCGCCGGCCTGCGCTGGGCTGACGTCGACCTGACTAAGGGTGAGTTGACCGTGGCCGGCGTCGTCGTGCGCGTCTCTGGCGCGTTGGCGTGGACGGCGCCGAAGACTGATCGTTCGCGCCGGCGCATCCCGTTGACGACCGGGCTCATCGCCGAGTTGAAGAAGCACCGCAAGACGCAGATCGCCGAGCGCCTGAACGCTGGCGACCAGTGGGTCGAAACGGGCGCGGTGTTCGCCACCGAGCGCGGCGGGTGGCTCGACCCGCGCAACCTACTGCGCACTGTCGAAATTGCAGCGAGCAAGGCTGGGATCGAGAATGTCGGCGCGCACACGCTGCGCCACTCGGCGGCCGTCGGCTGGTTGGAGTCCGGCGTCCACATCAAAGCCGCGGCCGACTTGCTCGGACACGCGTCGATCAGCATCACAGGCGATCTGTACGGGCACACCAGCGATGACGCTGCGCGGGCCGCGGTGAAGGGACTCAGCGATGCGCTCGGACTGTGAAGGCGGTATGCAAAGGCGGTACGTAATAGAAAGAGGCACCTTCAGAACTCTCGGAAAGTGCCTCTGACCTGATGTCGGGCTGACAGGATTTGAACCTGCGACCACTTGACCCCCAGTCAAGTGCGCTACCAAACTGCGCCACAGCCCGCGCGCCGATGCGTGCACCGGCAGCAGGTCGAAAGCCTACCGTAAACGGCCCACCACCCCGCTAATCGACCTTCCCCGACGCGGCGCCCACCGTCTCGACCCAGTTCAGCAGGGCCGCGGCGAGTTCGGCCTCCCGGCCGTAGAACCGCTGCGCCGGCACGGGCACGCTCACCGCCATCATCTGGTCGGTCGGTCCGCCGAGCGCCGTGCCCACCGCGCAGATCCCTTCGGTCTGCTCCTCGCGGTCATAGGCGACGTCGTCGGCCTGAATCTGTTCCAGTTCGTCGCGCAGCGCGACCGGGGTCGTGATCGTGTTCGCGGTGAACGCAACCAGCCGGCTGGGCAACACCCGATCGCGCTCGGCGGGCGGCAGCTTGGCCAGCATGGCCTTCCCATTCGCGCAGCAGTGCAACGGGAACGATTCGCCCACGGCGCTGATCGCGCGCAGCCGGTGCGGTGAGACCACCTGGTCGACGAAGGTCGCGCGATCCCCGTCCAGGATCGACAGGTCGACGGTCTCCCCCAGCTCGCGGGACAGCTCCTCCAGGAACGGATGCATGTCGATCACCAGGCCGGCCCGCACGCTACCTGCCATCCGCGCGATCTCCGGCCCCAGCCGGTACCGTCCGCGCACGCCACGCGATGCCACCAGACCCTCGTCGTCGAGCGCGTTGAGGATGCGGCTGACGGTGGAGCGCGCCATGCCCAGCCCGTCACCGATCTCGGCCTGGCTGAGTCCACCGGGATGCGCCTGCAACAGCCGGAGCATCTCCGCCGCACGGGCGATGACCTGAATACCACCGCTGCGGGCATCAGATTCGGTTGTCACGCAACCTGTCCCGTCTCGATTCGGTAGTTGCCGGTAGGGTCCATGATCGCCACCAGACGCACGATGCAGCCGTCGCCGCCGACCCAGCGCCACGGGAAGGCGGCGAAGGTGACCCGCTTGCCGGTGACCTTGTCCAGCTCGCCGCCGACGTTCTCGAAGCCGTAGATGCCCCTCGACAGGATCGCCCGGTGACACGGTTCCCACTCCGGGAAGTCGTCGAGCACGCTGCGGCCGGTCTCCTGCTCGTATTCCTTTACCGCCCAAGGCAATAGGCCACCGGTGTGCTCGGCGGGTCCGTGCGGCCCGATCGACGTGGCCAGCGGATGATCGAGCGCCTGGGTGTCGGTGCCGACCGCCTTGACACCCTTGGCGGCGAACCACTCGCCGGCTTCCTTGTAGAAGCCCGGCGAGTAGGCGTAGTACGCGGCGCTGTCGGAGTACTTGTGGTGCCACCCGGTGTTGACGATGACGATGTCGCCGGGCCGGATCTGCGGACTGGCCTGCTCCAGGTCCTCGGCGGTGACGACGCCCCACTTGTCCTTCGGGATCGACACGACAACGCCGGTGCCGAAGAAGGCGCTAAGCGGGATTTCATGCAGGAACGGGGTGCCCTCGACGACGTGCGCGGGCGCATCGATGTGGGTGCCCGAATGCATTACGGTGGTGATCTTTTGGGTAAGCACGCGACTTCTGGCCATATTGTGCAGTCGCTCGATCTTGACGTCCTCGAAGTACGGCCAGGCCGGCACGCCGTGACCCCACGGGTGGGACAGATCGTAGAACTCCAACGTCGATTCGGCTTGGCCTAGTGGCCAGTTAAGGCTCATGTTGGTTCCTTTCAACACGCCGTGTATCCGCCGTCCAGGTACATCACCTGGCCGGTATAGAAGTTCGACGCGTCGCTGAGCAGATAGATCAGCGCGCCGACGAAGTCGTTGGGTTCGGCAAAGCGCCGCAACGGGATTCGTGCGAACATCGCCTCGCGGGTGGCGCGGCCCTTCTCGTCGTCGGTGTAGATCCATTCGGTCAGCTCGGAGCGGAAAACCGTTGGCGCGAGCGCATTTACCCGGATCCCGGCCGCACCCCATTCGGCGGCCAGGCTCTTGGCCAGCAGGTCGGTGGCCCCCTTCGACGGGCAGTACGCGCTGTAGCCGGCGGGATGGCCCAGCGCGCCGCGCACCGAGGACACCAGCACGACGCTGCCCCCACCGCGCTGCTTGAGCAGCACCCGTCCGGCCGCCTGACACACCAGCCAGGCGCCGCGCGCGTTGGCGTCCATTACCCGGTCGAAATCCTCGACGGCCATCTCGGTGATGGACGCGACGTGGTTCATGCCCGACGCGACCAGGACGCCATCGAGCCGGCCGTGCCGGGCGACGGCCGCCTCGACCATGGCCTGGGCGTCGGCGGGGGTATCCGGGCGGCGGCTGACCACCGCGGCATCGTTGAAGCCGGGCCCGTCGACCAGCCGGGCCAGTCCGTCCGCGTTGCCGCCGGCCAGGGTGAGGCGGGCTCCCGCGTCGGCCAGCGCCCGGGACGCAACGCTGCCCAGCGAGCCGGTCGCCCCGGTGATCAGGATCGACTTGTCTCGCACGCTGAAGCGCGCCGCGGTGTCCACTACTGCCTCCGCTATTTCCACAATGCGGTTATATCAACCCGTTATGCGAGAGACGTTAGGCGGGGCGGCCGCCCAATGTCAAGGCATTATCCTGTGATACAGCTTTCAGATTCCATATCGCGGGAACAGCTAGGCGGTCACTCGGGAAGCATGGTGTGACTCGCAAACTTGCTAGCGCATGCGCCAGCCGAATCGAGAAACACCGATTGGTTCCGGCGAGGCGAGGACCTTAAACCCCGGAGAGGCCGAGAACCCCCGGAGAGGCCGAGAATCCCGGAGAACCACGGCGCTCAGCGCCGCCTGGCGCCCCGCTTTTCACGCACCCGCACGTTGATCCGAATCGGCGATCCCTCAAACCCAAAGGTCTCACGCAGCCGGCGCTCCAGGAAACGCCGATACCCTGCCTCCAGAAAACCGGTGGTGAACAGCACGAACGTCGGGGGCCGGGCGGTGGCCTGGGTGGCGAACAGGATGCGCGGCTGCTTGCCACCGCGCACCGGGGGCGGCGTGGCCGCCACCACCTCTTTGAGCCACGAATTCAGCGGGCCGGTCGGAATCCGTGCGTCCCACGACGCCAATGCGGTCTCCATCGCGGGCACCAGCTTCTGCAACGCGCGGCCGGTCTTGGCCGAGATGTTGACCCGCGGCGCCCACCGCAGCTGCACCAGCTCGCGGTCGATCTCGCGCTCCAGCAGTTCGCGGCGGTCCTCGTCGACCAGATCCCACTTGTTGAAGGCCAGCACCAGGGCGCGGCCGGCCTCGATCACCATCGACAGCACCCGCTGGTCTTGCTCGGTGAGCGGTTCCGATCCATCGATCAGCACGACCACCACCTCGGCCGCGTCGATCGCCGAGCGCGTGCGCACCGAGGCGTAGAACTCGTGCCCGCTGGCCTGGCCGACCTTGCGCCGTAGACCTGCGGTGTCGACGAATCGCCACACCCTGTCGCCCAGCTCGATCAGCGAGTCCACCGGGTCCACGGTCGTCCCGGCGACATCGTGCACCACCGAGCGCTGATCCCCGGCCAGCTTGTTCAGCAGCGAGCTCTTGCCAACGTTGGGCTTGCCGACCAGCGCGACGCGCCGCGGGCCGCCGGGCGTGGGCGCGACCTCGGACACCTCGGGCAGCGCGGCCAGCACCGCGTCGAGCAGATCCGCGACGCCGCGGCCGTGCATTGCGCTGATCGCGTACGGTTCGCCGAGCCCCAGCGACCACAGCATCGCGGCGTCCGCTTCGGCCTTGTCGCTGTCAACCTTGTTGGCCGCCAAGAAGACTGGCTTGCCCGACCGCAGCAGGATCCGGGCGGCGGCCTCGTCGGCCGTGGTGGCGCCAACGACAGCGTCGACCACCAGGATCACCGCATCGGCGGTGCGCATGGCCACCGAGGCTTGATCGGCCACCAGTTGCTGCAATCCCTTGGCGTCGGGTTCCCATCCCCCGGTGTCCTGCACGATGAACCGGCGGCCGGTCCACAGCGCGTCGTAGGACACCCGGTCGCGGGTGACGCCGGGGACGTCCTGCACCACCGCCTCCCGTCGGCCCAGGATCCGGTTCACCAGTGTCGACTTGCCGACGTTGGGCCGGCCGACCACCGCCACCACGGGCGCCGGGCCGGCCTCCTGGAGTTCGTCCACACCGAGTTCGACGGAATCCCAGTCGCTTTCGTCGCTCCACGTGCCGTCTTGGCTCACCGCACCGCTCCGCTGCGCTGCTTGACCAGGTCCCGCAGGTGGGAAATCACCTGCGCCTCGGTCATTTCGCTGGTGTCGACGACCACGGCGTCCGGGGCCGCCCGCAGCGGTGACACCGCCCGGGTGGAATCCAGATGGTCGCGACGGCGGACGTCGGCCAGCACCGCCTCGTAGTCGTCGGTCAGCCCGGCCGCCACGTTCTGGTCGTTGCGCCGCCGCGCCCGCGTTTCGGCCGATGCGGTGAGGAAGATCTTCACGGGCGCATCGGGCAGGACAACGGTACCGATGTCCCGGCCCTCGACGACCACGCTGCCCGGGCCCTCGGCCATTTCGCGCTGCAGGCCGACCAGTTGGGTACGCACGGCGGGAACCGAGGACACCGCCGACACCGCGGCGGTGACCGGGTCGCCGCGGATCTCCGCCGAGACATCCTCTCCGCAGAGGAAATAACGGTCGCCGTCGGGGTGATAGTCGATCGACATCCGCACCGTCTCCGCCGTGTGCGCGACGGCCTCGGCGTCGGCCGGGTCGATGTCGCCGCGCAGCACGGCAAGCGTCACCATCCGATACATCCCGCCGGTGTCCAGGTAGCGCGCCCCCAACGCTTGAGCCAATCCCTTCGACACCGAGGACTTTCCGGTGCCCGCCGGGCCGTCGATGGCCACCACGACGTCAGTCACAGGCCCACCGCCTTGTACAGCTGGCCGACCTCGTGATGTGCCAGCGCCCGAATGGTGCCCGGCCGCTGCTTGCCCAGCGAGACCGGCCCGATGTCGGTGCGCACCAACGACTCCACCGGGAATCCCGCGGCGGCCAGCAGCCGTCGCACGATCCGTTTGCGCCCCTCGTGCAGCGTCACCCGCACCAGCGTCTTGCCCGGGATGGCGTCCACCACCGCGAACTCGTCGAGTTTGGCCACCCCGTCGTCCAATTCGATCCCGGCGCGCAGCTTCTTGCCCAGCCCCCGCGGCACCGATCCGGTCACCGTCGCCAAATATGTCTTGGGCACCTCGTGGGAAGGATGCATCAGCCGGTGCGCGAGCTCGCCATCGTTGGTCAGCAGGATCAGCCCTTCGGTGTCGGCGTCCAACCGCCCGACGTGAAACAGGTTCTTGTTGCCGCGAACCTTGCGCTCGACCAGATCGCCGATGCACGGCCGGCCGCGGTCGTCCGACATGGTGGAGTGCACACCGCGCGGCTTGTTCAGGGCCAGATACACCTGCGAGTCGTCGAGCACCACCCGGGCTCCGTCGACGCGGATCATCGCGGAGTCCGGGTCGACGCGGGTGCCCAGTTCGGTCACCACCTGCCCGTCGACCTCGACGCGGCCGTCGATGATCAACTTCTCGGCGGCCCGCCGCGACGCAATTCCGGCTTGGGACAACACCTTTTGCAGCCGGATCCCCTGAGCTTCGTCCATCAATCCTGGTCCACGTCGAACGTCAGCGACTGGTCGGACGATTGACCGCCGGAAAGTTTGATGAAACGTGGCTCGCTGTCCAGGGATTCGCTGAGGTCCTCGATCGTGTCGACGTCGGGGAGCAGCGGCGCGATGTCCGGCAGGTCGGCCAGCGACGTCAGGCCGAGCCGCTCCAAGAACAGGTCGGTGGTGGCGAACATCACCGCGCCGGTGTCCTCGTCGGCGCCGGCCTCGGTGATCAGGCCGCGCGCCAGCAGCGTGCGCATCACGGCGTCGACGTTGACCCCGCGGACCGCGCTCACCCGCGCGCGGGTCACGGGCTGGCGGTAGGCGACCACGGCCAGCGTCTCCAGCGCGGCCCGGGTGAGCTTGGATCGCGCGCCGTCCAGCAGCAGCTTCTCGACGTAGGGCGCGAACCGGGAGCGGGTGTACATCCGCCAGCCCTCGCTGTTCTGCCGCAGGTCGATGCCGCTGTCGCGGGCGGTGAGTTGTTCGGCCATCTCACCCAACTTGGTGACGATCCGGTACACCGGTTGCTGGGTGGCAGACGCCAGCGCCTCCGCGGTGACCGGGGTGTCGACCACCAGCAGCAGCGCCTCGAGCACGGAGCCGAGTTCCTCGGAATCCATGGGCGCGGCCTCGGCGATGTCCGGGATGCCCACGTCCAGATCCGTTTCCAGATCGACGTCCGGCAAATCTTCAGTCACTTATTCGTCCCGCACTTCTACCAAGGCTTCACTGGCCGGACGTTCGCCGGTCCACGAGATTTGGAGCACGCCAAGCGGCTCTGACTGGTCGAATGCTACCGCCCGCGACCGATACAGTTCGAGCAGCGCCAAGAAGCGCCCGACCACCTCCATCGACGCCTCACAGTCGGCGACCAGCTCGGAGAACGTGGCCCACGCGCCGCTGCCCCGCGCTTGAAGGATCGCCAGCAACTTCTTGGCCTGCTCGGGAACCGAGACCTGGACCTGGTGCAGGTGCCCGACGGACACGGTCGGGACGGGCCGCGGGCTGAACGCGATCGCGGCGATCTGGGCGAAGCGCTCGGCGTCGACGCCGATCATCACCTCGGGCAGCAGTTCGGTGAACCGGTCCTCCAGCGACACCGAGCGCGGGTAACTGCGCAGCGCGGTGGCCTCCAGTTCGGCGAACATCTCGGCGACGTGCTTGAACGCGCGGTACTGCAGCAGCCGGGCAAACAGGAGGTCGCGCACCTCCAGCAGCGCCAGGTCTTCGTCGTCGTCGACCTGTCCGGCGGGCAGCAGCCGGGCCGCCTTCAAGTCCAGCAGGGTCGCGGCAACCACCAGGAACGCGGTGGTCTCCTCCAGCTCCAGCTGCGGACCGATTTCGCGGGTGTAGGCGATGAAGTCATCGGTGACCTGGTGCAGCGCCACCTCGGTCACGTCGAGGCGATGGGCGAAGATCAGCTGCAGCAGCAGGTCGAACGGGCCCTCGAAATTGGTCAGGCGGACCTGGAAGCCGTTCTGCTGTGGCGCCTCACCGGTTTCGGTCGCGTTCACGCGCCGAATCGGTCGATGAACTCACGGGCCAGCGCGCGATAAGCGATGGCCCCGGTGGAGCGCGGGGCCCAGGTGGTGATGGGTTCGCCGGCAACGCTCGTCTCGGGGAATCGGACCGTTCGGGTGATAACGGTGTCGAACACCAGGTCACCGAACCGCTCCACCACCCGGGCCATCACCTCGCGCGAGTTGACCGTGCGGGGGTCGTACCGGGTGAGCAGGATCCCGCTGATCTCAAGCTTCGGGTTGAGCCGGTCGCGCACCTTGTCGACGGTGTCGGTGAGCAGCGCCAGGCCGCGTAGTGAGAAGTACTCGCACTCGGTGGGGATCACCACGCCGTCCGCGCAGGCCAGGCCGTTGACGGTGAGCAGCCCCAGCGACGGCTGGCAGTCGATCAGCACGTAGTCGTAGCGGTCCAGCACCGGGTGCAGCGCGCGGCCCAGCGTCTGTTCGCGTCCCACCTCGTTGACCAGCTGGATCTCGGCGGCCGACAGGTCGATGTTGCTGGGCACCAGGTCCATGTGCTTGACCCGGGTTTGCAGCAGCACGTCGTCGATGGACACGCGCGGCTCGACCAGGACGTTGTGGATGGTCTTGTCCAGCTCGTAGTGCGGGACACCCAGGCCCGCAGACAGCGCGCCCTGGGGATCCATGTCCACCAGCAGGACCCGGCGGCCGTATTCGGCCAGCGCGGCGCCGAGGTTGATGGTGGAGGTGGTCTTCCCGACGCCACCCTTTTGGTTGCACATGGCGACGACCTTGGCCGGGCCGTGCGAGGTGCGCGGCTGTGGCTCCGGGATCGCCCGCGGCGGCCGCCCGGTCAGACCGAGCTCGACGCCGCTGTCCGGCTGCTCGGTCATGGCGAGGGTGGTCGGGAGGTGAACATCGTCGGAAAGTCTAACGGGTTCGTCGCGCGAAACTCGGCGACCCGCAGGCAATTAACCAGCCAATATGGGCAAAAATCGGTGGTAGAACGCACATCCCGACAGCCTATTCACTTCAGTCACAGCAGCACCAATTTCTGAGGAGAGATGCGGACTCGAATCGCGCTAGCACCGGCGCTATCGCTTTCGTGAATGACCAATAGTCACCACAGCGGCCCCCACAAGGGATCGGCCACCGGCCTATCGTGACGTCTATAAACCTGAAGCGACGGATACCTCTACTGCGTTGGTCGGTCTGGCGCATGGCCGCCGGCGCTTAGGACATCGCCACCACCGGCCAGATCGATGACGGGCGGGAAGTGGCCGCCGTCGAGTACGCCCTGCAGAACGCGCGGGGCGGCGACATCGACGACATGCTGGCCAACATCGACAAGTTCGCCTACCAGAAATCGCTGCTGATCAACGTCGGCGACGAGAAAGGCTAGCTGCTCGACGCCGCCGTGCGGCGGGCCGATCCCGCGCTCGCGCTGGAACTGGGCACCTACGTCGGTTGCGGCGCGTTGCGCATCGCCCGGGCCGCCCCGAAGGCCAAGGTGTTCTCGGTCGAACTCGCCGAGGCCAACGCCGCCAATGCCCGCCGGATCTGGGCCTACGCCGGCGTCGCCGACAACGTCCGGGTGCCGGGCTCGCCGAAGTACCGCGAGTACATGCACCTGCAGCAGGGCAAGCGGTTCAAGACCGTGGCGCACAAGGCCCACCTCGAGTACCAGACGCTGCTGTCCGACCTGGTGCTGGAATCCGAGTACCTGGGCTGAGCGGGCCGGCGGGAAGCTACCGCGCCCGGGGGTGGGCTTCGGCCCACACCTCGCGCAGCGCGTGCACGGTGACCATGGTGTAGATCTGCGTCGTCGTCACCGAGGCGTGTCCCAGCAGCTCCTGCACCACCCGCACGTCGGCGCCGCCCTCCAGCAGGTGGGTGGCGAAGGAATGCCGCAGCATGTGCGGCGACACCCCCGAGGTGATCCCGGCGCGCTCGGCTGCGTCCTGCAGGACCTGCCAGGCGCTTTGCCGCGACAACCGCCCGCCGCGCACATTGAGGAAGATGCCCGGCGTTCCGCGCCCGCGCCGGGCCAGCTCCGAACGCCCCCGCACCAGGTAGGCGTCCAGCGCGGCGACGGCCGGACGCCCGATTGGCACCAGCCGCTGCTTGCCGCCCTTGCCGCGCAACAACACCGAGCGGGCGTGCGTGTCGACGTCGTCGACGTCGAGGCCGACGGCCTCGGAAATCCGTGCGCCGGTGGAGTACAGCAGCTCCAGCAGCGCCCGGTTGCGCAGCGTCAGCGGACCGTCGGCCGGGCTCTCGCCGCCGGCGCCCTCCAGCAGCGCCAGAACCTGGTCGATGGTCAGGCTTTTGGGCAGCCGGCGCCCGGGCGTCGGCGGGCGGACCGCGCGAGCCACGTCGAGTTCGGCCAGCCCTTCGGCGGCGGCGAAGCGATGCAGGCCGCGCACCGCGATCAGCGCCCGCGCCGCCGACACTGCGGACAGCGCGGCGGCCCCGGTGTCGGGATCCCCGCGGCGCAGCGCCACCAGGAATTCGCTCACGTCGTTCTCGCCCACCTTGGCCAGGTCGTGAATTCCCCGGTCCGACAGGTGTTTCGTGTAGCGGCGCAGGTCGCGGCGATACGAACTGAGAGTGTTCGCGGCGACGCCGCGCTCGATCGCGAGATGGTCAAAGTAGCCCTGCAACTGCGTGTCCAGCGTGAGTGCCGTTGTCATTGCGCGGCCCGCCCGCCTTTTCGCGCGGCGAACGCCGTCGGCCTGTCGACCCACGGGCTGTCCGCCGGCCGGGGGCGCGCGAACCCCTCGGTGACCGCATGAGCGGCCAGAATCCCGGCAATCGCAATGGAATTCACCACCTCGCCGCTGAACACCATCCGCGCCGCGTCGGCAACGGGGAACCAGCGCATGGTCATGTCGGCTTCCTCGTGATGCGCCTCGGGCCGATCCACCTCGCTGAGTCCGGTGGCCAGATAGATCCGCACCGACTCGTCGGAAAAGCCCGGGGCGGAGTTGAGATCGGCCAGCACCTGCCAGGTCGCCGCGCGCAGGCCGGCCTCCTCCTGGAGTTCGCGCGCGGCCGTCTGCTGCGGCGGCTCGCCGGCGATGTCGAGCAGTCCGGCGGGCAGCTCCCACAGCCGCCGGCCGAACGCATGCCGGTACTGGTAGATCAGCGGAAGGTTGTTCTCGGCATCCAGCGCCGCGATGGCGACCGCCCCGTAGTGCTCGACGACCTCACGCACCGCGGTGGCGCCGCCCGGCATCCGAACCCGGTCACTGCGTAACGCGAAAATCTTTCCGGTGTACAGCGTTTCGGATGACGCCGTCTCGAAGACGTGGTCAGCCACGGGTCGCGGGCTCTGGTATCGGCCGCGCAGCGCTGTCTCGGTGCTGGATGCCGTTCGATGACTGCTCCGGGATCTCCACCGGCAGCAGCTCGCCCGCCTTGTAGTCGATTGCCGCGCCCACGAATGCGACGAACAGCGGGTGCGGCCGGGTGGGCCGGCTCTTCAGCTCCGGGTGAGCCTGGGTGCCGACGATGAACGGGTGCACGTCCGGCGGGTATTCGACGAACTCCACCAGATGGCCGTCGGGAGACGTCCCGGAAAACCTCAGGCCGCTCTCCGCAATCTTGTCGCGGTAGGCGTTGTTGACCTCGTAGCGGTGGCGGTGCCGCTCGGAGACCTCCGTGGCGCCATAGGCCTGCGCCACAATCGAATCCGGCTCCAGCACCGCCGGATAGGCGCCCAGCCGCATGGTGCCGCCCAGGTCGGCTTCGCCGGCGACGATGTCGACCTGGTCGGCCATCGTGGAGATCACGGGATCCGGTGTATCGGGGTCGAATTCGGCCGAGTTCGCCTCGGCCAGACCGGCGGCGCGGGCGGCCTCGATCACGATGCATTGCAGCCCGAGGCACAGTCCCAGCACCGGCAGCCCCCGCGTGCGGGCGTGCCGGATCGCGCCGATCTTGCCCTCGATGCCGCGGATGCCGAACCCGCCGGGGATCAGCACGCCGTGCACGTCGCCCAGGGCCGACGCCGCACCGGCCGCGCTCTCGCAGTCGTCGGAGGCAACCCAGACCATCTCCACCTTGGCGTGGTGCTTGAACCCGCCGGCGCGCAGCGCCTCGGTGACCGACAAGTACGCGTCGGACAGCTCAACGTACTTGCCCACCAAGGCGATTCGCACGATCTCGTGCGGTTCGTGCACCCGGCGCAGCAGGTCGTCCCATTCGGTCCAGTCGACATCCCGGAACGGCAGGTTGAGCCGGCGCACCACATAGGCGTCGAGTTCCTCGCGGTGCAGCACCTTGGGGATGTCATAGATCGACGGCGCGTCCGGGGTGGAGATGACGCCGTCGATGTCGACGTCACACATCAGCGCGATCTTGTTCTTCAACGCCTCGGGAACGTCGCGGTCGGAGCGCAGGATCAGCGCGTCAGGGGTGATACCGATGCTGCGCAGCGCGGCCACCGAGTGCTGGGTGGGTTTGGTCTTGAGTTCCCCCGACGGGGCCAGGTAGGGCACCAGCGAGACGTGCAGGAAGAACACGTTCTCGCGGCCCAGGTCGTGACGCACCTGGCGGGCCGCCTCCAGGAAGGGCTGCGACTCGATGTCGCCGACGGTGCCGCCGATCTCGGTGATGACGACGTCGGGGCGGTTGCCCTGGGCGTCGGGCTGGGCCATCGACAGGATGCGCCCTTTGATCTCGTCGGTGATGTGCGGAATCACCTGGACCGTGTCGCCGAGGTATTCGCCGCGCCGCTCCTTGGCGATGACCGTCGAATACACCTGTCCCGTAGTGACATTCGCCGAGCCGGACAGATCGCGGTCCAGGAACCGCTCGTAATGGCCGACGTCGAGGTCGGTTTCGGCGCCGTCCTCGGTGACGAAGACCTCGCCGTGCTGGAACGGGTTCATGGTGCCCGGGTCGACGTTGAGGTACGGATCGAGCTTTTGCATCGTCACGTACAACCCGCGAGCCGTCAGGAGCTGACCAAGGCTGCTGGCGGTCAATCCCTTGCCCAACGAGGAAGCGACTCCCCCGCTGACGAAGAGGTGCTTGGTAACGGATTGCGGGTGCTTTCGCACAGGCGACCTCCGTGAAGACGGGCAGGGCGTGAAAAGTGTTCTAGCGAATAACTAGATGGGCCTGCCGACCCACGGAAACCCACCCTAACATCAGCCGCGCTGTGTCGCGGCTAACACGCCCGCTACTGGGGCACCGTGATTGACGTCGCCCCGTGACCGGTGCCGTACTGCCCGGCGTGACCGCCGTTGAGCAGGTCGTGCAGGCCCAGGACCGCGGTGATGCGACCGGGCGCGGCGTCGACGTCGTCGACGGTGCTGATCGCCGAGTTCATTCCGGCGTCGGCACGGGTGACGGCCACCGCCGCACCCCCGGTCGCCGAACCGTCGCGCCCGGCCAGCAGGGTGCCCGAGCCGTGCGGGGCCAGCGCCGCCGAGAACCGGGCCACGCTGACTCCCTTGTTGCCGGCGTCCTGGGGCAGCGACCCGCCCGTGACGACCAGAGCGGCGTTCGCCGCGCCCATGTGATCGGTTGCCTGGTAGGTGATGAAGCCGGTGTCGCGCAGCGCGGCCAGCACGGTGTTGCGCTGCGTGTCGTCCACCGGCGGGACCGCCGGGTTGGCGTTGGCCAACAGGGCGATGCCCATCAGGTCACCCGCCTGCGAACCCTGGTCGACGAGCTTGGTGCTCAGCTGCTGACCGGCGGGCAGCACCGACGAGTTCACCACCGTCTGCAGTTTCTCCGCCGAGTTGGCCTCGACGAACTCCTGCGTCAGCGACACCGTCCCGGTCACCGTCCCGCCGGCCTGACCGATGAACTTCGACACCGCGGCCACGTCGTCGTCCTTGGCGTCCGGGGTGCGGAACACCACCACCGACTTGCCGCCCAGCGCGTCGTGCACCATCCGGCCGACCAGTTGGGTGTCGAAATTGTTTGCCGCGCTGAGCTTTTCGTTCAGCACGTTCTTCTGGTCGTTGAGCCCGCTGATCTGGGTGTGCAGGTCCCGCTTTTCGTCACGCAGGCTGGATAGCAGGGTGTCGGACAGGAAGCCGGAACCGAGCACGACTCCCACGGCCAGCGCCAGGAAGACCGCGGCCAGCGACAGGGCATGTTGACGCAACGAGATCATGGCAGCCCTAGCTCACGAAGTGCTGAATCCAGAGGGTGAAGTGATTCCAGTAGTCGGTGACCCAGTGCAGCACCATGCCGTCGGTGCGCGACACCCACAGGGCGACGATGACCGCGATCAGCATGGTCAGCGCCAGCAGCGCGATGGCGCCCGCCGAGATGTGGTTGCGGTACAGGGTGGCCACGGCCTTGGCGTCCACCACCTTCTCCCCCACCCGCAGCCGGGTCAGGAAGGTCGACGGGTTGCTGTGCGCGCGGGTCCGGTCGAAGAACGTCTCGATGTTGGCGGTGTGGCCGGCCGTCACCAGCAGCGCGGCGCCGTGGTGGTCGGCCAGCAGCAGCGCCAGATCGATGGCCGAGCCCGCGGCCGGGAACGTCATCGCCCCGACGCCGAGATCCTGGATCCGTTCCAGGCCGGGCGCGTGCCCGTCGGCGTCGGCGGGCAACACGACCTGGGCACCGCACTTGAGCGCGTCGGTGCTGATCTGGTCGGGATCGCCGACAATGACCTGGGGGCGGTAGCCCGCCTTGCGCAACACGTCCGCGCCGCTGCCGACACCGATCAGCGCCGGCTGGTACTCCTTGATGAACGGCTTGAGAGACTTCAGGTCCTCCTCCGCGCTGGGCTCGTCGGCGACGATCACCACGTGCCGGCGGCGCAGGTCGACGTCGACGTCGGGGATGCCGATGCCGTCGATCAGCAGCGGGCTCTCGCTCTTGATGAACTCGATGGTGTTGCCGGCGAACGCCTCCAGATGCGCGGACAGTCCGCTCTTGGCCTCGCGCATCAGGTCGGCGATGTCATGGTCGGTGCGCTCGGTCCCGCGGACCAGCCTGCGGTCACCGGCGTACACCCCGCCCTCGTGCAGGCGGATCTTGGCGCCGTCCTTGACCTTCTTGAAGATGTCAGGTCCGGCCTCGTCGATCAGCGTCACCCCGTTGTTGACCAGCACCTCCGGTCCCATGTTCGGGTAGCGACCCGACACCGACGGCGACGCGTTGACGACCGCGGCGATGTCGGCCTCCACCAGCGCGTCCGCCGTGATGCGGTCCAGGTCCAGAACGTCGAGCACGACGATGTCGCCGGGGCAGACCCTGCGCAGCAAGCGGTCGATGTTCCGGTCAACGCGGGCGGTGCCGACGAGGCCCGGCCGGGCGGGGTTACGGGAGAGCAGGCCTGACATCTTCATGGGGGCGATTCTGTCCGCGATGCGTCGGCGAGGACGGGAGGCGCGCCGTAACATCAGCCTCAGAAGTTATCTAGAGTCCCATTAGTCACATCTGTATTAAGTGATGTCGGCGGTTAGATCTCATCCTTCTGCGCCGCATCCAGCAGCTCGCGGGCGTGCGCGCGGCCACTGTCGGATTCGCCCAGCCCGGCCAGCATCCGCGCCAACTCGGCCACCCGCTCGTCGTCGGCGACCCGCCGCACCACGCTGGTCCCCTTGGGCCCGGCGCCATGCACCACCAGGTGCACGTCGGCGTACGCCGCGACCTGCGGCAGATGCGTGACCACGATGACCTGGTGGGTGCGCGCCAGCCGCGCCAGCCGCCGGCCGATCTGCACCGCCGCCCGACCACCCACGCCCGCGTCGACCTCGTCGAACACCATGGTGGTGCCCGCCGCCGAGGCGGCCAGCACCACCTCCAGCGCCAGCATCACCCGGGACAGCTCGCCGCCGGAGGCGCTCTTGGCCAGCGGCAGCTGGTCCATTCCGCGGTGCGCGGCGAAGCCGAACTCGACCTGGTCGACGCCGTCGGCGCCGGCGCGGGCCAGCTCACCCGAGGGCAGCACGAGCGCGGCCGCGTCGTCGGCGGCCGAAGCGGTGTCGATGGCGACGTCGATGCCGAACTGCGCGTCGGCCATCGCCAGCCCGGACAGCTCGGCGGTGACCTCCTTGGCGAGCCGCTTGGCGGCCTTGCGCCGGATGTTGCTCAGATCGACCGCGGCCTCGGCCAATTCGCGCGCGAGCTCGTCGACGCGCGTCGCCAGCGCGGCCAGCCCTTCCTCCGAGACGTCGAGCTGGGCCAGTCGTTGCCGCGACTCGCGGGCCCAGGTGAGCACACCGTCGATGTCCGCGGCGTACTTGCGCGTCAGCGTGCGCAGCTCGGCCTGCCGGGACAGTTTGGATTCCAGCGCGCTGGCATCGACCGGCAGCTCCTCGAGGAAGCCACCCAGTTCGGCGGCCGCGTCGACGACCACGGTCAGCACCTCACCGAGCTGGCCGGCCAACGCCACCAGCTTGGCGTCGTCCGTCGATTCCAGTGCGGCCCTCGCCTTTCCCACACTGTCGGTCGCGCTGAACCCGGAGCCGTCCGCCTCATCCGAGGACAGGGCCGCGCGCGCGGTGGCCGCGGCTTCGCGCAGCGTGTCCAGCTCGGAGAGCCGCAGGATCTCGGCGACCAGGGCGTCGTCCTCGCCGGGTTGTGGGTCCACGGCGTCGATCTCGCCCAGCGCGAAGGTCAGGCGATCGGCCTCCAGCGCCAGTTCGCGCATCCGGTTGCGCCGGTCGAGCAGGTCGCGCCGCGCCGACAGCCAGGCGTCGCGCAGTTTGCAGTAGCGCTCCAGTGCCGGGCCGGCCTTCGCGAATCGGTCCAGCGCGCCGCATTGCTCCTCGGGCCGCATGAGCCGCAGCTGGTCGTTCTGCCCGTGCAGGGTCAGCAGCCCGGCGGTGAAGTCGCCCAGCGACTTGGCGGGCACGCTGCGGCCGCCCAGATAGGCCCGCGACGGCCCGTCCCGGCTGACCGAGCGCAGCGCGATCACGCTGCCGTCCTCGTCGCGCTCGGCGCCCGACGCGTCCAGCATCTCGTCCAGCTTGACCACCGTGGCCTCGTCGAGATCGGTTGTGGTGAAACGGCCTTCGACGACCGCCCGATCGGCCCCGGACCGCACCCGGGTCGCGTCGGCGCGCGCACCGCCCAGCAGGTGCAGGCCGGTCACCACCATGGTCTTGCCAGTGCCGGTCTCGCCGGTCAGCACGGTCAGGCCGCGGTCGAAGTCCCCGACGGCAGCGCTGATGGCACCGAGCGACTCGATGCGGATTTCCGTCAGCATTCAGTCAGCACCTGCGTTGGGGTCGTCAGTTCCCGCGCCACCCGGTCACCGGCAACCGGAATTTGCGTACCAACCGGTCGGTGAACGGCGCGCTGTCCAGGCGGGCCCATTTCACCGGTGTGTCGCAACGTTTTACCTCCAGCCGGCTGCCCGCCGGGATCAACATTTCGCGGCGACCGTCGCAGAACACCAGGGCGTCATGCCCGTCGGCCTCGATCTCGATCGCGATCGTGGCGTCCGGGCTGGTGACCATGGGGCGGCCGAACAGCGCGTGAGCGTTGTTGGGTACCACCAGGATTGCCTCGAGATCCGGCCACAACACCGGTCCGCCGGCGGAGAACGCGTAGGCGGTCGACCCGGTGGGCGTCGACACCAGGACCCCGTCGCAGCCGAACGCCGACACCGGGCGACCGTCGATCTCGAGGACCACCCCGAGCACGCCCAGCCGGGGACCCTTTTCCAGGCTGACTTCGTTGAGCGCCCAACCGTGTACGGAGACGTCGCCGCCGTGGCGCACGATCACGTCGAGCGTCAGGCGGTTCTCCACCCGATAGTCTTGTGCGACAACATGTTCCAGCACCCGGTCGATGGCTTCGGCTTCGGCCTCGGCCAGAAAGCCGATGCGGCCCAGGTTGACGCCCAGCACCGGAATGTTGGCGTTGCGGGCCAGTTCGGCGGCCCGTAGGAACGTGCCGTCGCCGCCCAGCGCCAGCACCAGTTCGCAGCCGTCGGCGGCCCGGGGGTCGGCGTTGACCACCTCGATTTCGACGCCCAGTGCGCGCATGTCGTCTGGGGCCAGGTGCAACGACCCCTTGTCGACCGCCTCGGCGGACAGCACACGAAGCCCGATGTCGTTGTCGCCCAGCACTTTCTGCACACGCCGCGCGGTCTCGGTGGCCTCGTCACGGCCGGTGTGGACCACCATCAACACGGTGCGGGGAGCGTGCTCGTTCACTGCGGCCCGCTTTCCACCGCGCGCCGCACCGCGGTCACCAGCTCATCGCCGGCCAGCGGCCGGTCGGTCTGGGCGCGTAGCCGCAGAAAGTATTCGACGTTGCCCGACGGCCCCGGCAGCGGGCTGGCGGTGACGCCGACGGTGTGCCAGCCCAGCTCGCCCGCGCGACCGGCGACCGCCAGCACGGCGTCGGCGCGCAGGCCCGGGTCGTGCACCACGCCCCCGGCGCCGACCAGGCCCTTGCCCACCTCAAACTGCGGCTTCACCATGGGAACGATATCCGCGTTCGGTGCGGCGCATCCAGCCAGCGCCGGCAACACCGTGGACAGCGAAATGAACGACAGGTCGGCCACCACGAGGTCGACTGGTCCGCCGATCGCCTCGGGCGTCAGGTCGCGGACGTTGGTCCGCTCGACGACGACCACCCGGGCGTCGCTGCGCAGCGACCACGCCAACTGCCCGTACCCCACGTCCACGGCGACCACTTCGGTGGCCCCGCGATCCAGCAGGACTTCGGTGAAGCCCCCGGTGGACGCGCCGGCATCCAGGCAGCGACGGCCCGCGACCGAGATCTCGAAGGCGTCCAGCGCCCCGATGAGTTTGTGCGCCCCGCGCGAGACCCAGCCGCGCTCGCCGTCCTCGGCGACGGTCAGGGCGGCGGTGACGGCGACGGCGGTGCCCGGCTTGCGCGCCGGCATCCCGTCGATGCTCACCTTCCCCGCGCCGATCAACTCCGCGGCCTGCTGACGAGACCGGGCCAGGCCGCGCCGGACCAGCTCGGCGTCAACGCGGGCGCGTCGCGACATCCGGGCACTCAGCCCTTCTCCGCCGACTCCAGCGCAGCCAGCAGCACGTCATGCGCCTCGGACAGGCGGCGTGCTATCTCTTCGAGCTCGTCGAGCGATGGCACCTTCTCGGGGTCTTCTCCGTCCCCGGGCTGAGGCAGCCGGGCGAGCAGGGTGTCGATTTCAGCGCGAATCTGATCGGGATCGATAGTCATCGCGTTACTACGCTAGTCACCCGTCAGTCGGTGTGCACCAAAGACCAGCGCTGCAGCGCGGCGCGGGCGTGGTCGTCGGCGGCCTCTATGCGCACCTCGCCGGCATTCCCGGCGCTCCAGACCGCGCCGGCCACCGCGCGCACGATCGACAGGCCGTCCCCGTCGTCCGGCCCGGCGCCGCTCACCGTGACCGCCCGGTCCGCGACGTCGACCCGCCAGCCCGGCTGCGGGCCGACCGCGAGCCGCTCGCCGTCGTCGTGCAGCGAGCGCAGGTCGTGGCCGATGTAGGTGGGGCGCTGGGCGGGCTTGGCGTACACCGCGTCCCGCGCGGAATTGACCCCGGTGAGCACCATCAGGCTGGGCAGCTCGGCGGCGTTGGCGCCCTCGATGTCGGTGTCGAGTCGGTCGCCGACCACCAACGGGGCGCGAAAGTCGCCGCGGGCCGCGGCATCTCGCAGCAGTCCGGGCGCCGGCTTGCCCGCGACCTGAGGCTCGCCGCCGGTGGCCGCCCGCAGCGCGGCCACGAACGATCCGTTGCCGGGCAGCAGCCCGCGCTCGGTGGGCAGGGTGAGGTCGACGTTGGCCGCCACCCACAGCGCGCCGGCCCGGATGGCCAGCGCCGCCTCGGCGAGCTCGGGCCAGCCGATGGTTTGGGACAGACCCTGCACAACCGCGGCCGGGTCGTCTTCGTAGCGGCGCACGGGGCGCAGCCCGACGGCGGTGATCTCGTTTGCCAGGGCCTCGGTGCCCACGATCAGCACCGGTGAGTCCGGCGCCAACTGCTCGGCCAGCAACCGCGCCGCGCTTTGCGCACTGGTGGCGATGTCGTCGGCGGTGGCGGTGAAGCCGAGGTCGGTCAGGTGCGCGGCGACCTCGTCGGCGCTGCGCGACGCGTTGTTGGTGACGAAATACGCGCGGCTGCGCACCTCGGCCAGCGCCTGCACCGCACCCTCGGTGGGCTGACGGCCGCGAAACGCCGTTCCGTCCAGGTCGATCAGCAGGCAGTCGTATTGCTGCGCAAGGGTTTCGGTGTGATTCGGGCCCGTCATGTCAGCCGAGTTCACTGACCCGATCCTCGGCGTCGGTGACACCGTCGACGTCGGCGGCCGCGGAGTGCAGGAACCATTGCAGCGCCTCGTCGTCGCGGCCGAGCGCCAGCAGCGTGTCCGCGTAGGCGTAGAACAGCCGCGCCGCCGTGCTGCCGGTGCGGCCGGGATCCAGTTGCGGCGTGGACAACACGGTGAGCGCCTGCGCCAGCTGACCGAGGTCCGCGCGCGCGCCGGCCGCGACGATGCGCAACTCGTCGGCGTCGTCGCCGCTGAGTTCGGCGGCCTCCGGCCCGCGCGCGAGTTCGATCGCCCGCTCCGGACGGCCAAGTCCGCGTTCGCAATCGGCGATCAGGGCCAACAGCGAGGACTTGCTGCCCATCCTGCGGGCCGCGCGAAATTCCGCCAGCGCCTGCGACCAGTCGCCGCAATGGTAGGCGGCGATGCCGACCGCTTCCCGGATGGTGGCGATCCGGCTGGACCGGGCGCGAGCCGCCCGGGCGTGGCGCAGGGCGGCCTCCGGGTCTTCGTCCAGCAGTTCGCCCGCGGCCACCAGGTGGCGCGCCACCGCGTCGGCGGTGGCGCGGTCCAGGGTGCTCAGTTCGCGGCGAACGTCGGGCGCCAGCTGCTTGGCCTCCACGCCGGGCGGTATCGGCGGCCCGTCCTGCGGCGCGCGATCGGCCTGGGCGTCCCGGCGCGCGGCGCCCTGCGGCTGGGCCGGCCGCGCACGACCCGGACCCGACCAGCCACTGGATGCCGGCCGCCCCCGCCGTTCGCCGCGGTGCCTTTGCCTGTCGTCGACCACGCTGCCGAGAATACGGGCAGCCCCGCGCCTAGCTTTGCGGCCGGTTGCTCAGCAGCGGCGCGATCACCGCCGGACAGTAGGTCGCGATCGCGACGATGGTGAACTTGCCGGCCATCTCGTAGGACATTCCGTTGCCCTCGGCCATCTTGGACGTCACCTCGTCGAACGACCCGCCGGGCTCGAACAGCATCGGGCACACCGACTGTCCCATCGCCGTGGTGCCGGTCGGCTGAGTGTAGGTGATCCCGGCGTTCGTCAGGGCCGACAGGAAGGCGTTGCCGACCATGTCGGCGCGGATCGGCGCCGACAGGACCGCGGCAAGCGCCACCAGGCCGGTGATCACCCCCAGAATCCGCAGGACGGTCAACCGCACACTCGTCGCGAAATTCACCGTGACAACAGTGGTCGCCCACGGTCACGTCAACAACACGGTGAGGTAAAGATCTGTGCACGCGCGCGTTTTGCGCGCGCGGTTCCGGCCCTGGCGGGGCTAGACCTTTTCGACCCCGGCGACGGTGCGTTTGCCGCGGCGCAGCACCAGCCATTTGCCGTGCAGGAAGTCGGACGGCTGCGGTGCCCATTCCTCGCTGTCGACGCGGATGTTGTTGACCGAGACGCCGCCTTCGCCGATGGTGCGCCGCGCGGCCTTCCGGCTCTCGGACAGCCCGCTGGCGACCAGCAGGTCGACGATCCCGTCCGGGCCACCGGGTTTGAGCTCGGCGACCGAGGTCTCGCGCAGCGCCGCCGCCAGCGTGGCCTCGTCCAGGCGGTCCAGTTCGCCCTGCCCGAACAGCGCGCGGCTGGCGTGCTCGACCGCTTCGGTGGCGCTCTCGCCGTGCACCAGCACGGTCAATTCGCGGGCCAGCCGCCGCTGGGCGGCGCGCTGCTGGGGACGCTCGGCCGTCGCCTGTTCCAGCTCGCCGAGCTCGTCGGCGGTCAAGAAGGTGAACCAGCGCAGGTACCGGATCACGTCGGCGTCGGCGGTGTTGAAGAAGTACTGGTACCAGGCGTACGGCGTGGTCAGCGCCGAGTCCAGCCACAGGCTGCCGCCGCCGGTGGACTTGCCGAACTTCGTGCCGTCGGTGGCCGTCACCAGCGGCACCGTCAGGGCATGCACGGAGGCGCCGAGCTGCTGGCGCACCAACCGGACCCCGGCGATGATGTTGCCCCACTGGTCGGAGCCGCCGATCTGCAGTGTGCAGCCGTAGCGCCGGTTCAACTCGACGTAATCGTTGGCCTGCAACAGCATGTAGCTGAACTCGGTGTAGGAGATGCCGTCGCCCTCGAGACGTCGCCGCACGGTGTCGCGGTCCAGCATGACGTTGACCGAGAAGTGCTTGCCGACGTCGCGCAGGAACTCGATGGCCGACATGGGGCCGGTCCAGTCCAGGTTGTTGACGACGACCGCGCCGGTGGGTGAGTCGTCGAAGTCGACGAAGCGGCGCAGCTGACCATCGATCCGCTCGGTCCACTCGGCGACGGTGTCCGCCTCGTTGAGTGTGCGCTCGCCGATGTCCCGCGGGTCGCCGATCATGCCGGTGGCCCCACCGGCGAGCACAATCGGGCGATGGCCGGCGCGCTGGAAGCGGCGCAGCGCCAGCAGCGGCACCAGGTGTCCGGCATGCAGGCTCGGCGCCGTGGGGTCGAAGCCGGCGTACACCGTCATCGGGCCGCGCCGGGCTTCGGCGGTCAGCGCATCGAGATCGGTGGACTGCGCGATCAGGCCGCGCCAGCCCAGCTCGTCGATGATCATGTCGCCCATGATCCAAGATCCTTTCACCCGAGATCGGTTCGGCTAGTCGCTGGCGCCCGGGGCCGCCGCGCGGGGGCTGCGGCGGTACGCCGACACCTCCGGGCGGCCGGGGAGCCACAACCGCCACGGCCGGTCGGCGGCCTGGCTGACACCGACCCGCGGGCCGTACGCCGCGGTCAGCGGTTCGTGCAGTTCGAGGGTCACCGCACCGTCGCCCGCGAAAAGGTCAATGCCGTTGTCGTCCATGGAGATTCCCATGGCGGCGCACAGGTTGCCCGGGCCGCGCGCCAGGGCCGCGGTGTGCACCAATTCACCGCGGCGGGCACGCGCGACATCGGTGCCGTCCTCGAGGGCCGCGGCGCGCAGCAGGACGGCGGCGGCGGTGCCGTCGGGTCCGCACGAGACGTTGGCGCAGACGTGGATGCCGTGGCTGCGGTAGGTGTAGAGCCGCCCGGGCGGCCCGAACATCACGAAGTTGCGGGCCCGCAGGCCCTTGTACGAGTGCGCGGCGGCGTCCGGCCACGGACCGTCGGGAACTCCCCCGTAGGCCTCGACCTCGACGACCGTCCCGCTGACACCCCGGGCGGTGAGGGTCGCGCCCAGCAACCGGCGTGCGGCCTCGACCGGGTCGACTAACAGCTGGGCCGCAGTCGTGCCTTCCCGAAATCGCCCTCGAGCCTCGGCCACATCAGATCCTGAATCCTCTTTTCTTAACCCAACGAACCTACCGGCAGGCCAAACGTGGCAGTATCCCGGTGTCCCGTGACCCCCGGGCCGCGAGAAGGAGCCCACCTCATGCATGCGATCGACCCCGCCGCCACGGCGTGGCTGCTGGCCAGCACCGCGCTGGTCTTGCTGATGACGCCCGGCCTGGCGATCTTCTACGGCGGCATGGTCCGCACCACCGGCGTGCTGAACATGATCATGATGAGCTTCATCTCCATACCGCTGGTGACGGTGGCTTGGTTGCTGGTCGGCTACACCATCGCGTTCTCCGAGGATGGGGTCAGCGGCCTCGCCGGCAATCTCAGGCATTTCGGCATGCTCGGCATCACCCCCGACACCATCCACGGCACCGTTCCCGAACTGCTCTTTGCCACCTTCCAGCTGACGTTCGCGATCGTCACCGCCGCCCTGGTCAGCGGTGCGATCGCCGACCGCGCCAAGTTCGCCGCCTGGATGGTGTTCGTCCCGGTATGGACGATTGCGGTGTATTCGATTGTCGCGCACTGGGTATGGGGGCCCGGCGGCTGGCTGGCCAAGCTGGGTGTGCTCGACTATGCGGGCGGGCTCGTCGTCGAGATCGTCTCCGGCTCCTCCGCCCTGGCGCTGGCGCTGGTGCTCGGGCCGCGCATCGGCTTCAAGAAGGACGCCATGCGGCCACACAATCTGCCGTTGCTGTTCGTTGGTCTCGGGCTGCTGTGGTTCGGCTGGTTCGGGTTCAACGCGGGTTCGGCCTTGGCCGCCAACGGAACCGCCGCGGCCATTTTCCTCAACACTTTGGTGGCCGGGTGTCTGGGCATGCTCGGCTGGCTCGCGGTCGAACAGATCCGCGACGGTCGGCCCACCACGTTCGGTGCGGCCTCGGGTGTGGTCGCCGGCCTGGTCGCCATCACCCCGTCGTGCGGGACCGTCAACACGCTCGGCGCGACGGTCGTCGGACTCGCGGCCGGCGTCGTGTGCGCTTTCGCCGTGGGCGCGAAATTGCGCTTCAACTATGACGATTCGCTCGACGTGGTGGGCGTGCATTTCGTCGGCGGCGTGGTGGGTGTGTCGTTGATCGGTTTGTTCGCCACGGCGGTCATGACGGCGGGCCCGCAGGGTCTGTTCTACGGGGGCGGTGCCGGCCAGCTGGGCAAGCAGGCGCTGGCGATCGGCGTCGTCGCGCTCTACGCGTTCGCCGTGACGTTCGTGCTGGGAAAGGTGATCGACCGGCTGATGGGCTTCCGGGTCAGCACCGAAGACGAGACCACCGGAGTCGACCTCACGCAGCACGCCGAAACCGCTTACGCCGAAGGCGTGCACGGGCATCTGCCGCAGCGCCGCCCTCCCATCGGCGAACGCTTCAATTAGGCCGTTGGGCACCTCTATGCCGTTGGGCACCCTTATGCCGTTGGGCACCTCCCGCGAGCCGTGACCTGACCACACGGCGATGCGAAGTCCGCTAGCGCCGGTGCCAGCGCTTGGGAACGTCACCACATAGGCCCCCGGGCGTCGCCGCCCAATGCCCCACCCGCGCGCCGCCGCCCGGAGATGCCGCCCTTGACATCCCCGCGCAGCGGGACGATTATTCATCGCATGATGAGTTCATCTCGTGATGAATTAATCGCCGGCCCACACGATCCGGCCGTGCACATCGATCGCCTGCGCGTGATCCGCGGCAAACTCACGGCTCTGCACGATTTCTCGGTGCGGATCGACAAGGGCAGCATCACCGGCCTGCTCGGCCCGTCCGGCTGCGGCAAGACCACCCTGATGCGGTGCATCGTCGGCACCCAGATCGTGACCTCGGGAACCGTCACCGTGCTCGGCCATCCGGCCGGGTCGCCGGCGCTGCACCGCCGGGTCGGGTACCTGCCGCAGGACCCGACCATCTACAACGACCTGCGGGTCGTCGACAACGTCCGCTACTTCGCCTCGCTGTACGGGTTCGACCGCCAGGCCGCCGAGGCAGCGGTCGAGCGGGTCGGGCTGTCCGATCACCGAACAGCCCTGTGCGCCAACCTTTCCGGCGGTCAGCGCATCCGGGTGTCGCTGGCGTGCGCGCTGGTCTGCCAGCCCGAACTGCTGGTGCTCGACGAGCCCACGGTAGGGCTGGACCCGGTGCTGCGCGCGGATCTGTGGGAGCAGTTCGCCGACCTCGCCCGCGCCGGGACCACGCTGCTGGTGTCCAGCCACGTGATGGACGAAGCCGACCACTGCGGCGATCTGCTGCTGATGCGCGACAGCCGGCTGGTCGCCCACACCAACCCGACCCAACTGCGAGAGGACACCGGATGCACGTCACTGGAAGACGCGTTTCTGTCCATCATCAAGCGCAGCACCATGCGCGAAGCCGGCTAGGGCTCAAGGGCTACACCGCGACCACTGCGCGGATCCTGCGTCAGCTGGCGGCCGACCACCGCAGCGTCGCGATGATCCTGCTCGTCCCGGTGCTGGTGATCACGTTGATGTACTTCATGTTTCAGAACGCCCCGCACCGGCCCGGCACACCGGCACCGTTCAACAATGCGTGCCTGATCCTGCTGGGCCTGTTCCCCCTGTTCGTGATGTTCATCATCACAGCGATCACGATGCAGCGCGAACGGGCATCCGGGACGCTGGAACGCATCCTGACCACTCCCCTGCGCCGCCTGGACCTGCTGATCGCCTACGGCACCGCCTTCTCCATCGCCGCTGCGGCGCAAGCCATCTTGGCGTGCATCGTGTCGTTCTGGCTGCTGGGTTTCGACACCGCGGGCAGCCCGATGTGGGTGTTCGTCATCGCGATCGTCAACGCCGTGCTGGGAGTCGGTTTGGGCCTGCTGTGTAGTGCGTTCGCCCGCACCGAGTTTCAGGCCGTGCAGTTCATCCCGCTGGTGATGGTGCCGCAACTGTTGCTGGCCGGCATCATCGTGCCGCGCGCGCTGATGCCACACTGGCTGCAATGGATCAGCAATGTGCTGCCGGCCAGCTACGCGCTGGAGGCCTTGCAGCAGGTGGGCGCGCACCCGGAACTGACGTTCATCGGGGTGCGCGACATCTTCGTGGTGCTGGGCTTCGCCCTGGCGGCGCTGTGCCTGGCCGCGGCGACGCTGCGGCGGCGGACGCCGTAGTGGCGATCGCAAGCTCGGCGCAGCCGGGCGCAGCGGGTCGCCGCGGAGGGGCCTGGTGACGACCACCAACGCCGGGCGCCGGCGGCGGGGGCGGCCGGCCGGGGTCTCCGACACCCGCAACCGCATCCTGGCCAGCGCGCGAGAGCTCTTCGCCAGCAAGGGGATTCGCAATACGTCGATTCGTGCGGTGGCCGCGGCCGCGGGAGTGGATTCGGCGCTGGTGCATCACTATTTCGGCACCAAGGAGAAGCTGTTCGCGGCGGCCGTGCACATCCCGATCGACCCGATGGACATCATCGGCCCGTTGCGCGAGGTGCCGGTCGAGGAGATCGGCTACCGGCTGCCCTCGATGTTGTTGCCGCTGTGGGATTCCGACCTGGGCACCGGGTTCATCGCCACCCTGCGGTCGGTGCTGGCCGGTTCGGAGGTCAACCTGTTCCGGACGTTCATCCAGGACGTGATCGCCGTCGAAGTCGGTCCGCGCGTGGACGATCCGCCGGGAAGCGGAATCATCCGCATCCAATTCGTCGCGTCGCAGCTGGTGGGCGTGGTGATGGCGCGCTACATCCTGCAACTGGAGCCGTTCGCGTCGCTGCCGCCGGACCAGATCGCGGAAACCATCGCGCCGAACCTACAGCACTACCTCACCGGGGATCTGCCGGACGGCCTTGTGCGATGAGCCGGGAGTGCTCGTCGTCGTCGACGTCGCGGGCCTCGTCGATGAGCAGCACCGGGATGCCGTCCTCGATGCGGTAGGCCCGCCGCAGCCGCGGGTTGTACAACAGTTCGTCGTCGACCAACAGCAGCGGGCCGCGATCGTCCGGGCACACCAGAATGCCCAACAGTGCATCGTCGATCATGACTGAGCTCCGCTCAGCTCGGAACGGACCCCGCTGGTCAGGCGGCGGTACTGACTTGTCTCGGCATCGAAATACCAGACGTGGCGTCCGGCCTTCGGTATCCCGGCGGCCCGCAAGGCGCTGACCGTCGGGCGGAACGTCGCGCTCAGGTTCATCTCCGGTGCCAGGCACACGATGTCGGGTCCCAGGCCGATGGGAATCTTGGCGAAGGCCTCGGTCAGGTCGGCCGCGGTGATGGAGGCCCCCGGCAACAAGGTCACCGCCGACACCGCCACCTCGTGGTCGCCCACCGGCACGTTGTAGGTCACCGCGAGGTCGACACCGTTGATGCATCCCAGCGCGTCGGTGACCGGCTCGGCGTAGACCAGACCGCGGACGGTGTGCACCACCGAGCCGCGCCGGCCCGCCAACCAGTAGTCGCCGTCGTCGTCGCGATAGAACAGGTACTCGGTCGATATCCAGGTGTCGCCGGCGGCGAAGACGCCGCGCTTGACCGAGGCGCTCGGATCGATCGGGCCGTTGGAGGCGGCGAGCAGGACCCCGACCTGTTTGGGTTCGGCGATCTGCACGAAGCCGCGCTCGTTCTCCAGGATCAGGTCGTGCTCGGCGTCGTAGGCGCCCAGCTCGATGCGCCCGGCGCCCGGCAGCGGGCGGCCCTTGCTGCCGACCTTGGCGCCCGACACATTGGCCAGCACCGCCTGCCCGTCGGTGGTGGCGAAGAATTCGACGACGTGGGCGGGCGCGAACGCGTCGACGACTCTCCCCCACAGCCCGGTCGGCATGCCGGAACCGATGAACAACCGCACCGGGTGATTGCCCTGCAGCACGAACGCCGGGTCGTCGACGATCTCACGCAGCATGGCCCAGGTGTAGGACACCACGGTGACGCCGTACTGGCGGACCTCCTGGACGAATCGGTCCCGGTCCAGGCCGCGCGACAGGGCGATGCGGGTGCCACCGACCACCGCACCGCCGAGACTGACCAGCAGCGCCGACTCGTGGTGCAGCGGCGTCAGGCAATAGACGGTGTCACGGCGGTCCAGGGCGGCCGTCGATGCGGTACCGAAGGCCGACACCGCCCAGCGGTAGTTGGTGATCTGCCTGGCCACCAGCTCGCCGCCGGCCGCGCTGAACGCGATGAACGCCAAATCCCGGGCCAGTCCCGGGTTGGGGCGGTACCACCCCGGCAGCTCCACGGCGTCCGGGTCGATCTTTTCCATGTCGATGACGTCGGAGTCCTCGGGCAGGTGCAGATCGCGCGACTCGCCGCCACCGAGCACCAGCACCTGCCGCAGCCCCTGGCGGTCGGAGCCCAATACCGCGTCGAGGTTGGCGGGGTCGGTCAGCAGTTCGGTGACTCCCCCGAGCCGCACCGATGCGGCGAGATCGGCGTCGGGTCGCATCACCACCGCGATCGCGCCGAGCCGGGACAGCGCGGCGATGGCCACCAGTGCGCTGGGCCGGGTCTCCATCAACACGCCGACCCGGTCGCCCTGCCGCACCCCGACGTCGATCAGTCCGCGAACAACGTTGTTGACACGCCGATTCACGGCCTCGTAGGTGTGCACCCGGCCGTCGAACAGGAGGAATTCGCCCTGCGGGGCGTCGTGCGCCTGTTCTTCAATGATGCGGCCCAGTGAGATTCGGGTGTGGTCGTTGATCTGGCCCAGGCGGACCAGGCGCGGCAGGGTCCGGGCCGTCTCGACGGCCAGGGTGCGTACGGACTTGTTGGCGGCGACGACGGTGTTGGCGGCGCCGCGCGCGATGCCCAGCGCCGCCTCGGAGGCCTCCCCCAGGCCGTGTGCGATCCGGGAGCTGAGCGCTACCCCGCTGTCGGTGTGCTCCGCGGGCTGGTCGGCCATCAAGTCGATGCTGGTGGGTTTGTCGCCGCCGGTGGACAGCCACTTCACCCATTCGGCGACAGTCGGCCAGCTATGTTGTGCCGCTTTGGATCCCACGACCAAGCCGAAATGTCCTGTGCGAATCGTGTATTCGTAGACTTCGGCGTTGGGCGCCGCCCGCCGGATGCCGCGCACCGACGCGGGCTGCCCGATGTCGTCCACCTCGCCGACGAAAGCCAGCACGGGACAGGTGATGTCGGTGAGCGTCACCATCTGGCCGTTGACGGCGAAGCCGCCGGTCATCATCCGGTTGTGGGCGATGAATTGTTTGAGCAGCTCCGAGATCGCCGGGCCCGACCAGGCGATCCACCCTTCGCGCTCGAGGAATCGGCGCTGCTGCTCGCGCGGCAGTAGCGCCTCGCGGTCGTGCAGCTGGCGCAGGAAGTCCACCCGCGCCTTCGCGGTCTTGAGCGGGTCGAGCATCTGAAAGCCGGTGCGCGCCATCCAGCTGGGGATGTCCAGCCGGCTGAAGACGTGGTCGGCCATGAAATTGGCCGCGGGCGCTGCGAAGTTCGCCGGGATGCCCATGGGCAGGGCGGCCAGGGTGTCCACCGGCGAACCGAAGGTGACGATGCTGGCAAGAGCCTTCGAACGCCGGTAGGCGGCGACCTGGTAGCACCACATACCGCCCTGGGAGTAACCGACCAGATGGATGTCGCTGCCGGTGACGTCCCTGACCGTGTCGATGGCCTGGCTGAGCGCGACAATGTGGTCGGCCAGCGTGCGCCGCATGCCGCCCTCGATCTTGTCGGGTTCGCCGAAGTCGATGACCCAGGGATCGATCCCGTGCGCGTGCAGGATCCCCACCGCGCCTTCCTCGCGGGTGACGTCCCACATGTCGGCCGACATCATCATCGGGTGCACCATCAGCACCGGCGGCCCGGCGGGCGACTGGCCGCGCCGGTTGTCCGGCGGGAAATACCGCCGGAGCTTGTACATCGGCACGCTCTCGACGGTCTGGGACGGCGACGGGACACTACCGGTTTCCAAGCCCCCCAGCCGCAAGACCTCCAGCCCGTTCTGTGCTGTGGCGATCAGCCGCTCGACCGGTCGTGTGACCATCGAAATATTGAGATCCACTGCTGCTCCCTGAGTCTTGACAGCTTGGACATCATGGCACATCAGGGCAGCTAGGAGGGCGGTGGTTATCCCGAATCGAGTATCAACCGCTGCACCCGTTGAGATCGATGGTGGACCCCGGCCCCGCGCCGTCCAGGGCGGCGGCATCCGCGGCCTCCTGGGTTAAGGCGTGCCGCGCCACCAGCGTTTTCCCGTCGCCGCTCTCCGCGATCGAGAGGCAGCTCGGTGGGAGGTGAGAACTGTCCTGAACCCCGTTAGAACGGCGGGGGGTCCTCGTCGGGCGGGTAGGTGGTGGTCCAGGTTCGAGCTGCCGGCGGGACAGCGCGGGCTGTGCGGGCCTCGCGATTGTGCTTGCGCTCGACCGCAATTCGCGCGGCCCGGTTTTGGGCGCGGGTGCGGGTGCGCAGCGGCATCATGGCGGTGCGCTCGGCGCACGCGTCGGGTTTCGGTCCGGTGGGTAGGGGCGGGTCGCCGGTCGGGGCGCACAGGCTGGGGAACAGCAGCGCGCTGCCCGGGGTGGTGACATAGGTGTGCCCGTCGGGCAGGGTCCAAATGACCGTGCCGTCGGGCAGTTGCTGATCGCGCCATCCCCAGAACGTCTTGACCAGGTGATGAGTGCGGCACAAGCACTTGAGGTTCGACGCGTGAGTGGGCCCGCCCGCGGCGTACGGGATCGTATGGTCGATGTCGCACTCGGTGGCCGGGCGGTCACAGCCGGGCGAGCGGCAGGTCAGGTCCCGGCACCGCACGAAATCGGCCAGTGCCTTCGAGGGCACATAGCCGGGCTCGGGGGCGGCATCACCTGGATGTGCCAGCGGGGTCAGTTTGGCCGAGGCTGCCAACTCGGCCACAAGCTCGGGGGCGATGAGTCCGTCGGCACCCACCTCTGACGCCGGCGTGGCGCCCGCCCCGTCCAAGCTGGACCGCTCGGCGATCACGTGGATCACCACCGGGCCTGGCGCGGGCCGTTTGCCGGCCGCGCAGTCCGGGCATCCGCAGCGACAGCCCAACCGGTCGGCTCCACCCGCCAGCGCCCCCAGCGCATCGGCGCGGCGCTGCTCACGGCTACGCGGATCGCGCTCGCATACCGTGGCGGCCAACGCATCGAGCCGTTTGTCCAGCGCGTGCGCGTCGGGGGCGAGCAGGCTGCCGTGAATTTCGGCGATACCCCCAACGCCGTCGGCGATCCACACCTGCCGGTCGGCTACGAACTTCTGACGTTGCCGCACCGCATCGACATCGGCCTTGGCCACGACCTTGTCCACTTGCGCGGCCAACCGTCCCCGAGTCATCGACGGCCAGCGCGCCACGTTGGCCGCCAACGCGGCATCCACCCTCGCCATTACCTCGGGGTCAACGATCAAATCAGTGCGGAACACGATCGTTTGGAACGTCGAGTACTCGATATCCCCGGCCACGAAGACCGCACCCACCTTCGGCAACCGCTCACGCATCGCGCGCGCATACCGCAACCGGCTCGCGGCCAGACCCTGACTCGTGCGCAGCGCCGCGGCCACCTCGGCGGCCACCGCCTCCTGCGTGTCGATCGCCCACTCCTCGGTCTCCGAGCACCGCGACAGCCGGTAGGCGAACAACTTCCCGATCGCCACCAACTGAGCGGCCGCGGCCCGGTTCTCCGCCCGCGCCGCCGCGCAGATCTCGCCAACCAACTCCGTGGACTCCGGCGTCCTCGACGGGTAACAGCGTTCGACAAGCTCGTCAAACCGGGCGATCACCTCCGGCGGAGATCCCGCATCCGATCCTGACTCGAACATGCGTTCGATCATGCCAGCGGCCACCGACATTGATTCTGTTCAACTGGTTCGGGTGAGGTCGCGTTCATCACCGGCGGTGCTTCGGGCATCGGCGCCGCACTGGCCACGAAGTTGGTCGCGGCGGCGCGGAGGTCTGGATCGCCGATCGCCAACTGGACGCGGCGCGGGAATTGGCGCAACGCCTCAACAGCGGCGCCGGGAAAGCGCACGCCCTCGAGCTCGACGTCCGCAGCTATCCCGCATTCGAGGAAGCCGTCGCCGAGGCGGTGCGGCAGTCCGGCCGGATCGATTACCTGTTCAACAACGCCGGCATCGGCGTCGGCGGTGAGGTCGACTCCTACACGCTCGACGACTGGAACGACGTGCTCGCCATGAATCTGCACGGCGTGGTGCACGGCATCCAGGCGGTGTATCCGCTCATGATCCGGCAGGGCTCGGGCCACATCGTGAACACGGCGTCGATGGCCGGCCTGCTTGCCGGTCCCGGTACCGCCAGCTATACGGCCTCCAAACACGCCGTCGTCGCCCTGTCGAAGGCGATGCGGATCGAGGCCGAGCGCCACAACGTCAAGGTGTCGGTGCTGTGCCCGGGCGCGATCCGGACCCCGATCCTCACCGGCGGCACCTACGGGCGGATGACCAATACCGGCGCCAGCGACGAGGACCTACTCAGGTTCTGGGAGCCGATGCGGCCGATGGCACCCGACAAATTCGCCGCCCGCGTCCTGCGTGCGGTGCTGCGAAACAAAGCGATCATCATCGTGCCGGCCTGGTGGAGGGCGCTGTGGTACCTGGACCGCCTGTCACCGACCATCTCAGCGCGGTTCGCAAGGCTCTCGCTCAAGCGCATACGTGAAATGCATTCCGCCCCATCGTAATCCGCGGAGGCCTGCGGGCGAGTATCTAGGTCCACCGGCTACACGATCGCCGGATCGCGCGAGCCTAGTGCCAGTTCGGATCCCAGGGACCGTTGTGCCAGTGGCCCTGATCGTGGGCTTCACCGTCGTACCAGTGGTCGCCGTGGCAACGGCCCTGATCCCAGTTGCCGCCCCAGCCCGGATCCCACCACTGGCCGGGGCACCAGTGGTACTGGGGAAAAGGCGCGGGATGGGCGTGGGCGACTGCAGCTGCCCCCGAACCAGCGAGCCCGAAACCGGCAGTCAAGAAGAGCGCTGACGCTGCGATGCGCACAATCTTTTTCATGATCGGCTATTTACCCACATAAGGGCGAAGCAATCCTGCTCAGCGGCAGCGACTTACCCACCGGACACTCCTAACGCTGAAAGCACGCTGAGAACCGGCCGCGAGCCCGTTTGCGCTGCAGGACGCCGGGTACACAGCCGATGCGCTTCGGTCGCGACGCGTCGTCGGGACTCCTTCGGTTGAAAGACACAGCTGGGCGCTTCCAGTTTTCTGGGCGGGTTTTTGGCGACCGGCACTGCACGGCAGTGCCGGGGCCGAGGCCTGCCAGACCGTGTTCGTTCCAACGCGAGGGCGAGGTGGCTCATGGGCATGATGGCGGCGGATTCGCTCGGCGAACAGTTCCGCGACATCTCCAGCACATTCATTCGGACACCCGGTGTCCGCGGCGCGCCACAGTTGGCCGCCCGGTTCGTCAACCACATCACACCCGGCCGGTGATCGCGCGGCCGCGCACGAGTGCGAGCGAGAAAGGGATGCACATGTTGTTGCTGGGTAACGGCGGACGGAGCAAAGACCGCACCGCCGGCGGCGACGGAATCGGCGAGGTCCAACATCTGGCCGGGCGAGCTCTGTATGACGTCGCACACGGTCGTTTCGAACGCTCACTGTCCGGACTGACGGCAGTGGCGGCACTGGTCACGACGGCCGAGATCTACTTCGAGCACTACAAAGCCAGCTTCGGTAACAAGTGGATGTGGAGCCCGATCGTGGTGACCCCGCCGGTGGTCGTCGCCGGAATCGGCGGGGTGTTCTCCCGACGCTGGGCCAAAGTCTGGCTGCCCATCACCGCGGGCATCTACACGGCCAACGGGCTGATGGGCGAATACCTGCACGCGCGTGGGGTCGCGCGCAAGCCGGGCGGGTGGAAGAACGCCTCCTACAACGTGCCGATGGGCCCGCCGATCGCGGCGCCGGGATTGATGTGCATGGTCGGCGGAATGGGGTTGCTGGCGTCGATCCTGCGCCGCGAACGGTTCCGGGATTAGGGGCTGGATTCCCGAGATGGCCGACACCTCACGCCCCGACCATTTGCCCAACCTGCGTCCCGACGGCAAGCCGCCGCACCCGTCCTGGCTGCCCAGGCAACGCCGCGGCATCACGCCGCAGATGATCGGGCGCTACCCCGATTACGACGTGCTGGAAACCGCCGACACGTGGGACGAGGCCACCAGAAAGGTGGTGCTGGCCCGGCTCGAACCACCGGGCCCACTGCGGTTTTTCACCCCCGAAGAGGAGCCGTGCCTGCGCGCGTTCTGCGACACGGTGCTCGCGCAAGACGTTGAGCCGCGGGTGCCGGTGGCCGAGTCCGTCGACTCCAAGCTCGCGGACGGGCGCCTCGACGGTTACCAGTACGCCGACATGCCCGACGACCGCGACACCTGGCGGCTGGTGCTGCGCGCGCTGAATGAGACGGCGTCGACCCACTACGGCGGATCCTCGTTCGCCGACGCCGACCTCATCACCCGCGAAGCGATCATCGACAAGTTCTCGCAAGGCGACCTGCAAGGCGGGGCGTGGGAGAGCCTGAACGTCAAGCGAGCGTGGTCGGTGTGCATGCGAATGACGTTGTCGGGCTTCTATTCCCACCCATGGGCGTGGAACGAGATCGGGTTCGGCGGCCCGGCCTACCCGCGCGGTTTCATGCGCCTCGGCGGCGCAACCGGGCCGGCCGCCGCGCGCGAACCCTACGAGACCCGCGGTGCCACCGACGAGGATCCGGTGCAGATCGTGCAGAACGGACAGGTGTGATGGGCGACTTCCTGCGGGGCCTGTTCAAGGGAGCGGTCGAACCCAAGGACAATGATTCGCGATTCCTGCTCGACGTGCACACGCGCGACCTGCCCGGCGAGAAGACGATGCGCCGCTACGCCGACGACGACGAGGTCGATCTGGTCGTGGTCGGCGCCGGGGCCGGCGGATCCGTGCTGGCGCAGCGGCTGGCGCGCGAGGGCTGGCGGGTCGTGATCCTCGAGGCCGGCCCGTTCTGGCACCCCGACGAGGACTGGGTGTCCGACGAGGCCGGCTCCCACGCGCTGTACTGGACACAGAAACGCATCATCGGCGGCGACGACCCGATCGAGCTGGGCAAGAACAATTCCGGGCGCGGCGTGGGCGGCTCCATGGTGCACTACGCCGGGTACACCCCGCGGTTTCACCCCAGCGATTTTCAGACCTACACCCTGGACGGGGTCGGGGCGGACTGGCCCATCCGCTACGAGGACATCCGCCGCCACTACGAGCGTGTCGAGCTGGAGCTGCCGGTGGCCGGCCAGAACTGGCCCTGGGGCGATCCGCATCGCTATCCCTTTGCCCCACATCCTATTTCAGGTGCGGCCGCCAAGATATGGCGGGGCGCGCTCAAGCTTGGCATCGAGATGCGTGTCGGGCCCGTCGGCATCGTCAACGGCACCTTCGGCAACCGCCCGCACTGCATCTACCGCGGCTACTGCCTGCAGGGCTGCAAGGTCAACGCCAAGGCCAGCCCGTACGTCACGCACCTGCCCGACGCGCTGGCCCACGCGGTGGAGATCCGCGCCAACTGCATGGCCGCCCGCGTCGAGCTCGACGAGAGCGGCGCGGCCCGCGGCGTGGTCTACTACGACGAGACGGGTGGCAAGGAGCGGCTGCAGCGCGCCAAGCTCGTTGCCATTGCCGGATATTCGATCGAGACGCCGCGTCTGCTGTTGAACTCGGTCAGCGACCGCTTCCCGAACGGGTTGGGCAACAACGACGATCAGGTCGGGCGCTACGTGATGGTGCAGGGCGCCACCCAGTCCGCCGGGCGGTGGTCCGAGGAGGTGCGGATGTATAAAGCGCCGCCCCCCGAGGTGACCTCCGAACAGTTCTACGAGACCGACCTTTCCCGTGGGTTCGCCCGCGGCTTCGCCATCCAGACGGTGTCGCCGATGCCCATCGGGTGGGCCGAACACGTTCTCGCGGAAGGGCATTGGGGCCGCGCCCTGCGGGAGTACATGCGCGACTACAACCACTGGGCGGCCGTCGGCGTGCTCAACGAGCTGTTGCCGCTGCCGGACAACCGCGTGACCCTGGCCGACGAGAAGGACCCGTACGGCATTCCGGTGGCCCGGTTCGACTACACGCTCTGCGACAACGACAAGGCCAACATGGCCTACTCCACCAAGGTGATCGGCGACATCCTGCACGCCGCCGACGCCCAGGACGTACTCACCATCGAGCGTTTCGCCCACCTGATCGGCGGCGCCCGCATGGGCACCAGTCCGGAGAATTCGGTCGTCGACTCCGATCAACGAGTGTGGGGCGTTCCGAACCTGTTCCTCGCTGACGGCTCGGTGTGTCCGACGCAGGGCTCGGCTAACCCCGCGCTGACGATCATGGCGCTGGCCTCGCGGCTGGCCGAGCGGCTGGCCGCCGGCAAGATCGATACCACCGCGGGACGGAGGTCGGAGGCGAGCGCCCGTGGCTGACCAGACGATTGACGTCGAGACGACCTTCGCGCCCCGGGTGCTGCGCGAGTACGCGCTGCTCGCCGACGGTGAACGCGGCGCGCTGGTCGGGCCGCAGGGCGACCTGGCCTGGATGTGCGCCCCGCACTGGGACTCCGACGCGGTCTTCGCCAACCTCATTGGCGGCGGGGGTGTTTACGCGATCACCCCGACCGATGTCCGGCACGTGTGGGGCGGCTATTACGAGCCCGGCACCCTGATCTGGCGCAACCGCTGGATCACCCGGGACGGCACCGTGGAATGCCGTGAGGCGCTGGCCTTTCCGGGCGACCGGGACCGGGTGGTGCTGCTGCGGCGCCTCACGGTGTGCCGCGGGACGGCGCGCGTACGGGTGCTGTTGGCGCCGAGTGCGGGCTTCGGCCGGCACGGCCTCGGCCAGCCCACCTCGGACGGCGGGGTGTGGAGCGGCCGCTCGGGCCGGTTGCGCTGGCGTTGGCTGGCCGGTTGCGACGTGCGCACCACCAAAGCCGCGCACGACAAAAGCGAACTGCTCACCTGTGAGATCACCCTCGAGGAGGGCCGGCAACACGACCTGGTGCTGGAGCTGTCCGAACGCACGCTGCCCGACCAGCCACCCGACCCCGACCTGGCCTGGGACGCCACCGCGGCCGCCTGGCAGCGCAGCGTGCCCCGGCTGAACTGCAGCATCGCCCCCCGCGACGGAAGCCACTCCTACGCGGTGCTGCGCGGGCTGACCAGCAGCGGCGGCGGCATGGTGGCCGCGGCCACGATGAGCCTGCCCGAACGCGCGCACACCAATCAAAACTACGACTACCGCTACGCCTGGATCCGCGATCAGGTGTACGCCGGCATGGCCGCCGCCGCCGTCGGCACCACCGAATTGCTGGACCGGGCGGTCGAATTCGTCGGCGCCCGGCTACTCGAGGACGGCCCGAACCTCAAGCCTGCCTACACCGTCACCGGCGGCGCCGTGCCCAGCGAGGAAACGCTCGACCTGCCCGGCTACCCCGGCGGCACCGACAAGGTCGGCAACTGGGTCAACCAGCAATTCCAGCTCGATGTCTTCGGCGAGGCGCTGCAGTTGCTGGCCAAGGCGGGCGCCGCCGACCGGCTCGACGCCGAGGGCTGGCGCGCCGCGCAGACGGCCATCAGGGCCATCGAAAAACGTTGGCGCGAACCGGATGCCGGCGTCTGGGAGGTCGACGACGAACACTGGACGCAGTCCCGCCTGGCCTGCGTGGCCGGGTTACGCGCCATCGCCCGGCTGGCCGGCGCCGGTCCCGAGGTGGCCACCTGCGCTTCGCTGGCCGATGCGATCCTGGCCGACACCGCGTCGAGCAGCCTGCACCCGCACGGCTATTGGCAACGCAGCCCGCGGCTGACCGGGGTCGACGCGTCGCTGCTGCTGCCGCCGGTGCGCGGCGCCGTTCCCGCCGACGACCCCCGCACCCGCGCCACCCTGGACGCCGTTCGCCGGGAACTCACCGACGACGGGTTCGTCTACCGCTTCCGGCACGACGAACGCGACCTCGGCGACGCCGAGGGCGCCTTCCTGCTCTGCGGATTCATGATGGCGTTGGCCGAAGACCAACTGGGCCACGGCCATTGCGCGATGCGCTGGTTCGAACGCAACCGCGCCGCGTGCGGCCCGCCCGGGCTGTTCTGCGAGGAGTACGACGTGCGGCAGCGCCAGCTGCGCGGCAACCTGCCGCAGGCGTTCGCGCACGCGCTGATGCTCGAATGCACGGCCACCCTCACCGACGACGCCGCCCACCATGAGTGACTACCGGATCCGAGCGAAAGGCAGTATTGCGATGACACAGACAGTGGTGATCACCGGAGCCAGCGCGGGCATCGGCCGCGCCACCGCCCAGCAGTTCGGCCGGCGCGGCGCCAACGTCGTCCTGCTCGCCCGCGGTGCCGCCGGGCTTGACGGCGCCGCCCGCGACGTCGAGGCCGGCGGCGGCAAGGCGCTGGCCATCGCGACCGACGTGGCCGACTACGCGGCCGTCGTCGCCGCCGCCGACGAGGCCGAAGCCGCGTTCGGTCCCATCGACGTCTGGGTCAACGTCGCGTTCACGTCCGTGTTCGCGCCGTTCAGCGAGATCAGCGCCGAGGAGTTCAAACGCGTGACCGAGGTGTCCTACCTCGGCTACGTGCACGGCACCATGGCGGCGCTGGCCAAGATGCGTCCCCGCAACCGCGGCACCATCGTGCAGGTGGGGTCGGCGCTCAGTCAGCGATCGATCCCGCTGCAGTCGGCCTACTGCGGCGCCAAACACGCCGTCAACGGCTTCACCGAATCGGTGCGCTGCGAGCTGTTCCACGAGGGCTCCAAGGTGCGGATCACCGTCGTGCAGATGCCCGCGGTCAACACCCCGCAATTCTCCTGGGTGCTGTCCCGGCTGCCCCGCCATCCCCAACCCGTGCCGCCGATCTATCAGCCCGAGGTCGCCGCCCGCGGCGTCCTGTATGCGGCCGATCATCCAGGGCGCAAACAATTTTGGGTCGGCGATTCCACCATGGTGACGCTGCTGGCGCAGAAGTTCGTCGCGCCGCTGCTGGACCGCTACCTCGGGCGCACCGGATACGACTCCCAGCAGACCGCGGAGCGCGTCGGCCCCGACCGGCCCCACAACCTGTGGCAGCCGCTGGACTCCGAGCCAGGCAGCGACCACGGCCCGCACGGCCAGTTCGACGACAAGTCGCACGCCCACAGCCCGCAACTGTGGGCGTCCCAGCATCCCGCCGTCAGCGGCGCCGGCGCGCTGAGCGCCGCCGGACTGGGCGCGTGGCTCGCGGCGCGGGCGGGCCGCCGGTGGACGCGATGACGCCCTCGGCGCGGATCGAGGCGGTCACCGCGCAAGTCTACGAAATCCCCACCGATACAACGGAAGCCGACGGCACCCTGTCCTGGTCGTCGACCACCCTGGTGTTGACCGAGGTCACGGCCGGCGGACGACGCGGAATCGGCTACACCTACGCCGACGGGGCATGCGCCAAGCTGATCGGCGGCAAGCTCGCCGGAGCGCTCACCGGACACAGCGCCGTGGACATTCCGGCACGGTGGGAGTCGATGGTCAGGGCGATGCGCAACAACGGGCGGCCCGGCCTGGCCGCCTGCGCGATCTCGGCGCTCGACACCGCGCTGTGGGACCTCAAGGGCAAGCTGCTGGGGCTACCGGTATGCCGATTGCTCGGCATGACGCGTGCCGAGGTACCGATTTACGGCAGCGGCGGCTTCACCACCTACGACGAGCGCACCACCCGCGCTCAACTCGAACGCTGGGTCGGCGAATGGCACATCCCCCGGGTGAAAATCAAGATCGGCGAGTCCTGGGGCTCCGACGTGGGCCGCGATCTGGATCGGATTACCCTGGCGCGCAAGGTGATCGGGCCTCACGTCGAACTGTACGTGGACGCCAACGGCGGCTACCGGCGCAAGCAGGCGATCCGGGTGGCGCACGCCATGGCCGACCACGGCGTCACGTGGTTCGAAGAACCCGTCTCCTCCGACGACCTGGACGGGCTTCGGGAGGTCCGTGACCAGGTCAGCCCGGACGTCACCGCCGGTGAGTACGGCTACGATCTGGCCTACTTCAACCGGATGCTCGCCGCCCAGGCGGTCGACTGCCTGCAGATCGACGTCACCCGCTGCGGGGGCATCACCGACTGGGTGCGCGCCGCGGCCGTGGCCGCCGCCTACAACGTGGACGTCTCCGGGCACTGCGCTCCCAACCTGCACGCCCACGTCGCCAGCACCATCCCGAATCTGCGGCACCTGGAGTACTTCCACGATCACCATCGCATCGAACAGACGCTGTTCGACGGCGCCCTGTCGCCGGAGGGCGGTGCGTTGCGGCCCGATCAACAACGGCCGGGTCTCGGCCTGGAATTCAAGCACCCGGACGCCGAGCGGTACCGGGTGGCGTGATGGGTATCCATGTGGACGAGCAACCCGGAGCTGTGGCCGTTGACTAGGAAGGCATTTCACGATGACGGTGAATTCCAAGGATGAAGCTGACCGCGAGACCCCGGTGTCGAACGTCATCGACGAGGAGGAACTCAGCGCGGTCGACCTGGTTCTCGGCCTCGGCGACCCGCAGAAGGTCGGCAGGTTCAGCTATCTTCTCGACGGCGACCGCTGGCAGTGGTCGGACGCCGTCGCGCGCATGCACGGCTACGCGCCCGGAACGGTGGAACCCACTACCGATCTGTTGCTGCAACACAAGCATCCCGAAGACCGCGAACACGTTGCGGCCGTCCTGGAACGAGTGTTGCAGGGAAAGCCGTTCAGCAGCCGGCACCGCATCGTCGATACCGGTGGGCGCACCCGCTGCGTTGTCGTCGTCGGCGACCGGATGCTCGACGACGACGGCGAGCTGATCGGCACGTCGGGGTTCTACGTCGACGTCACCGACTCGCTGCACTCCGACATAACCAAAGTGCTGGAGTCGGTGGCCAACGCCCGCGCACAGATCGAACAGGCCAAGGGCGTGTTGATGGCCGCCTACGGCATCTCCGCGGAAAAGGCGTTCGACATTCTGGTCTGGCGATCCCAGGAAGCCAACCTCAAGCTGCGCGACGTCGCCAGCCGCTTCCTGGACGCGCTGGTCCATCAGGCGGCATCGCCGGAGACCCGAAGCCAAATCGACCAGGCGCTGCTCACCCTCGACTAGGACGGTAGCTTTGCCCGGTGGCACACCTACTTGGAGCCGAGGCCGTACACCTCGAATATCCGACGCAGGTGGTCTTCGACTCGATCACGCTCGGGGTCAACGACGGCGCGCGCATCGGCATCGTCGGGCGAAACGGTGACGGCAAATCCAGCCTGCTGCGGCTGCTGACCGGCCAGCAGCGCCCCGATTCGGGCCGGGTCACCCGGCGCAGCGGGTTGCGGGTCGGCGCGCTGAGCCAAGCCGACACCCTGGACCCGGACCGCAGCGTGGGCTACACGCTGGTCGGCGACGCGGCCGAACACCAGTGGGCCGGTGACGCCCGGGTTCGCGACGTGGTCGCCGGCCTGGTCTCCGACATCGCCTGGGAGGCAGCGGTTTCCACACTGTCCGGAGGCCAACGCCGCCGGGTGCAGCTGGCCAGGCTGTTGGCCGGCGAATGGGACGTCATCGCGCTCGACGAGCCCACCAACCATCTGGACATCGAGGGCATCACCTGGCTGGCCGAGCACCTCAAAGGGCGCTGGGCGCGCAACACCGGCGGCCTGCTGCTGGTGACCCACGACCGCTGGTTCCTCGACGAAGTCGCCACCACGACATGGGAGGTGCACGACGGGATCGTCGAACCGTTCGACGGCGGCTACGCGGCGTACGTCCTGCAGCGCGTCGAGCGGGACCGGATGGCCGCTGCCACTGAGGCCAAGCGACAGAACCTGATGCGCAAGGAGCTGGCCTGGTTGCGTCGCGGCGCGCCGGCCCGCACCTCGAAGCCCAAGTTCCGCATCGAGGCCGCCAACCAGCTGATCGCCGACGTGCCGCCGCTGCGCAACACCGTCGAGCTGGCCAAGCTGGCCACCGCACGGCTGGGCAAGGACGTGATCGACCTGCTCGACGTGTCGGTGACGTTCGACGGCCGACCGGTGCTGCGCGATGTCGAGTGGCGGATCGCCCCCGGCGAGCGCACCGGCATCGTCGGCGCCAACGGCGCCGGGAAGTCGACCCTACTGGGGCTGATCGCCGGCACCGTCACGCCGGACACCGGACGCGTCAAGCGCGGCAAGACCGTTCAGCTGGCCGTGCTCGACCAGCAGGGCGACGCGCTGGCCGGCCTCAACGACGACCGGATCGCCGACGTGCTGGGCAGGCTGCGCGGTGGATACGAGGTCGAGGGTCGCGAGGTGACGCCCGCCCAGCTGCTGGAGCGGCTCGGGTTCGGCAAGGGCCACCTCTCCGCGCGGATCGGCGAACTCTCCGGCGGGCAGCGGCGGCGGCTGCAGCTGATGCTCACGCTGTTGTCCGAACCCAACGTGTTGCTGCTCGACGAGCCCACCAACGACGTCGACACCGACACGCTGACCGCGGTGGAGGATCTGCTCGACTCGTGGGCGGGCACGCTGATCGTCGTCTCGCACGACCGCTACCTGCTGGAGCGAGTCACCGATCAGCAATACGCGGTGCTCGACGGCCGGTTGCGGCATCTGCCCGGCGGGGTCGACGAGTATCTGCGGCTGGCCGCGCACCAGACCGCGCCGGCGGCCACCACGCCGGCGCCCGCCGAGCCGGAAGGGATGTCCGGGGCGCGGCGCCGGGCCGCCGAGAAGGAGCTGTCCGGCGTCGATCGCCAGCTCGCGCGCCTGTCCGGCCGAATCGAGGACAAACACAACGAACTCGCGGCACACGACCAGTCCGACCATGTCGGCGTCACGCGGCTCACCCAGGAGCTGCGTGCGCTCGAGGATGAGGTCGCCGCGACCGAGAGCCGCTGGCTGGAGCTCTCCGAGCTGCTCGACGAGTAATGACGTTGAGCGCCAACGGATCCGGGGTGCGGTTACCCGCTCAGTGCCAGCGCAGTAACACCAGTTCGGAGCCGAAACCGGGACCGATCGCGAGCATCAGCCCTGGGCTGCCGCCCGGCGGTGGTTTGGCGATGGTGTCCCGCAGGATGTGCAGCACCGACGCCGACGACAGGTTGGCGACTTCCCCGAGTGAGCGCCAGGTCAATTCCTGCGCCTCCGCGGGCAGGTCCAGGCTCTTGGCGATCGCGTTGATGACCTTGGGGCCACCGGGGTGAGTCACCCAGGCGCCGATGTCGTCCTTGGTCAGGCCGTGTCCGGCGAGGAAACTGTTCACGTCGTCGGCCACGTAGCGGTCGATGACCTTCGGCAGTTCAGGGGACATCACCAGCTGCATGCCGTCCGAGCCGATGTTCCAGCCCATGATGTGCAGCGATTCCGGGTATAGGCGGCTGCGTGAATCCAGGATGTCGGGCCCCGCGGAATTCAGCTGCTCGGCGCGACGGTCGCCGACGGCGACCACCGCGGCGGCGCCGTCACCGAACATCGCCGTCCCCACCAGTCCCGACACGGTCGGCCGGACCGTCGGGAAGGTGAGCGAACAGAGCTCGACCGACACCAGGGCGGCGACGCCGTCGGGCGCACCACGCAGGTAGTCGTGCAGCCGGCCCACGCCCGCGGCCCCGGCCGCGCAGCCCAGACCGAACAGCGGGACCCGGCGCACGTCCGGGCGCAGGCCGAGGCGCCCGACGATCCGGGCGTCGAGGGACGGCACCGCGATGCCGGTGACCGTCGTGGTCGCGATCATGTCGATGTCTTGCGGCTGCAGCCCGGCCTCGTCGAGAGCGCCCAGCAGTGCGTCGCAGCCCAGCTCCACGGCCTTGTCGATGAAGATCTCGTTGGTCGCGCCGAAGTCGGTCAGCGCGTGATACCGCTCCAGGGGCAACACGAAGTGGCGGCTGTTGACCTTGGCGGCGGCGTGCAGGCGCCGGACGACCTCTTCGTGTTCCTTCAGCGTGGGGAACTCGACGATCTGGTCGGTGATTTCGCGTTGGCTGTACCGATGCGGCGGCAACGCGCCGAATACACCCGCGATGACGCTCATGCTCTACCCTCTTGATTGCCAATTAGCAGAAACGCTCCCCGTGAACACGAAAGTTTATGCGGTGCGGTTCGGTCTTGCAAAAATTCTTCGTATTCAACATATGTCGTATTAGAGCGCCTCCGCGTTGGCGTAATCATTTCCGCCAGCGGGGAATTCATCATTCGGTGTCTTCCTCATCCGCCGAGCTTAGCGCCATTGCGATCAACGCATCGGGGCTCAACGAGTCGATGTCGTCGCCGCCCGCATTTGCGTCGGCGACGGGCGTTTCCGGGGCGCCGGCGAGCAATAAAAGTTTTTCCAGCAATCCCGTTCTTCGAAGCTCGCGCACCGGAATCTTGCGTAGGGTCGACCAGATTTCTTCCTCGTCGGATTCGGTGGGCTCGTCATGGAGCAGCTGCCGGCGAAGCTGATCGGCCAGCGCGGCCGGTGTCGGGTAGTCGAAGATTAACGTTCGCGACAACGCCAGTCCGGTATAGCTGGTGAGGCGGTTGCGCAGTTCGACCCCGATCATCGAGTCGAACCCGAGATCGATGAAGGCGCGGTCGTGGTCGATGGCGTGGCCGCCGGGGTGGCCCGACACCGCCGCCGCATGTTCGCAGACCAGATCGAGCAGCACCCGGCGCTGGTCGTCGGGCGTCAGTCCGTGCAGCCGGTGCGCCAGGTCGGGCGTTCGAGTGGCGGTGGCGGGCGGCGCCCCCGTCGTCCCGGCTTCCCCGCCTCCCAGCCAAAAGCTCTGCCGCGCAAAGCCATACGTCGGCAACTCGACCCGCCGGGCGTCCCGCCCGGTGAACACGCCGGCCCAGTCGAGGTCGAGGCCGCGGGTGAACAATTGGCCGGCGGCGCCCAGCACCGAGTCGGTCTCGGGGCGGTCCTTGGCCAGGGTGGGCACCGAGATGGCCTGCTCGGCGCTCAACGATTGGTCCACCGCCGCCGTCAACGCGGCACCCGGGCCCAGTTCCACGAAGATCGCGGCGCCGGCCGCCTCGGCGGCGCGCACGCCCTCGAAGAAGCGCACCGGCTGACGGACATGCGCCGCCCAGTACTGCGCCGACCCGTACCCGGCGCCGGCCAGCTGCCCGGTCACGTTCGACACCAGCCCGATCCGCGCCTGGCCCACCTCGATGTCGGCGACCGCGGCGGAAAGCTCTTCCACCATGGGCCGCATCAGCGGCGAATGGAACGCGTGTGACACCGCCAACCGATGCACGCGCCGACCGGCGCGAGCCAGGTGGTCCGCCAGCGCCTCCACCGGAGCCTGCGCGCCGGAAAGCACCACCGCGTTGGGGCCGTTGACCGCCGCGATGCTCACCCCGTCGTTCAGCAGCCGAGCCACTTCGGCCTCGGCGGCGCCGACCGCCACCATCACCCCGCCGGCCGGCAGCCCCGCCATCAACCGTCCGCGCGCCGCCACCACGCGCGACGCATCCGCCAGCGACAGCACACCGGCGACGCACGCCGCGGCGATCTCACCCACCGAGTGCCCCAGCACCAGATCCGGTGTCACACCGAAGGACTGCCACAACGACGCCAGTGCGATGCCCAGCACGAACAGCGCGGGTTGGGCAAACTCGGTGCTACGCAACAACTCCGGGTCCGTACCCCACATCACCTCGCGCAGCGGCAGCCGCAGATGAGCGTCCACGGCAGCGGCGGCGTCATCGAAGGCCCGGGCGAACGCGTCGAACCGGTCATACAGTTGCCGGCCCATCCCCAACGATTGCGACCCCTGGCCCGGGAACACGAAGACCGTCTTGCCCAGCGAGGCCGCGCGGTCCACGGCAACGCCGGGCCGTGACTCGCCCGTCGCGATGGCCGCCAGACCCGCTGCCAGCGCCGCACGATCGTCGCCCACCACCACAGCGCGGTGCTCGAAGCACGTGCGGGTGCTGACCAACGACCAGGCCACATCGAGGGTGCTGACGCCGTCGTTGTCGGCCACGTGGGCCGACAACCGTTGCGCCTGGTTGGCCAGCGCCTGTGCGGAACGGGCCGACAGCACCCACGGGACCGCCTCGTTCGGGTCGGCGGGCGATTGCGTTGGCGCCGTTGCCAACCGGGCGGGCGGCTGCTCGATGATCAGGTGTGCGTTGGTGCCGCCCATTCCGAACGAGGACACCCCGGCCCGCCGCGGATGATCTGCTCTCGGCCACGGCGCCAGGGTGGTGTTGAACTGCAGCCCAGGGTTTTTCGTGTCCACCTCGGGGCCGGTGTAGTTGAGGCTGGGCGGGATCTCGGCATGTTCGATCGCCAGCACGGCCTTGAGCAGGCCCGCGATTCCCGCGGCGCCGCCGGCATGGCCGATATTGGTCTTCACCGATCCCACCCGTACCGGATCGTGGGCGCGCCCTGCGAAAATCTCCCCCAGCGCCCGGGCTTCGATCTCGTCGCCGACCTTGGTGCCGGTGCCGTGCGCCTCGATGTAGTCGACGTCGCCGCCCGTGAGGCCCGCCTCGGCGAGCGCACGCCGGATCACGTCCGCCTCCCCGCGAGCCGATGGCACGGTCTGGGCGGTCGCGCTGTGCCCGGCGTTGCCCACGGCGCCGCCGCGAATGACCGCGCGGATGCGGTCGCCGTCTTCCAGCGCCGCCGGCAACGGCTTCAACAACACCAGGCCGCCGCCCTCACCGCGCACGTAGCCGTCGGCGCGCGGATCGAACGCGTAGGTGTGACCCGACACCGATACCGCGCCGAATTCGCGTTCGAGCATTGCGATTTCGTCGGCCAGGTTGAGATGTACCCCGCCGGCGACGGCCAGCGACGACTGCCCTGCGCGCAGGCTTTCGCAGCCGAGGTGCACCGCCGCCAGGGAGGACGACTGACCGGAGTCGACGGTCATGCTGGGTCCGTGCAGCCCGAAGGCGTACGAAATGCGGTTGGCGATCATCGCCCGGCTGATCCCGGTGAAGGTGTGGTGGTCCAGGTTCTCGGTGAGATCGCGCAGCGTCAATGCCGCGTAGTCATCCGTCATCGCCCCGAGGTACACCGAGACCCGTTCTCCCCGCAGCGTTTCCGGCACCACGAAGGCGTCTTCGAGCAATTCCCAGGCCAGCTCGAGGGCCAGGCGCTGCCGGGGATCCATCGCGCACGCCTCGCGTGGGGACAGGTTGAAGAAGTCGGCGTCGAATTCACCCCTGTCCGGAAAGGAGAACCGGGCTGCCTCACGCCCGTCGCCGATCAGGCGCCAGAACGCGCCCGGGCCGGCCGCGGCGGGGAACCTGCATGCCAGCCCGATGATCGCTACGTCTGTCGATGGCAAGGTCAGGGGCCGACTTCGTCGTCGAGGATGGCGAAAAGCTGACTGTCGGTGGCGGTGGCGATGTCGTCGTCGAACGCATCGTCGGGGTGTTCCAGGAACGGGGCGGGCGCCGGCGCCGTCACCGTGCTGAGCAGGCTTTCCAGCCGGCTGAGGATCGCCGCCTTGTCGCCGGCACCCAGATCGGGCGCCTTCAGCAGTGCTTGCAGTTCGGCGGCGATGTCGTCGAGGCGGGCCAGGCGATCGGACGGCGCGGCGGCCGCGGTGCCAGACGGCACGGAGGCGCTGGAGGCCAGCTGGGTGCCGAGGTGTTCGGCAAGCGCGGCCGGTGTGGGGTGGTCGAAAATCAGCGTGGGCGAAAGGGTAAGCCCGGTGGCGATTTTGAGCCGGTTGCGCAGTTCGACGGCGGTCAGCGAATCGAACCCGAGGTCGCCGAACGCATCGTCGGTGTTGACGTCGGCGGTGCTGTGGCCCAGTACCGTGGCCGCGTTGCTGCAGACGAGTTCCACCAGTTCGCCGTGCCGCTGCTCGGCGGTCATGCCCTCCAGCCGGGCCCGCAGGCCCGTCAGGGACACCATGTCGGTGTGCTCCAGGACCCGGCGGGCCGGGCGGGTGGCCAACTGGCCCAGCAGCGGGGGCAGCGTGGCGCTGTGGTGCGCCAGCGCTCCCCTGTCCAGCCGGGTGCCCACCACTATGGGGTTCTCGGTCAGCAACGCGACGTCCAGCAGTTCCAGCGCCTGGCGGGTGGACAACGCGCTCAGCCCGGCCCGGCTCATCCTGGCCTTGTCCGCCTCGCCCAGGTGTTGGGTCATCGTCGAGGTCTCTTCCCACATCCCCCAGGCCACCGACAGTCCCGGCAGTCCGTGCGCGTGGCGGTGCGCTGCCAGCGCGTCGAGGAAGCTGTTGGCCGCCGCATAGTTTCCCTGACCCGGCGCTCCGACGATTCCCGCCATCGACGAAAACATCATGAACGCCGACAGATCCAGCTCGCGGGTCAGCTCGTGCAGATTCCAGGCGCCGTCGACCTTGGCCCGCAACACCGCGTCGATGCGCGCCGGTGTCAATGACGCGATCACCGCATCGTCGAGCACGCCCGCGGCGTGGAACACCGAGCGCACCGGGTAGCGCGCCAGCAGCGCGGCGACCGCGTCCCGGTCGCCGACGTCGCAGGCCGCCACGTCCACCGATGCCCCCGCGCCACGCAATTCCGCGGCCAGCTCGGCCATTCCGTCGGCGTGTTCACCGCTGCGGCTGACCAGCACCACGTGCGGCACCCGATAGCGGTCGACGAGGTGCCGCGCCACCGCCGAACCCGCCATGCCGGTACCGCCGGTGATCAGCGCGGTGCCGCCGGCCAGCCCGCCGGGCCCGTCCGGCATGGTCAGCACGACCTTGCCGATGTGGCGCGCCTGGCTCACGAAACGGTAAGCGTCGGCCGCGCTGCGCGCGTCAAATGCCTTGACGGGCAACGGTGCCAGCACCCCGTCGGCGAACAACCGCATCAACTCCGCCAACATCTCGGCGATGCGGTCGGGGCCGGCCTCCATCAGATCGAACGCGCGATACGTCACCCCGGGGTGGGTCCGCGCGACGGTATCCGGGTCACGCAGATCGGTCTTGCCCATTTCGATGAAGCGACCGCCGGGCCCCAGCAGCCGCAGCGACGCGTCGTTGAACTCCCCCGCCAGCGAGTTGAGCACCACGTCCACGCCACCGGCGGCGAATTTCTGCTCGAAGTCCAGCGTGCGGGAATCCGCGATGTGCGCATCGTCAAACCCCATGGCGCGCAACGTGTCCCACTTTCCGCGGCTCGCCGTGGCGAAAACCTCCGCGCCCCAATGCCGGGCCAGCTGGACCGCGGCCATGCCCACGCCGCCGGTGGCGGCGTGCACCAGCACCCGCTGCCCGGCGCGCAATCCGGCCAGCACGGACAGCCCGTAATAGGCCGTCAGGAACACCACCGGCACGGCGGCGGCCTGGGTCATCGACCAGCCGTGCGGAACCCGGGTCACCAAGCGGCGATCGACGGCCGCCTGGGAGCCGGCCAGGCCGAAGATCCCCAGGACCGCATCCCCGACGGTCACATCGGTGACGCCGGCGCCGAGTTCGGTCACGATGCCCGCGCCCTCGGCGCCCAGCTGGGCGGCGCCCGGGTACATGCCCAGCGCCACCAACACATCGCGGAAGTTCACCCCGGCCGCGGCCACCGCCACCCGCACCTGACCGTCTTCCAGAGGCGCCGAAGGGCACTCCTGCACGGTCAGGTCCTCGAGCGTTCCGGCGTCACCGGCGGCCAGCCGCCACACCGACGGCGGGCCGGGCAGCCGCAGCAGGGGTCGCTGGGCGGCCGGTTTCAGTCGCGGGCTGTAGGCCACCCCGTCGCGCACCACCAATTGCGGCTCGCCACAACCGATCACCGTCGCGACGTCGAGCGTTCCGTCGCTATCGACCAGCACCACCCGGCCCGGGTGCTCGGCTTGCGCCGAACGCACCAATCCCCACACCGCCGCACCGGCCAGGTCCGCGACGTCTTCGCCGGCCAGACCCGCCGACCCGCGGGTCAGCACCACCAGGACCCCGCCCGCGGCACCGGTCAGCCAGGATTGCAGCACACCCAGCGCCTCGTGGGTCGCCGTCCGTACCGACATCACCGCGTCCGGATCCGCGGACGGTGACTCCCACACGGTGACGTTCTCGCCGATGTCGTTGCCCTCCAACGTGACCGGCGACCACACCACGTCGAGCAGCTCGCCGCTGCCGGAGCGGGCCGCCACGGCCGCAGTCAACTGGTCGGCCGAGACCGCGCGCGTCACCAGCTCGCGCACCGACAGCACCGGCAACCCCGACGAGTCGGCCAGCTCGACCGACACGGCGTCGGCACCGGCCGGCGCCAGCCTCACCCGGACCCGTGACGCGCCGGCCGCGTACAGGCTCACGCCCTGCCACGAGAACGGCAGGACGGTCTCGATCCGCTCGTCGGCCACCCCCAGCGCGTGCAGCGCCGCGTCCAGGACCACCGGATGGATGCCGAAGCCACCGGTCGAGACGCCGGCCGGCTGCGGGAGTTCGACCTCGGCGAAAGTCTCGGTCCCCCGCCGCCATACGGCCCGCAACCCCTGAAAGGCCGGTCCGTACCCATAGCCCCGGCCCGCCAGGCCGTCGTACGCGCCGGTCACGTCCACCACATCCGCACCCAGCGGCGGCCACATCGACAGGTCGGCGGCCGGTGCGGGTGCCTCGTCGCTCAGCACGCCCTCGGCGTGTAACACCCAATCGGATTGCGCGGCGCGCGAATACACGGCGACCGGCCGGCCACCCGTCTCGGCGGCCGCGTCCACCACGACCTGAAGCTGCACCACGCCGGTCGGCGGCACCGTCGGAACCACCAGTGGCGCCGACAGCGTCAATTCCTCGATCACCGAGCAGCCGACCTCGTCGCCGGCCCGCAACGCCAATTCCACGAAGCCGGCCCCGGGAAACAGCACCGTTCCAGCGACCGCGTGGTCGGCCAGCCAGGGCTGAGCGGCCAGCGACACCCGGCCCGTCAACACCACACCGCCGGAATCCGGCCGGTCCACCACCGCGCCCAACAGCGGATGCTCGGCCTCGGCCAGACCCAGACTGGCGATGTTGGCCGAACCCACCGAATCGCCAGACAGCCAGAACCGGCGTCGCACAAAGGCATACGTGGGCAGCTCGACCCGTCGGGCGTCAGAGACGGTGAAGGCCGCGGCCCACCGCACGTCGGCGCCGGCCGTGAACAGTTGCCCCGCCGCTCGCAGCAGCGAGTCGACTTCGGGCCGGCCCTTGGCCATCGTCACCACTGAGGACGCCCGGTCGGTCGTCAGGGATTGCTCCACCGCCGACGTCAACGCCGCGCCCGGACCCACCTCCAAAAACGCACCGGCGCCCAAGGATTCGGCCAGCCGCACACCGTCGACGAATCGAACCGGCTTGCGGACATGATCCACCCAGTAAGCGGCCGTTCCGTAGTCGGGGCCGGCGAGTTGCCCGGTCAGGTTGGACACCAAGGCGATCCGTGGTTCACCCGCCGACACGTCGGCGGCCACCGCCGCGAAGTCGTCCAGCATGGGCTCCATCAACTGGGAGTGAAACGCGTGCGAGACCGCCAGCGAGTGCACCCGCGCACCGCCGGCGGCCAGCCGGTCCGCGACCGCCGCCACCGCGGCCCGCTCACCGGAGAGCACCAGCGATCGCGGCCCGTTAACCGCCGCGATGCTCACGGAGCCGTTCAGCAATCCAGCCACCTCGTCCTCGGTCGCGGTCACCGCCACCATTACCCCCCCGGCCGGCAGCCCCGCCATCAACCGTCCCCGCGCCGCCACCAGCCGCGCCGCGTCGGGCAGCGACAGCGCCCCGGCCACGCACGCCGCGGCGATCTCGCCCACCGAATGGCCGACCACCACATCCGGTGTCACACCGAAGGACTGCCACAACGCGGCCAGCGCGATCTCCAGCACGAACAACGCCGGTTGGGCAAACTCCGTGCTCTGCAACAACTCCGCGTCGGTCCCCCACATCACCTCGCGCAACGGCAGCCGGGAATGAGCGTCCACCGCGGCGACGGCCTCATCGAAAGTCCGGGCGAACACCGGAAAACGTTCGTACATTCCGGCGCCCATCCCGAGGGACTGCGAGCCCTGGCCGGGGAAGACGAACACCCGCTTGCCAGCCGACCGGGTCCGGCCGACCACCACGGCGGGGTCCGGTCGTCCCGACGCCAGCCCGGCCAGCCCCGCCGTCAGCGCCTCGCGGTCGGCGCCGATCAGCACCGCGCGATGCTCGAAGGCCGCCCGGGTGGTCGCCAGCGACCAGCCCACGTCCACCGTCCGCACCCCCGCGTCGGCGTTCAGCCGGTCCAGCAGCCGTTGCGCCTGACCGGCCAACGCCTCGGGCGACCGAGCCGAAACCACCCACGGGATAACCGGATTGGTCACGGGCGGGGCCGGCTCGGCTTCGCTTTCGATTCGCGCGGGAGCCTGCTCCACGATCACGTGCGCGTTGGTGCCGCTGATCCCGAACGACGAGACGCCCGCCCGCCGTATCCCGCCGTGATCCGGCCACGGCCGCGGCTCGGTCAGCAACGCTACCGCGCCGGCCGACCAATCCACGTGCGGCGACGGCACGTCCACGTGCAGCGTCTTGGGCATCACCCCGTGCCGAATCGCCTGCACCATCTTGATCACCCCGGCCACCCCCGCCGCGGCCGACGTATGACCGATGTTGGACTTGATCGATCCCAACCACAGCGGGCGGTCCGCGGGGCGGTCCTGCCCGTAGGTCGCCAACAGCGCCTGCGCCTCGATGGGGTCCCCGAGCACCGTTCCGGTCCCATGGCCCTCGACCACGTCCACGTCCGCGGCCGTCAATCCGGCGTTGGCCAGCGCCGCCCGGATGACCCGCTGCTGTGACGGCCCGTTGGGCGCGGTCAAACCGTTCGACGCGCCATCCTGATTCACCGCCGTACCGCGCAGCACCGCCAGGACGGGGTGGCCCAGCCGCCGGGCATCGGCCAGCCGCTCCAGCACCAGGACACCCGCGCCCTCCGACCACGAAGTCCCGTCCGCCGCACCGGCGTACACCTTGCAGCGGCCATCGGGGGCCAGCGCACGCTGGCGGCTGAACTCGACGAACGCCGCGGGGGTGGCCATGACGGTCACGCCACCGGCCAGCGCCAGATCGCATTCGCCGGACCGCAACGACTGCGCGGCCAGATGCATGGAGACCAGCGAGGACGAGCACGCGGTGTCCACCGACACCGCCGGGCCTTCCAGCCCCAACACGTACGACACCCGGCCCGAAGTCACGCTCAGCGTCGAACCGGTGAGCCCGTAGCCCTCCAGCTCGCCCTTCACCTCGCCGCCGTAACCGGCGTGGATGACCCCGGCGAACACGCCGGTCGACGAACCGCGCAACGCGAATGGGTCAATGCCTGCCCGCTCCAACGCTTCCCAGCAGATCTCCAGCATCATCCGCTGCTGGGGATCCATGGCCAGCGCCTCGCTGGGCCCGATGCCGAAGAACCCGGCGTCGAAGTCACCTGCCTGCTGCAGGAAGCTGCCCTGCCGGGTGTACATCTTTCCCTTGGCGTCGGGGTCGGGGTCGTACAGCCCCTCGACGTCCCAGCCGCGGTCGGCCGGGAAGTCCGACACCGTGTCGCGGCCCTCAATCACCAAGTTCCACAGATCTTCCGGCGATTCGACTCCACCGGCGTAGCGGCACGCCATGCCCACCACCGCGACCGGCTCGGAAAGCCGGCCCTCCAGCTCCGCGACGCGCCGCCGGGTCCGCCGCAGATCCGCCGTGAGGCGTTTCAGGTAGTCGACGTGCTGCGTGGTGCCCGGCATCGTGGCTCCTTGTGGGGTGTCAGCGGCCGAGTTCGTCATCGAGGATCGCAAAGAGTTGGCTTTCGCTGGCGGCCTCGAGGTCGTCGTCGAGGTGTTCGGAATCGGTGAGGTCGGCCGGCGGAAGGGCGGCGAGCAGGCGGTGAATGCGGGCCCGCAGCACCGATTTGTCGTCGGAACTCCAGCTGGGCGCGCCGAGCAGGGCCTGCAGTTCGCGGGTGATGTCGTTGACACGCCCCATCAGGTCCGGCTGCTGATCGTCGCCGGACGCACCGGTCAGTTGGGTATCCAGGTGCGCGGCCAGCACCGTGGGCGTCGGATAGTCGAAGATCAGCGTCGGCGAAAGGGTAAGTCCCGTAGCATTTTTGAGCCGGTTACGCAGTTCGACCGCGGTCAGCGAATCGAAGCCGAGCTCCTGGAATGCGCGGCCGGCGTCGATGTCCGCCGGATTGGGCACGCCCAACACCATCGCCGCGTTGCCGCAGACCAGGTCGACCAGCTCGCGCTGTCGCGCCTCGGGACTCAGGCCGTGCAGGCGCGCCGACAGCCCGGTGGTCGACACCGTGACGTCGGTGTCGTCGATGACGCGCCGCGTCGGGCCGGTCACGAGTTCGCGCAGCAGCGGCGGCAGTGCGGCAATGTTGTCGGACAAGGCGGCCCGGTCCACCCGGGCGGCCACCAGCACAGGGCTGTCGACCAGCATCGCGGCGTCGAACGCCGCCAGCGCCTGCGCGGTGGACAACGGCGCCAGGCCGATCCTGCTCATCCGGGCCTTGTCCCGATCCCCGAGGTGCGCGGTCATCGCCGAGGCCTGTTCCCACAGACCCCAGGCCAGCGACAGGCCGGGAAGCCCGTGGGCGCGCCGCTCCGCGGCCAGCCCGTCGAGGAAACTGTTGGCCGCCGCATAGTTGGCCTGACCCGGGGTTCCCACGATCCCGGCCATCGACGAAAACACCACGAACGCAGACAAATCCAGGTGCCGGGTCAGCTCGTGCAGATTCCAGGCCCCGTCGACCTTGGCGCGCAATACCGCGTCCACCCGATCCGGCGTCAGCGAGGAGATCAACCCGTCGTCGAGAATGCCCGCGGCGTGGACGACTCCACGCAGCGGGTACTGCGCCGGTACCTCGGCCAGCATCGCCGATGCCGCCTCGCGATCGGCGACGTCACAGGCCACCACCGACACCTGCGCGCCGGCCTCTTGCAACGCGGCCACCAGGTCGGCGACCCCGGCGGCCTGGTTGCCGGACCGGCTGACCAGCACCACGTGCGCCACCCGGTAGCGGTCGACGAGATGGCGGGCCAGCGCCGAACCCGCCATCCCGGTGCCGCCGGTGATCACCACCGTGGACCCCGCCAGCCCACCGCCGCACCCGCTGAGCACCTCGCCGGGCCCCGACGGGATGGTCAGCGCGACCTTGCCGATGTGGCGTGCCTGGCTGACGTACCGATAGGCCGCCGAGGCGCACCGGACGTCAAAGGTCTTCAGCGGCAACGGTTTCAAGACCCCGTCCGTCAACAACCCCACGATCTCGGCCAGCATGGCCGCGGTCCGGTCGGCCCCGGCCTCCATCAGGTCGAACGCTTGATATCGGGCGCCCCGATACTGTTCGGCGACGGCATCCGGATCGCGCACGTCGGTCTTGCCCATCTCGATGAATCGACCCCCGGGAGCCAGCAGCCGTAACGACGCGTCGGTGAACTCGCCGGCCAGGGAATTGAGCACCACGTCGAACCCGGCCCCGCCGGTGGCCGCGATGAACTCAGCGAATCTCGGCTCGAACTCGGTCGTGCGCGAATCGCCGATGTGGTCGTCGTCGAACCCCATCGCGCGCAGGATGTCCCACTTGCCGCGGCTGGCGGTGACGAACACCTCGGCGCCCCAGTGCCGCGCCAGCTGCACCGCGGCCATGCCCACCCCGCCGGTGGCGGTGTGCACCAGGACCCGCTCGCCGGCGCGCACCCCACCGAGCACCGACAGCCCGTACAGCGCCGTCAGGAACACCACCGGCACGCCGGCGGCCGCAACCAACGACAGCCCCGGCGGCACCGGTGTCACCGCCCGCTGATCCACCACCGCTTCGGAACCGACGACGCCCAGCAACCCCATCACCGCGTCGCCGACGGCCAGGCCGGTCACGTCGGGCCCCACCTCGACGACCACGCCGGAGCCCTCGGCGCCCAGCCGGCCCCCGCCGGGATAGATCCGCAGCGCCACCAGGACATCGCGGAAGTTGACCCCGACCGCGGCGACCGCCACCCGCACCTGCCCGGCGGTCAATTCGGCTGGCGGGCAAGGGCTCACGACCAGATCCTCCAGCGTGCCCTCACCGCCGGCGTCCAACCGCCAGCCCGCCGGCGGCAACTCGATCGCCGAGCCGGTGCGCACCGGTCGCAGCCGCGCCGCATAAGCAACACCCTGACGGATCACCACCTGCGGCTCGCCACAATCGATGACCGCGTTGGCGTCGACGGAGCCGTCGGAGTCGATCAGCACCATCCGGCCCGGATGCTCGGCCTGCGCCGACCGCACCAGGCCCCACACCGCCGCGCCCGCCAGGTGCGCAACGTCTTCACCCGCAAGGGCGACCGCCCCCCGGGTCTGCACGGCCAGCACCCCGGCGCTGTCGTCGCGCAACCAGGACTGCAGCACCGCCAATGTCTCGGTGGTCGCGGCGTGCACAGACTTGACCACGTCGCCGCCGTGATCGCCCAGCTCCCACACCGTGACGTCGGCGCTGCCGTCGCCCAGCGCGATCGGCGACCACGTCACGTCCAGCAATCCCTCGGCGACAGAGCGCCGTGCGGGGGCCGCCGCAAGCTGTTCGGCCGCGACCGGGCGCATGGCCAACGATCGCACCGAGAGCACCGGCAGCCCGGTCCCGTCGGCCAATTCCACCGAGACCGCCCCGGGGCCGGCCGGCGCGATCCGCACCCGCGCCCGCAAAGCACCCGATGCGTGCAGCGACACACCTTGCCAGGAGAACGGCAAGACCGTCTGATCGTGCTCGGCGGCGACGCCGATCGCGTGCAGCGCGGCATCCAGCAGCACCGGATGCATGCCGAATCCGCCGTCCTGGGCGGCGGCGTCGTCGGGCACGGCGACTTCGGCGAAGATCTCGTCCCCACGCTGCCACATCGCCCGCAGACCCCGGAAGGCGCCGCCGTATTCGTAGCCCCGCTCCGCCAGCCGCACGTAAGCGTCGGTGACGTCGACCGCGGTCGCCCCGACGGGCGGCCAGATCGAGAAGTCCGCGGCCGGTGTCACCGCGCCCGGCCGCAACAGGCCCTCGGCATGCAACACCCACTCCGAATCCTGCTGCCCGCCAGCCGAGTACACCGACAACCGGCGGAGTCCGGATTCATCGGGTGCGCCGACCACCAGCTGCACCCGCACCGCCTCGCCCGCGGGCAGCAGCAACGGAGCCGACACAGTCAGCTCCTCGAGCACCCCGCATCCGACCTCATCGCCCGCGCGGATGGCCAACTCGACGAATCCCGCAGCCGGGAACAACACCGTCTCGCCCACCGCATGATCGGCCAGCCAGGGGTGGGCGGCCGTCGACAACCGGCCGGTCAGCACCACACCACCGGAGTCGGGCCGCGGCACCACCGCACCGAGTAGACCGTGCTCGGCACCGGCCAGCCCCAGCGTGGCGACATCGTGCAATCCCGTCGACCCGACCGGAAGCCAAAAGTGTTGCCGGACAAACCCGTATGTCGGCAGGTCGACGCGCCGGCCACCGCGGGCGGCCAGCGCGGCGCGCCAGTCCACAGCCACGCCCGCGACGTAGGCCTGGGCGGCCGAGAGCCAGAACCGGTCCAGGCCGCCGTCGTCGCGGCCCAGCGACGGGATAACGCAGGCGTGCTCGCTGTCGGGCATCGTTTCTTCGATGGCGGCCATCAGCACGGGATGCGGGCTCGATTCGATGTACACCCGATAGCCCGCGTCGCACGCGCTGCGCACCGCTCGCTCGAATTGCACGGTGTGCCGAATGCTTTGGAACCAGTAGTCGGCGTTCAACCCCGTGGTGTCCATCGGCTCGCCGGTGACGGTGGAGAAGAAGGCGACCGCGGACGACCGCGGCGCCAGGCCGTGCAGCGCGTCGGCGAGGGGCTCGCGAATCGCGTCTACCTGCGCGGAATGCGAGGCGTAGTCGACGTCGATTCTGCGGGCCCGGATGCCGTCGGCGTCGCACCGTCGCATCAGTTCCGCCAGCGCGTCCACCTCGCCGGACACCACCACCGCCGAAACACCGTTGACCGTGGCGATATTCAGTCGCTCGCCCCAGGCGGCGATGAGCTGCTCGGCGCGCGGCAGGCTGCAGGCCAACGAGACCATGCCGCCGCGGCCGGACAACCGCACCAGCAGCCGGCTGCGCAGCGCGACCACCCGGGCGGCGTCTTCCAGCGACAGGGCCCCCGCCACATAGGCCGCCGCGATTTCGCCCTGCGAATGACCGATCACCGCGTCGGGCAGCACGCCCACCGAGCGCCACAATTCGGCCAGCGACACCATCACCGCCCACAGCGCCGGCTGCACCACGTCCACCCGGTCCAATCCGGGAGCCCCCGGCACACCGCGGATGACGTCGATCAGCGACCAGTCGACGAATTCGGCGAGCGCCTTTTCGCAGCGTTGCAGGTTATCGGCGAACACCGTTGAACTGTCCAGCAATTGGGCGCCCATGCCGGCCCATTGCGAGCCCTGGCCGGGAAACACGAACACCGTCTTGCCCACCGGTTGTGCCCGGCCCACCACCAGGCCCGCGCCCTGCTCACCGGCCGCCAGCGCCGCCAGTCCCCGCAACAACTGCGCGCCGTCGGCGCCGACGACCACCGCCCGGTGCTCGAAGCGCGACCGCGTCGAGACCAGCGACCAGCCCACGTCCAGCACTCGCACGCCCGGATCGGCCTTCACGCGGGCCAGCAGCCGCGCCGCCTGGTTCGCCAGCGCCGGCCCCGAGCGGGCCGAGAGCACCCACGGCACCACCACGTCATCACCTGGGCGCGAGGCGGTTTCCGGCTCCGGGGAGTACTGCTCCACGATGACGTGCGCGTTGGTGCCGCTGATGCCGAACGACGAGACACCCGCGCGACGCGGCCGGTCCACCGCCGGCCAGGGCCGCTGGTCGGTCAGCAGCGAAACCGCGCCGGCCGACCAATCCACGTGCGGCGTCGGCTCATCCACGTGCAGCGTCTTGGGCATCACCCCGTGGCGGACCGCCTGCACCATCTTGATCACCCCGCCCACCCCCGCGGCGGCCGAGGTATGACCCATGTTCGATTTGATCGAGCCCAGCCACAGCGGCCGATCCGCCGGCCGGTCCTGCCCGTAGGTCGCCAAAACCGCTTGGGCCTCAATGGGATCGCCGAGCATGGTGCCCGTCCCGTGCCCTTCGACCAGATCGACGTCGGCCGTGCCCAGCCGCGCGTTGGCCAGCGCCGCCCGGATCACCCGTTGCTGCGACGGCCCGTTGGGCGTCGCCAGCCCGTTGGACGCGCCGTCCTGATTCACCGCGGACCCGCGCACCACCGCGAGCACGGGATGCCTGTGCCGCCGGGCATCGGCCAGCCGTTCCAGCACCAATACCCCGACGCCTTCGGAGAACCCGGTGCCGTCGGCGGCGCCCGCGTAAGCCTTGCACCGACCGTCGGCGGCCAGCGCGCGCTGCCGGCTGAACTCGATGAACATCGCCGGCGTGGCCATCACCGTCACGCCGCCGGCCAGCGCCAGATCGCACTCGCCGGACCGCAACGACTGCGCCGCCAGGTGCAGGGCCACCAACGACGACGAACACGCCGTGTCCACCGAGACGGCCGGGCCCTCGAAACCCAGCGAATAGGCCACCCGGCCCGAGGCCACGCTGAGCGTCGAGCCGCGCAGGCCGTATCGCTCCAGGTGTCCCGGCACCCGGCCCTGCCCCCCGTAGGAGCCGTGGAATATCCCGGCGAACACACCGGTCGGCGAGCCGCGCAGGGTGGCGGGGTCAATCCCGGCCCGCTCCAACGCCTCCCAGGACACCTCGAGCAGCAAGCGCTGCTGCGGGTCCATCGCCAGCGCCTCGCTGGGGGCGATCCCGAAAAACGCGGCGTCGAAATCGGCGACATCCGAGAGGAACCCGCCGCACCGCGCGTACGACTTGCCCACCGCGTCGGGATCCGCGTCGAACAGACCCGTCAGGTCCCAGCCGCGGTCCGCGGGAAACTCCGAGACCACATCGCGGCCGTCAACCACCATCTGCCACAACGCCTCTGGCGAGTTCACACCGCCCGGGTAGCGGCAGCCCATGCCGACCACCGCCACCGGTTCGGTCGCCGCGGCAAGGTACTGGCGGTTCTCGCGCTTGAGCCGCTCGTTTTCCTTCAGGGATTGGCGAAGAGCGTTGATCAGCTCTTCTGTGTTGCCGTTCATCGAACGCGGCCTCTCGTGTTACTCACAGCGCTACTTCCGCTTCCGCAAAATTCAAGCCCAAAAAGCGACGCTTTACGATAGGGACGGAAGTGCACGGGCGAGGATCAATGCCAACGCAACAGCACCAGCTCGGAACAGAATCCCGGACCCATCGCGAGCATCAGACCGGGGCTTCCACTCGGCGGCGGCTTGGCCATGGTGTCGCGCAGCACATGCAACACCGACGCCGACGAGAGGTTGCCGATCTCGCCGAGCGAACGCCAGGTGAGTTCGAGCGCCTCGGGCGGCAGGCTGAGCGCCGCGTTGATCGCCTCGATGACCTTGGGGCCACCCGGGTGGCTGACGAAGGCGCCGATGTCGGCCGTGGTCAAGCCGTGCGCTCCGAGGAACTGGGTGACGTCCGCTTCGAGGTATTGCTCGACGACGGCCGCGACGTCCTTGGACAGCACCAGCTCGAAGCCGGTGGCGCCCACGTCGAAGCCCATGGTGCGCAGCGAGTCCGGGTACAGATGGCTGCGCGAGTCGAGGATGCTGGGCCCGCCGGCCGCCAGCTGTTCGGCGCGTCGCTCGCCGACGGCCACCACCGCCGCGGCCCCGTCGGCGAACAGGGCACTGCCGACCAGCCCGGCCAGCGATGGCTTGTATCCCGGATAGGTCAGCGAGCACAGTTCGACGGAGATCAGGGCGGCCACGGCGTCCGGTGCGCCGCGCAGGTAGTCGTTCACCCGGGCCACCCCGGCGGCGCCGGCCACACAGCCCAGCCCGAACAGCGGCACCCGTCGGACGTCGTCGCGCAGGCCGAGCTGCGCGGCGATCCGGGCGTCCACCGACGGCACGGCGAGCCCGGTGACGGTGGTGGTGATGAGCACGTCGACGTCGTGCGGCCGCAGTCCCGCCTCGTCGAGCGCGCCGGACAGGGCTTCGCACCCCAGCTTCACGGCGTGCTCGGCGAAGATCCGGTTCGCCATGCCGAAGTCGGTCAGCGCGGAATAGTGCTCGAGCGGCAGCACCAGGTGACGGCTGCCGACCTTGGCGCTGGCGTGCAGCTGGCGGACGATGTCCTCGTAGCCCTCGAACTCCGGGATGCTGACGAAGAAGTCGGTGAGCTCACGCTGGGAGTATCGGTGCGGCGGTAGCGCACCGAAGACGCCGGCGACGACGCTCATTGTTCTCCCACCCCTTGGTGACGAGGACCCGGCGCGAAATGTTCAACCGGATCTCTTTGAGGCCGAAGTCTAGTCTGCTTGTCACGGCCCGTCAGGGAAACCAAGCTCATCTCAACCGTCGCCGCGCAGCTGGCTTTTGAGCCTATCGGCGCTGGCCAGGACGGTTTCGATCTGCTCGGCGACCCGAACCGGCGCGGTGCCGCCACGCGCGTCACGCGAGGACACCGAGCCCTCGATCGTCAAAACCTCACGGACTTCCGGCGTGAGATCGGGGCTGATCGCGGCCAATTCGTCGTCGGTCAGCTCGTCGAGTCCGACGGCCCGCTGCTCGGCGGCGCGCACCGCGGCCCCGGCGGCCTCGTGCGCCGACCGGAACGGCACCCCCTGGCGCACCAGCCATTCGGCGATATCGGTGGCCAGCGTGTAGCCGGCCGGAGCCAGCGCGGCCATCCGGTCGACGTCGAACGTCAGGCTGCCCACCAGCCCGGCCATCGCGGGCAGCACCAGCTCCAGCTGGGCGACCGAATCGAACACCGGTTCCTTGTCTTCCTGCAGGTCACGGTTGTAGGCCAGCGGCTGGGCCTTCAGCGTGGCCAGCAGGCCGGCAAGGTTCCCGATCAGGCGGCCGGACTTGCCGCGCGCCAGCTCGGCGATGTCGGGGTTCTTCTTCTGCGGCATGATCGAGCTGCCGGTCGACCACGAATCGTGCAGGGTGACGTAGCCGAATTCCGTCGAGCTCCACAGGATGATGTCCTCGGCCAGCCGGGACAGGTCGACCCCGATCATGGCGAACACGAAGGCGGCCTCCGCCGCGAAATCCCGGGATGCGGTCGCGTCGATGGAGTTGTCGGCGGCGGCGGCGAAACCCAGCTCCGCGGCGATCGCGTCGGGGTCCAGGCCCAGCGACGACCCGGCCAGCGCCCCCGAGCCGTACGGGGAGACCGCGGCGCGCCTATCGAAGTCGACGATCCGGTCGACGTCGCGCAGCAGCGGATGGGCGTGCGCCAGCAGATGGTGGGCCAGCAGCACCGGCTGGGCGGACTGCATGTGGGTCTTGCCCGGCATGATGGCGCCGGGGTGGGCGGCGGCCTGGGCGGCCAGCGCGCCGACGACGTCGAGCGCCCCGGCGGCGACCCGCCGCACCGCGTCGCGCAGCCACATCCGGAACAGGGTGGCCACCTGGTCGTTACGCGACCGCCCGGCCCGCAGCCGCCCGCCCAGGTCGGCGCCGACCCGGTCGATCAGTCCGCGTTCCAGCGCCCCGTGCACGTCCTCGTCGGTGACCAGCGGCGAGAAGCTGCCGTCGGCGACGTCGGAGGCCAGTTGGTCCAGGCCGGCCAGCAGCCCGTCGCGCTGCTCCTCGTCGAGCAACCCGGCGCGGAACAGGATCACGGTATGGGCCCGCGAGGCGACGATGTCGTAGGGGGCCAGCACCCAGTCGAAGTGGGTGGACTTGCTCAGCGCGACCAGCGCATCCGACGGGCCGTCGGCGAACCGCCCGCCCCACAAGGACCCCTCGCGAGTGCTCACGCTTCGGCCGGGCCCTCTACGGTCTGGTCGCGGCGGGAGGCGATCTTGGACGACAACCCGTGCACGTAGACGAAACCCTTTGCGGCCGACTGGTCGAAGCTGTCGCCCTCGTCGTAGGTGGCCAGGTTGAAGTCGTACAGGGATTCCGCGCTGCGCCGGCCGTTGACCGCAATGTGGCCGCCGTGCAACACCATTCGCACCTCACCGGTCACGTGCTCCTGGGTCTTGGCGACGAAGGTCTCCAGGGCCTCCCTGAGCGGTGAATACCACAGCCCGTCGTACACCAGCTCGGCCCACCGCTGGTCGGTGTGCCGCTTGAACCGGCCCAGTTCCCGCTCCAGCGTGACGTGTTCAAGTTCAGTGTGCGCGGTGATGAGCACCATCGCGCCGGGCGCCTCGTAGATCTCGCGGCTCTTGATGCCGACCAGCCGGTCCTCGACGACGTCGAGCCGGCCCACACCCTGGGCGCCCGCCCGGGTGTTGAGTTCCTCGATGGCAGCCAGCACCGACACCGACTTGCCGTCGATCGTCACCGGCACGCCGCGCTCGAACCCGACGATCACCTCGTCGGGAGTGCTCCAGTTCAGCGTGGGGTCCTCGGTATAGGCGTAGACGTCCTTGGTGGGGGCATTCCAAAGGTGTTCCAGGAAGCCGGTTTCCACCGCGCGGCCCCAGACGTTCTGGTCGATGGAGAACGGCGAACGCTTGGTCACGTTGATCGGGATGGCGTTTTCCTCGGCGAACGCGATCGCCTTCTCCCGCGTCCAGGCGTAGTCGCGGACCGGCGCCAGCACCTCGAGATCGGGCGCCAGCGAACCGAATCCGACCTCGAACCGGACCTGGTCGTTGCCCTTGCCGGTGCAGCCGTGCGCGACGATGGTGCCGCCGTGCTCGCGGGCAGCCGCCACCAGGTGCTTGACGATCAGCGGCCGGCTGATCGCCGACACCAGCGGGTAACGATCCATGTAGAGGGCGTTGGACAGGATGGTGGGCAGACAGTAGCCCTCGGCGAACTCGTCGCGGGCATCGACGACGACGGCTTCCACCGCGCCGCAGTCCAGGGCCCGCTGGCGAATGACCTCCATGTCTTCGCCGCCCTGGCCGAGGTCGATCGCCACCGCTACGACCTCACGGCCGGTCTCCTTGCCGATCCAGCTGATGGCCACCGAGGTGTCCAGACCGCCGGAATACGCCAGGATGACGCGTTCTGACATGAACCAATCTCCTTTAGTTGAAACGCTTACGTGAGTTTTTCCAGGGTGCTGGCCAACTCGGCGCCGGTCATCGGCTCGCGAGCGGCCACGAAGACGGTGTCATCGCCGGCGATGGTGCCGACGACGTACGGTAGCGCCGCGCGGTCGATCGCGCTGGCCAGATAGTTGGCGCCGCCGGGCGGGGTGCGCAGCACCGCGAGGTTGGCGCTGGCGTCGGCGGACACCAGCAGTTCGCCCAGCAGCCGGGACAGCCGGGCCGTGCCGCCCGACACCCCACGCACCGGGCTGCCGTCCTCGGGAACGATGTAGACCCCGACGCCCCCGTCGGCGCCGCGCAGCTTCACCGCACCCAGTTCTTCAAGGTCGCGCGAGAGCGTGGCCTGGGTGACGTCGATGCCCTCACCGGCCAGCCGTGCCGCCAGCTCGCTCTGGCTGCTGATCGACGCCGACGACAGGATCGCTACGATGCGGTCCTGGCGCCCGGCCCGGGTGGTTTCGGGCGTGGCCTTCGAGCGGGTCATCGCGACCGCTCCAGTAACCACACCAGCAGCGCTTTTTGGGCGTGCAACCGGTTTTCGGCCTCATCAAAGACCACGCTGGCCGGCCCGTCCATCACCTCGTCGGTGATCTCGTCGCCGCGGTGAGCCGGAAGACAGTGCAGCACAATGCCTTCCGGGTCGGCCAGGGACAGCAGGCGGGCGTTGATCTGGTAGGGCCGGAATGGGGTGAGGCGGTCCAGCCCGTCGTCCTCCTGCCCCATCGACGTCCAGGTGTCGGTGACCAGGACGTCGGCGCCGCGCGCGGCGGCGTCGGCGTCGGCGGTGACGGTGACCGAGGCGCCGGTGTCCTCGGCGCGCCGCCGGGCCGCGGTCACAAACGCCTCGGCGGGCGCGAAGCCGTCCGGGGCGGCGATGGTGACGTGGATGCCGGCGGTGACCCCACCGAGCATCAGCGAGTGGGCCATGTTGTTGGCGCCGTCGCCGAAATAGGCCATCCGCAAGCCGGTGAGCGCCCCCTTGCGCTCGGCGATGGTCTGCAGATCGGCGAGCACCTGGCAGGGATGGAATTCGTCGGACAGCGCGTTGACCACCGGCACCGTCGCCGTCGCGGCCATCGCTTCGAGGCGTTCCTGCCCGAAGGTCCGCCAGACGATGGCCTCGACGTAGCGCGACAGCACCCGCGCGGTGTCCTCCAGCGTTTCGTCGCGCCCCAGCTGGGTGCTGCGGGCGTCGACGACGACGGCGTGCCCGCCGAGCTGGGCGATGCCCACCTCGAACGAGAACCGGGTGCGGGTGGAGTTCTTGTCGAACAGGACCGCGACCCCGCGCGGGCCCTCCAGCGGGCGGGCGCGCAGCGGGTCCTTCTTCAGCTCGGCGGCCAGCTGCAGCACCTCGGCCTGCTCGGCGGGCGACAGGTCGTCGTCGCGCAGGAAATGGCGCGTCATGCCGCGACCCCGGCTGCTTCGTCGAGGATGCCCGGCAGGGCCGCAATGAAGGTATCGACCTGGGCTTCGGTGATGATCAGCGGCGGCGCCAGCCGGATGACGTCGGGTGCGGCCGCGTTCACCAGGAACCCCGCCCGGCGGGCCGCCGCCTCGGCGTCCTTGGCGCGCGGCGCGGTGAGCGCCACGCCGCAGAGCAGCCCGCGGCCGCGCACGTGATCGATCAGCGGGTGGGCGAGCGCCTCGATGCCGTGCCGCAGCGACTTGCCCAGCACCTCGGCGTGACGAACCAGGTTCTCCTCGGCGAGCACCCGCAGCACCGCGAGGGCCGCCGCGGCGCAGATCGGGTTGCCGCCGAACGTGCTGCCGTGCAGGCCGGGTGTCATCAGGTCGGCGGCCGGGCCGATGGCCAGGCAGGCGCCGATCGGCAGGCCGCCGCCCAGCCCCTTGGCCATGGTCACCACGTCCGGGGTGATGCCGTCATGCTGGTGGGCGAAAAACGTTCCGGTGCGGCCCATTCCGGTCTGCACCTCGTCGAGCACCAGCAGCGTGCCGTGCCGCGCGGTGATGTCGCGCGCGGCGGCCAGGTATCCCTCGGGCGGGACGACGACGCCGCTCTCCCCCATGATCGGTTCCAGAAAAACGGCGGCGGTGGCGTCATCGACCGCGGCGGCCAGGGCGGCGGTGTCGCCGTAGGGCACGTGCGTGACCTCGCCGGGCAGCGGCGCGAACGGCGCCTGCTTGCTCGGCTGACCGGTCAGCGCCAGCGAGCCCATGGTCCGCCCATGGAAAGCCTCTTGTGCGGCAACGAGTTTAGTGCGCCCGGTGAGCCGCGACAGCTTGAATGCCACCTCGTTGGCCTCGGTCCCGGAGTTGCAGAAGAACACCCGCGCCGGGGAATCGGCGCCCAGCAGGCTCACCAGTTCCTCGGCCAGCGCGAGGCCCGGTTCGGTGGCATACAGGTTGGAGGTGTGGCCCAGCGTCGACATCTGGTGGGTGACGGCCTCGATGATCGCGGGGTGGCGGTGGCCCAGGATGTTGACCGCGATGCCGCCGAGCAGGTCGAGGTAGGCCTTCCCGTCCACGTCGTTGACCACGGCGCCGTCGCCGCCGGCCAGGGCCATCGCGGGGGTGCCGTAGTTGTTCATCATCACGGCTTCCCACCGCCGCTTGACGTCATCCGTATTGGTCACGCGCTCACCACCTTGGTGCCGGTGCCCTCGTCGGTGAAAAGCTCGACCAGGACACAATGTTCGACCCGCCCGTCGATGACGTGCGCGCTGGGCACGCCCGCGGTCACGGCCCGCAGACAGGCTTCGACTTTGGGAATCATGCCCGCCTCCAGCGTGGGTAGCAGTTGCGACAAGGTGGCCGTGTCGATTTCGCTGACCAGCGAACCGCGGTCCGGCCAGCTGGTGTACAGGCCTTCGACATCGGTGAGCATCAACAGCTTCTCGGCGCGCAGCGCCTCGGCCAGCGCCGCGGCGGCAGTGTCGGCGTTGATGTTGTGCACCACGCCTTCGGCGTCCGGCGCCAACGTCGACACCACCGGAATGCGCCGCGCGGCAATCAGATCCAGGACCGCCGCGGTGTTCACCCGTTCGACGTCTCCCACCAGGCCGATGTCGGTGGCCACGCCGTCCACGGTGACGCTGCGCCGCACGGCGGTGAACAGCTGGGCGTCCTCGCCGGTGATGCCGACGGCGTAGGGTCCGTGCGCGTTGATCAGGTTGACCAGTTCGCGGCCGACCTGACCGAACAACACCATGCGCGCCACGTCGAGCACTTCCGGTGTGGTGACTCGGAATCCGCCCTTGAAGTCGCCCGGGATGCCGAGCCGGCGCAGCATCGCGGTGATCTGCGGGCCGCCGCCGTGCACGACGACGGGATGGACGCCGCAGTTACGCAGAAACGCCATGTCGGAGGCGAAGGCGTGCCGCAGCGTGTCGTCGGTCATGGCGTTGCCGCCGTACTTGATCACGACGATCTTGCCGTGCAGCTGCTTGAGCCAGGGCAGGGCTTCGGCGAGCACCTGCGCCTTGAGCGGGGTGGACAACCCCTCGGTGGCGGGCCTCATGAGCTGTAGGCCGAATTCTCTTCGACGTAGCCGTGCGACAGGTCGGTGGTCCGGACGGTGGCCCGGCCGTCGCCGAGCCGCAGATCGACCGCGATGTCGATGTCGGCCCCCGAGAGGTCCACCTCGCGCGCGCCCGCGGCTCCGGCACCGTCGACGAAGACCGCAAAACCGTTGAACGACACCGTGATCCGGTCGGGATCCAGGGCGATGGGCGCCATGCCGACGGCGGCGAGCACCCGGCCCCAGTTAGGGTCCGAGCCGAACACCGCCGTCTTGACCAGGGAGTCGCGGGCGATCGTCCGCGCGGCGACCAGCGCGTCGTCCTCGCAGGCCGCCCCCTGCACGGTGACGTTGACGCGCTTGGTGACGCCCTCGGCGTCGGCTTGCAGCTGGGCGCACAGGTCGTCGCACACCCGCAGCACCGCGTCGTCGAGGTCATCCTGGCTGGGCGCGATCCCGCTGGCCCCCGAACCCAGCAGCAGCACCGTGTCGTTGGTCGAGCAGGCGCCGTCGATGTCGAGCCGGTCGAAGGTGCGGGCGGTGGCGCGGCGCAGCGCCGAGTCCAACGCCGCCGCGTCGACGGCCGCGTCGGTGGTGAGCACGCAGAGCATCGTTGCCAGCGACGGCGCGAGCATGCCCGCGCCCTTGGCCATCCCGCCGACCGTCCAGTTGCCCGGATGGTGCAGCGCAACCTGTTTGGGCACGGTGTCGGTGGTCATGATCGCCTGCGCCGCCTCGTCGCCGCCGGACAGGCCACCGGCCATGTCCTGCACGATCGCGCGCACCCCTGCGAGCACCCTGTCCATCGGCAGCCGGTCACCGATCAGCCCGGTGGAGCACACCGCGACCTCGATGGCGCCGGTCTCGGTGCCCCAGTCCGACAGCGCGGCCGCGACGGCCTCGGCGGTGGCGTGGGTGTCCTGGAATCCGACCGGTCCGGTGCAGGCGTTGGCGCCGCCGGAGTTGAGGATCACTGCACGCAGCGCGCCGGTGGTCAGCACCTGCTGGCTCCACAGCACCGGCGCGGCTTTGACCTTGTTGCGGGTGAACACCCCGGCCGCGGCGTAGTCGGGTCCTTCGTTGAAAACCAGCGCCAGGTCGCGATTGCCCGAGGTTTTGATGCCGGCGGCGATGCCGGCGGCCCGGAATCCGGCCGGCGCCGTGACGCCCTGTTCGCGCAGCAACCGCGCTTGCGCGCCGGCGCGCGTCATGGCGCCACCCCGATCACCGAAAGGCCTTCTGTCTCCGGCCAGCCCAGCGCCAGGTTCATCGACTGCACGGCGGCGCCCGCGGTTCCCTTGACCAGGTTGTCGATCGCCGCGATCGCGA